>JACQHZ010000420.1 GCA_016198745.1 Verrucomicrobiota bacterium
AACCCACGGATTCCGCCAAGCCACCTCGACACCGAAGGAATGATCCAAATTGTGGAACAACTGAGAAAGCTTTCTGCGGCATAACTTCACGGCGCCATCACCCGCATTGGGGGACAATTCCTGCCCTTATGTTCAGTCCCATTTCGATGCCATATAGGCGACATGAAAAAACAATCCTCAATTATGCAAATTCTTGTGACGATCGTCACAAGAACGGAAATGGGTGATTCTGCATCTGCCCCTGCAGGACTGGTTGCGGGCGGCCGCCAATCCCGCCGCCGTCCGGTTGTTGTCCATTACTCCGGACATCGCCACGGAAGTCGCCCACCTGCCCGCGTCCTTTCATCGCGACCCGGCGGATCGCATCATTCTCGCCACCGCGCGCGTCATGGGACTCGCGGTCGCCAACAAGGACCGCCTCATTACACGTTCCAAGCTCGCCAGGCTCTGGACTCCAAACTGTGGATGAACCACTCCACTTTCGTTTTGGGAAAATGGAAAAAGGCGCTGCTGCTCGCCATTGACGACGTTTCGCTGCCGCTGAAGAAGAATCTTTGCCTTTACCTCTCGAAACCGCGAGTCCGCGCCGAGCCGGTGTTGACGCCATCCCCGATCGAGTCGAACGCGCCCGACCATCTCTCCGCGTTGTTCTACGGCACGGTGCTGCATGATGAAGGTCATTTTCGCTTATGGTATCATGCCTGTCATTGGGGCATGAACCCCGATTGGCCGCCCGCAATGGCCCGGCAATTTGCCCGATACAAGGACCCCGTGCTGCTGGGCCCGGCGTGTTATGCGGAAAGCGACGACGGCATCCACTGGCTCGCATGGGTGTGGCGCCCGCCAGCTTCGGCAACGTGTGCGTGGGTTTGTACGGCTTGTGGCATACCCAATCCGAGTATCAGGATATCTCATTTTACCACACGGGAAGTCAACCCCGACTTGCGTCAAGGAAAGTTGTTGAAAAGGATTGGATGAAAAAAAATGGACTCCTTTTTTCATGGAAACTTTGGCGCTCACATCCGGTCGGGTGTTTCAACGGCTGGGCCGGTGTGCACAACCAACTTTCGCAACCGGGCCAGTGCGGCATCGGCTTCTGCCCCCTTCTCACCAATGAAGTCAAGGAGTTCGGACGGGGTGCGGGTGTCTTCCTCGGTTTTGCGGTGGGGGTTGACGGCCTTCAAGTCGTAAACCGCATCTTCAATTTCCTGGCCTTTGGCCTGATTCTCCCGTGCTTCTCGTTCGACTACCTTCCAGGCATCTTCCGCCTGCTTCAATGCTTCGGGCGCATGGCTTTTCGATTTCCGTTTCTCGCGAAAAGTTGCTTCGAGCGTTTTGGCCTCCGCGAATAGCAGCGTGGCCTTTTCACGGAAGGGGCTTGCGTCCTCCATGGCCTTTTCCAATCGGCTCGCAAAATCGATGGTCCAGCTTCGTTCCGAATCTCCACGGGACGGCAGCAATTTGAAAAATTCCTCAAAGGCGGCTTTCGTGAGCGGCTTTTTCTTACCCACTTTCACGTCGGATAAATCGTAATACCAGATTTTCTCCGTCTGTTGGCCTTTGCGGAAAAAGACCAGGTTCGTTTTCACGCCGGCGCCGGCTGACGAAAAGACCCCGCCGGGCAGGCTCACGATGCAGTAAACGGCGCATTCCTCCAAAAGCTTTCGCTTCGTCTGCACAAAGCCGCCTTCATTCGTGCGGAACAAAACGCCTTCGTCCAAAACAATTCCGCAAACGCTCGCGTCCCGCATGCTTTTCAGGACGTGCTGAATAAACAAAACCTGCGTGGCGCTCGTGGGATAATCGAAGCCCGTCTGCGCTTCCTTGCCTTCCTTGCCGCCGAAGGGCGGATTCATCAACACGCAATCGAAAAACTGCGGCGCGCCTTTGAAAAGCTCTCCGTAGGATTCCTGACCGGAAAGCGTGTTGCCGTGCCAGATGTGAGGATCGTCAATGCCGTGCAGCAGCAGATTTGCCAGCGCGATCGGATAAACCGTGTCGTCCTTTTCCCGTCCGAAAAAAGTGTTCCGCTTCAGAAACTCCAACTTCGTTGCCGTCAGCGTCCCGGCTTTTTCCGCTTCCTCGCGCATGTGCTCGAACGCCTGGGCCAAAAAACCGCCCGTGCCGCAGCCCGGATCGTAAACCGTTTTTCCGATCGCCGGGTTCACCACGCGAATCATCACCCGGATCGTGTCGCGCGGGGTGAAGAATTGGCCGCCGTCGTTGCCTTTCTCGCCCATTTTCAACAGCAAGCCTTCATAAACCTGCGAGAGCGTGAAAACGTGGGTCTGGTCAATCGTGTCGTTGCTGAGGTCGTGAACCTTGTCGAGCACGTCGAGAAAGTTCTTTTCCGAATCAATCCGGCTCCGCTCCACGCTCGACATGACTTCGCTGATGACCTTTTGCCGCGCGGTCGCTCCCGGCTGTTTTTCCAATGTCTTCAGATGCGGCAACAGTTCCTCGTGAACGAATTTCCAGACGCTCGCGTTCTTGTCCTGACGCATGGCGGAATCCTTGTCCGCCCAATCACGCCAGCGGAACGGCGCGGCAAGCGAAGAGGCGAAGGGGAGACCGAGCGCCTGCGCCTCTTCCGCTTCGCGCGCCTCGCGTTCGTCCAGAATGCGAAGAAAAAGAATCCACGTCAACTCCGGGACATATTTCATCGCCCCGGCGCAATTCGAGCGGCGCATCACGTCGCAAATGGCTTTGACGGCGGCGTTGACCGAGCCTTGGCCATTCAGCTTGCGACCGTTACCGTTGCCGTTCTTGCTGGGACGCCCTCGGGCCATGTCAGAGTGCTCCGCTGAAGGCTTGCCGCAATAGAGCAGCGGGAAGGAAGTTCACTGATTCAAGCCGCGCCTCAGCGGCGGCGCGCGCCTTGTCCACGGCGGCCAATTGCTCGTTCAGGATCGCGGCAATTCGGCGT
>JACQHZ010000023.1 GCA_016198745.1 Verrucomicrobiota bacterium
GTACGCAGACTGATTACAATAGCACTCTGCTAAAGCTCGCTCTCGCATGGAGGTATCTTTGCGCAACATCGAGAAATGAAACAAGAAAAATCGACAAAAATTCGCTCCCTTTTTCTGTCATGTTCTTATCTTTTATTGTGGTACGAACGGTCGCCCCCGAATCGCTGTTGGAAATCGCGTGCGACAATCTTTCGGGAAGAATGAGACCGGAGGCAACTTTGCGCAGTGCCTTTGACTGCGCTGAGCAGAGCGACAAGAAAGCGCCGAAATGGAGGTCACGCGCCCTGTCTCGATGCGTCTGGGGGACGCCTCGCGTTTCGTTATGTCCCGGTGCGGCGGATCAGTTCGTAAAAACGATCTTCGTAATTCTCGAATATTCCGTAATGCCGCAGCTTGGTCCCCAATGCCTTGATGCGCGCCGGATCGGAACCGGTGGCGTGGAAGTCGCGTTCGATCTCCTCACGGACGGCGCGCGGAATGCCTTCGATTTCCTCCAGCAACCGACGTTTTTTTAGGTCCATGACGTGTTGCGGAACGGAACCGCGGATTGTGTCGGTCACGAATTTCAACAGGCAGATTTCCCAGGCATCGTCCACGCCCTTGATCACGGCGGTCATCGGCTCGTCCAGTTCTTCCACGCGTGATTTGACGCGGGCGCTGGCCGTCGCCAGGCTTTCGTGGATGGTGGACTCCTGGACCTCCTCTTTCCGAAAGCGAAATCCGTATTTCAAGAACGCGAGGTCCTGAACGTGGGAGTGAAGCCACTCCACATAATGCTGGGCTTCTTCGCCAAAACCATCGAGGAGGAGATGCTCGAAATAGGAGGGGGTGAGGACCATCGGGCGTTCGGCATGAACGCGTCCTTCGCGAATGCGGATCTCATTCGCGGCGTCCATTTTTTCCGTGATCAGATGGTAATTGATGATCGTGTTGCCAAAGGTCTCCAGGCATCGCTTGGGCGCAAGAAGCACTTCGGTGTTGGCGATCGCATACCAGACATCATCAGCGGTGGGCATAATCCGAAAAACTTACCGCATTATTTCATGCCGCACAAGACCGGAAACGCTGTTTCAATAGAGATCGCGATGCAGCGATTTCCATTCCGCAAAAAGGTTTTGGCACGCTTCGCGCATGACGCCGGTTTGGATGGCCATGACACGACGATGTTGCGGCAGACGAAATTCGGCGTGGAGCCGGGCGTCGTCGAATCCATATCGGGCGGCAACCTGGCGCCCGACGCCGATGTGAATTTTCCGGATTCGGCTCCAGAAGACGGCGGCCAGACACATGGGGCATGGTTCGGCGGTGGAATAGAGTTCGCATGCGGAGAGATCGAAACAGCGGAGTTTTTTTGAGGCAGCCCGAATCGCGTTGATTTCGGCGTGGCAAGTGCAATCGCGATCCCGCAGGACGGTGTTGTGCGCGACCGCGATCACGCGGGCATTTTGCGTGATGCAGGCGCCGAAGGGTCCGCCATGATTTTTGCGTACGCCCTCCAGCGCGCTTTCGATGGCGAGCTGCATGTAGCGATTCATGAAATGGAGATTAGACCGTTGGACGGCGGTCGGGTCAATGCTCCAGAGGCGACGGACATGGCGCGCAGCCGATGCGCCCGTTTCCCGTTCTTGCATGGTCGAAGCGGCCGGGGTAGAGTTGATCCATCCGGGTCCCTGTTGAAAGGGGGAGCAGTAAGCGGGTGACCGGCTTTAACAGAGAGTTGTCCATTGAAGAAAACATCCCGACCTGATCTTGAGCGATTGCGCGGCCTGGCGCTTGCGGAGACCGGTTTTGTCTTCGATCCGGTGAGCGGCTTTGGTTACAACCTCAACCTCACCGCAGTCACGCTCCTGCGCAAGCTTCAGGAAGGCGACAGCATCGAAAAAATCCTCAAGTTCATGAGGGAAGAGTACGAAGCGGACTCCAACGAGATGGAGCGCGATCTCGAACAATTTCTCAACCGGCTCAGTGATTACGGCCTGCTGAACTGGGAAAAGGCCTGACGTTCATGGCCGCGCGCAAGTATTATTCGGATTTGCACGTTGCGGTGTCCGGCCTGCACACGGGCGATAATCCGCAGCCCGGTGTTGCGGTCATCCAGAGCCTGCGCGAAGGCGGTTTCAGAGGCCGCGTGGTCGGTTTGGTCTATGACGCCATTGAAGCGGGCATCTGGGCCGGCGCGGCGGACCATGTTTTCCAGATGCCTTATCCGTCCGAAGGATCGGAATCGTTTCTGAGCCGGCTGGCGTACATCTGCGAGAGATACCCCTTGGCGGCGCTCATTCCGACCTTGGACGTGGAGATCATGGCTTATATCCGTCTGGCACCGCAACTGACCAGGCTGGGTATCCGCACCTTTCTTCCGACCGAAGAACAATTCAGGCTCCGGGCCAAGACCAAGCTCGGCGAGCTTGGCGCGCGATTCGGCATCCGGGTGCCGCCGTCGGTCAACCTGAGCGATCCCGCCATGATCCGGCATTTGCCCGGACAAATGTTGTTTCCCGTGATGGTCAAGGGCCAGTTTTACGAGGCATTCCGGGCCAACCGTCTGGATGAAGTCCTGCCGCATTTCAACCGGATCAGATCGGCCTGGGGATTGCCCGTCGTGATCCAGCAGTATCTTCAGGGCGATGAATACAACACGGTGGCCCTTGGCGACGGCCGCGGCGGATGCGTGGGCGCGGTTTCCATGCGAAAGATGTTGGTCACTGAAAAGGGCAAGGGATTCGGCGGCGTAGTGGTGCAGGACCCGGAACTGGATCGGTTCAGTCGTCGGATCATGAAGGGCCTCTCCTGGCGCGGTCCCCTGGAGCTGGAAGTCCTCAAAGCGCAACAGGACGGATGCTACTATCTCTTGGAAATCAATCCGCGATTTCCCGCCTGGGTGTTGTTGGCCGCGCGCGCCGGCCAAAACCTGCCTCTGGCCGCGCTTCGATTGGCGTTCGGGGAAAAAGTGCGCGCTTTCCGATCATGCCGCGCCGGCGTCTTTTTCGTGCGGCACTCGGTGGATATCACGCATGACATTTCCCTTTTTGGCGACTTGTCAAGCCGCGGCGAACTGTGTAACATCGGCGGCCAAACCCGGCCGGAGCGTTGAAAATTTGTGCGATGCAATTTTGGGGATGAGTTATGGCTGCAAAGAAGCACTATGAGAAACCCCTGATCGAGCGCCAGGTGGCCGGGCTGATCAACAAGTTTGGCCGCCGGGGGTTGGTCCGGCCCATGGATGAAATTGACGGAGTATCCGTTGCCAGCCTGGTTCAACGGCACGGCTCGCCGCTTTTCGTTCTTTCCGAGAAAACCCTTCGCCAAAAGTATCGGCAGGCGCGACAGGCTTTTTCGCTTCAGTATCCGCGCGTCCAGTTCGCCTGGTCGTACAAGACCAATCATCTCAACGCGGTCTGCGCGGTTTTCCATCAGGAAGGCGCCTGGGCGGAAGTGGTCTCCGAGGCGGAGTACGAACGGGCGCGAGGGCTGGGGGTGCCGGGTCCGCAGATCATCTATAACGGGCCGTACAAGAGCCAGCAATCGTTGAAACAGGCGGCGGAAGAAGGCGCGTTTCTTCATATTGATCATCTGGATGAAATGTTTCAACTGGAGAAAATCGCCGCCGACCTTGGCCGCAAGCTGCCGGTGGCCATTCGCGTCAATCTCGACGCGGGCATTTATCCCGTGTGGAGCCGCTTTGGGTTCAACCTGGAAAACGGCGAGGCGGCGCATGCGGTGCGGCGGCTCACCAGCGGACGCCGGTTGACCTTGCGCGGGCTGCACACGCATCTGGGCACTTTTATTTTGGACGCCGACGCCTACCGCCGAGCGGCGTTGAAACTGGCGGATTTCGCCTTGAGTATCGAGAAGGATTTCGGCGCGCGCGTGCAGTATCTGGACCTCGGCGGCGGATTCGCCTCGGCCAACACGTTACTGGAACAATACCTGCCCGGCGAGCACGCCTCGCCGACCTTCGAGCAATATGCGACCGCCATCAGCGGCGCGCTGCTGGACTCCCCTCTGGTCCGCGGCCAGCCGCCGCTGTTGCTGTTGGAAACCGGCCGCGCCCTGGTTGATGAGGCGGGTTGCCTGATCACGACGGTGGTTGGCAAACGCACGCTGGCCGACGGCCGGCGCGGATTGATCATTGATGCGGGCGTCAATCTGGCGTTCACCGCCTTCTGGTACAAACTTGATGTGATTCCCGCCCAGGCATTCGATCATTTTCTGGAGGACACGGTCATTTACGGTCCGTTGTGCATGAACATTGATGTGGTGCGCGACAACATTCGTCTGCCGGATCTTCATCCGGGCGACCGGCTCGTGCTCAA
>JACQHZ010000400.1 GCA_016198745.1 Verrucomicrobiota bacterium
AATTAAATTGTCACGATACTGGGTTTCCGCAGTTTTTCAACATGGGGCGGAGTCACTCGCGATTCTTGGAATCAATGAGGATGGTCACCGGCCCGTCATTGGTCAGCGTGACTTTCATATCCGCGCCAAACTCGCCTGTGGCGATCGGTCTGCCCAGTTCCATTGCGAGACGACGGATGCATTCTTCGTAAAGCGGAATGGCGTGATCGGGCTTTGCAGCCCGGATATAAGAGGGACGGTTCCCTTTCCTGGTGCTGGCGAAGAGCGTGAATTGGCTGATGAGCAGAATCTCTCCTCCCGTCTCCTGCGCTGAACGGTTCATGACGCCCTCCGCGTCGTCGAAAATGCGCAGGCGCGCGATCTTGCCGCACAACCATTCGACATCCTCCGTCGTATCGGCGGTTTCGATTGCAAGAAGCAACACGAGGCCGGAACCGATGGCGCCCTTGACAGTTCCGCCAATGACAACCCTGGCATCGGAAACCCGTTGAATCACGCAACGCATCCTGAAGGCGGATCAAAGCTCGACGTAATGAAAACCGAGACGCCGGGCTTCCGCAGGATCGAAATGGGCCTTGAGGTCCACCAGCACCGGCGGCCGCATCAACCGGCGCAAATCCGACAGCCGCAACGAGTCAAATTGTATATGGCGATTGACCAGCACGATGGCCTCGACCCGTCCAAGGCGCGAAAGGGAGCGATTCTCAACCGTCTCATCTTCGAGCTTCACTTTTGGACCTAGGTTGGGATCGCAACCGATCACCTTGACGCCGAAATCACGAAGGTAACGGATGACATCAACCACGCGCGAGTTGCGCGTGTCGCGGACATTTTCCTTGAAAGTCAATCCCAACAACGCGACGGAACTGCGTGTCGGCGTCTTGCCCGCCCGAATGAGTGCGCGCAAGGTCATTTCACCCACATGGCGTCCCATCGAATCGTTTGCGGAGCGTCCGGCCAGGATAACCTGCGGATGAATGCCCACTTCGAGCGCCCGGTGGGTGAGGTAGTAGGGGTCCACCCCGATGCAATGGCCGCCCACCAGCCCCGGATGGTGCTTGTGAAAATTCCACTTCGTGCCGGCGGCAGCCAGCACATCGCGCGTGCGAATGTTCAATCGCGCGAAGATTTTGGCCAGCTCATTCATCAGCGCGATGTTCAGATCGCGTTGGATGTTCTCGATGACCTTGGCGGCCTCCGCGGTCTTGATGTTGGGCGTGCAATGCACCCCGGCGCACGCCACCAGTGAATAAAGCCGCGCCACGCGCGCGGTGGTCGCTGCATCGTGACCGGAAACAATCTTGACCACCTTGTCGAGGGTGTGCTCGCAATCACCAGGATTGATGCGTTCAGGCGAGTAGCCCAGGCCGAATTCGCCGAGTTTGAGGCCGGATTCATTTTCGAGAATCGGCAGACAGATTTCCTCTGTAAGCCCAGGATAAACCGTGCTTTCAAAAACCACCAGCGCGCCTCGCGTGAGAATTTGGCCGACGGTGGCGGCGGCCGAGCGGATGGGACGCAGATCGGGAATCTTGGCGTTGTCCACGGGCGTTGGCACCGCCACGATGAAGACGGCGCATCGGCGCAGATCGGCGGCGCGCGCGGTGAACTTCAAAGTGGATTGGCGAAGGTCCGCGGACGGGACTTCGCCGGTGGCATCTCTGCCTTTACGGAGCGAAGCGATGCGTTGCGCGTTCAGATCGTAGCCGATGACCCGCATGTGGCGGGCAAAAGCGCAGGCAAGCGGCAGCCCCACGTAGCCAAGGCCGACAATGCCAATGATTTCGGTTGCCATGGGCATGATATGGATCAGCCGGGAAAATCGGCCGGCAACGGCAGGGTGGGGATGGGACGGCGTCTGGCCTTCTCCGGAGTCCGGTGCAAATGCCCCTCGCGTCCGGCCGGCGGGCATTCCTCCTCGAACCAAAACGCCTCGAAATCTTCATAGACCTCGAGCACATCGTGTTCGTCGCCGGCCTTGGTGCAAACAATATCGCCTGGCTTGACGTAATACTCCTTGCCCTCGCTCATCACCTTGGCCTTGCCCTTGATGACCAGCCAGTATTCGTTGAAGTCATGGTAATGGCAGTCGAACGTGCCGGTTTTCGTGGGAACGCGAAAGACGCCGGCGCTGGTCACCTTGCACCATTCGGGGCGGTTTTCCGCGCATAAATGTTTTTTGCTTGTCCGGATAACTGGCATGGTTTTTCCCTCCTCTTTGCAGTTTAACCAAAACATGCGTGCGAAGCAAAGCAGAGAATTTCTGTCACAAGCGCATGGGCGCAGGACAAAATTTTGGTGTAGGAGCGTTCAATTGAACGCCCCTACGGCGGACGTTACAATGTGACCAACAATTTTGTCGCGCACTCCAAACGCATGCTTTCAAATCTGGCTGCAACATTGCCTTCAAGCGCGGCCATTCTTCTTAGCCCGCATATTTCACACTCCCGTGTGAAGTATGCGCCGAAGGCAGCCCATCCGCTGGATGGGCTGGGCTACCCAGCACTTTGCCGCTCCCGCTTC
>JACQHZ010000402.1 GCA_016198745.1 Verrucomicrobiota bacterium
CGCCCTCCAAAATTCCTCCTTACGTCCGGATTTGGGGCCAAGAAACGCATTACACGCGATTCGTGAGTTTCCCAGCCCCCGCACGATCTGTCTGCCATTTGCTTGCCGTCACATCAGAAACATCATGGTCCTCGCGCTTTCCTGGTTGGAGGAGCGGTGCGTGGCGAACGTCTGCCGGTCACTCCGTCAAGTGGTAACCGGGCGCCACCGTATTGCTATCGCCCTTAAAACGGATTTGGCGGTCGTATTTTTCCTTGGACACCAATTCCACGTGGCCGTCGGCGAAAAGGACATTGGGGGAACCGGCATGACGGCGGGCATTCCAGATAATATTGTTCGGCGCGCCCCACGCCTGATAGATATATTCACTAAACCAAAAGTACGGGGCCTGCCCCACAGTCCAGTCCGCGTCGGCGACCAATGGATCGACGGTCGGACGAGTAAGCATATTGACGTTGATGGGCTCGGCGTCAGGGCCGCCGCTGTTGAACATCCGGTAACTCCAAAGGTAGCCGCTCAGCACCCCCTGGGTAAAGGGATACTCGAACGAGATGGATTGACGGTTGGCTGGGCAACTGAACACCGTGGGCTTGCCCAGCAGGTACTGGCCCAGCGGGGGACACAAATACAAGGCCGGCTGTCGGTCTTTCGGAAACCAACCGTTATTATCCCCCGCGTACAGGTTCATGACCAGACCGATTTGCCGGAGATTGTTCAGGCACGCGATCCCGCGCGCCGATTCGCGCGCCTGGCGCAACGCAGGCGAGAGCAGCGCCGCCAAAATGCCGATGATGGCGATGACGACCAACAGCTCAATGAGTGTGAATGCGATGTTGATGTCGGACGAAAAAGGCGGGGAGCGATGCCGACCCAGACCACGGTGCGACAGCCTGTAATGCATCATGTAGATTTACGTAGCATAATAAATGGAATGCGTCAAAAGGTTTCATGGTCGGGCCGTTGCTACCACCAGGTTTGTTCGGGCTGCACCGGAATGATCTTTCCAACCCTGAGACTCCGCTCCATGAGTCGGACATATCCATCAAGGCGATCGACAAAAACCCTTCGCGACCGCAGGTCGCCACCGAGATAAGACCCGTAAAAATACAAAACCCCAACCAGATGTTCTTTCCCGACGACATCAAGCGCCCGCCACATCTGCCGCATGCGCAACGAACCGTCCGCGTTCATAAACTGTTCCCGGAAACCGAACGCGAGGAGCGGATCTGACGGCAGACACGAAGACAGGACGCCGAAATATTTCCGATATTCCCGCCAGGCTTCGTCTGCTTCACGGAACATCCCATAGCCGGGACTCACCATAAACACCAGGCAGTCGCGTCCCGAACAACCCGGTTTTTCCACCCGGCGCACTGCGGATAACAACCCGTCGTAGAGATGGGCGATGGCGCCGGCCAGTGCGCGCGGCCAAAAGCAAGGGCTTGGACGGTCGGCATTCCACGCGATAACCTTCCGGATGGGCCGGCGTCTCCGGGTCTGGGGCGAGCGAAAGGATCATTGCATGCGCCTGACCAGCGGTTCCTGAATGCCGCTCCTGGGCGGTGGCCAAGCGGATGGTTCCTTTCAGGTGACGCGCCAGGAAATCAACTGCATTTCGGACGTTCGCTTTGCCAAGCTCGCCGCGCGTTTGAATCAGTCCGGTCAGCTGCTTCTTTCCCGGCAGCCGTGTGAACCTCTTTGGTGTGGGAATAATATGCATATATTTTCCTCACTGCCGCATCAATGTTTGTTGTGGGCTAATGGCCCGGATCGCGGAGCGCGTTGCGCCAGATCGGGCGCCGTCAGCAAACGCGGCGCAAGGACCTGTTGGATCGGTTTCTCTCTTGGCGGCTTTCCCCGCAAAAGCCATTCACGCAGAATCTGACCGGCCTTGAAACTTGCGTCGTGACAGAAACTCATTGTGTCAAAGAACGCGTCGCCGGGCCAGACCAGGCCGGGGGTGACGCAGTCGAGCATCACGATGTGGCACTCGAACTTGTAAAGGATCGCGGCACGGCGGACATGGAAGGCGAGGGTTTCATCCCCCGTAATAATCTGGCGTGGACGTTCCTTCTTCAAGAAGGGATAGACGACGGAGTAATCGACCTTGTCCAAGCGGTGATCATTGTCGAGAATCAACTGTTGTCCCCCCGTCATCTCGTGAAAATATTTCCGTATCCTTTCGATCTCGAGGCGGGGATTGGAATAGCTGATAAGCGCCGGCCGGCGGCGGTTCGCGTGGGCGGCCAGATGGGTAATGGCGCGCCGGATCATCCGGTGCTTGTCTAACAGAATGCAGGGATAGGCCGCGTGGGGCGCATAACGAAGGGAGACCATGGGGATATTTTGAGACTTCAGAAAGTCCCAGACATCTGCCGTGATAAGGGTAAAGCTCAGGACGGCGTCCACGCCGGTGTCGAGACAACCCCGCGAGATTGCTTCCAAGGCGTTGCCGGCGTGGCAGGGCAGGATGCTGATTTGAATCGAGATGTTCTCAAAGGCGCGCCGGAGTCCTTTGAACAACCACGGGATGACCAAGGGTAATAGATTGTCAGGGGAATGAAACTCGTGAAGCATGATGGTCACATGAAATTGGGCGGGCGGGTTGCCCCAGCCCTTGCGCACGCGGATGCCCTTGCGGGCGACCGCCACCAGCCAGCCTTTTTCCCGCAGCAGGTCGATGGCCCGGCGGATCGTCATCGGTGCGACCCGGAACAGTTTGGACAATTCCAGCAGGGTTGGCAGTTGTGTGTCGCTGGGCAGTTGATGGCTGCGAAGCGTGTCGCGGATGTGCGTTGCGATTTCGCGGTAGCCTTGCAGGCGCTGGGCCGGTGCGATCCTCCGTTGGGGATTCAGCAGCGCGGCAATTTGATTTCGAGTCATGTTCGAAAAAAACGATGCACACCCAAAGCTATCAGATGGGGCGCTTATTTTGAAGCCTGAAGCAACAGCAAAAGCCCTTCACCGGGCGGGATGCGGAGGGTTGACAGTTCGGCAGGGGATAAATCGCGTCCCGCGAGCAGATCCCGCACGCGCCAGGCACGGTATTTTCCCTGCAGCATCAGCGCGGCGGGACGGGCGGCATCCCAGTCCTCATTCACCGCGAACAGCAGCTTGTCCTTGCAGCCGTCCAGCGCATGGGTGTACGCGCGCACCAGTTCCTGGCTGGATGTGCCGGCGAGGTCCGTTTCCGTCCAGCGGCTTTTCAGGAGCAAGGGCAGGTGGGGGGCCAGCTGCTTGATCAAACGGCCGACGGCCAGCCATTGGGGCGTGTCCGATCCATCGTAGTTTTTGAAGCACGAGCCTTCCATGGCGTTCAGGGAAGGATCATGGTCCTGCATGAAAACGAGGTCGTCGGTCAAACGTTCAAGGGGAATGCTCGGAATGCCGTAACCGTAAAACCAAACGCCCTTGGCGCCCAACCCGATACCCGTCCAAATTTGCAGGAGCATCTTGGCAGGGGTGGAAACGGTATAACCCCAGTAGCTGGCGCCGGCGGGACCACCGCCAACGCTGTAGCACGATTGGGCCACCAGCCACCAACGGGTCCCCGATTGCGCCGCGGCCCGCGCGTTCCTGGTCAGACGCTCGTTGTAGATATTGATCATCCGGCGACTCCAGCCGAGACGGAAGGGGTAATGGTCGCAGGCAATGATGCGCGGTTTGTTGAGGCGCAGGTCGGCCTGGAATGCCAGGTCGCTGTTGTGAACGATGACGCCGGGTTGTTGGGGGAAATATTTTTTCAGCAGGGCATAATAAGGCGTCATCAAAGGCACCTGGGATTCCTCAATTTCCTCGACAAACTCGTAGGCCAGGATGCCGCGCCGATGACCGAGGACCCGGCTGGTTTCCGCCAGCGCGCGCTCCATGTCCGGCGTGTAGAATTCCCTGGCGGAGGTTTCCGTCCAGGGCGGCACAAAGTAGCGCGGTCCCTGCCCCCAGATGCGAATGCCGCTTGCCTCGGCCTGGCTGACCCATCGCTTCGCCTCGGACAGGGCCGGCAGTTCCATGAAGACGGCATTGAGACCGTTCCGGCGAAGGTCGGCGTAAATGGCCCGGACCGCCGTGAATCGGTCAACATTGAACTCCCGACAGACCGAAGGCCAACCCATCCAAATGCCCCAGGGCCAAAAATCCTCGGAAGGGGGGATGGGTGCGGGTGTTTTTGCTACGGGTTTGGATTGGCCCAACAGCTCCCGCCACAGGGACTGGATCGAAAAAGTTGTCGCCAGCGGTTTCTCTGAGGGAAGCGGACGATCCAAAAAGTACTGTTTAGCCGCGCTCAGGCGCGCCAGGGAATGATCGGACCGGGGCGCGGGGGTTTTCGTCAACCACACCCGGCGCACCAGCATCCGTTGGGCGGCGTTGGTGGGTGGGTCCGTACGGCTGATCCCGCCAATGCCCACGCCTTTCGCCAGTTGGTGTTTGAACGCATCCTGAATTTGAATCGCGATGGTGAACCAGTTGGGGCCACTGGCGTAGGAAGGAGCGTAGGTGACCTTGCCGGAGGCATCAATCACCCCCAGGAGGCGCGCACCGGGCGGGACGGCGCCGGGATCGCACCGCACCTCGGCACACAAGGAATCGTAGGGCGCCAAATCTTCCGGTGTCGGCAGGGAAAGCGTGAGGGCGCCGGGCCATGGGATCTCGATGACCGGCGCGGGCAGGCGTTGACCGTTGGCGAGGGTCTCCGCCAGTTTGCCGCCTGGAATGAGGGGCAGGCCCGGTTCCCAGACCACCTTGGAAACCAGTTCGACATCCAGTCGTGCGCGACCGCTGGATGATGGCGCTTCGGAATACGCCAGGGTGTTTGTGCCCGGCGCCCATCGCGGCAAAAAGCCAGGTCCGAAATTGACCTCCGTCTCAATGGTGATTTGCGAAATGGCGGTAAACGGTCCGCCTGCGGACATGAAATGAAGGAACAACGGTCCCTGTCGGGGTGGCTGCAGGTGCCCGCCGACGGTAGCGCCCTCGCCACGGGGGCAGGGACATTCCAAGAGGGGACGAAGCCCCGCGGCGTCTTCGCTGACAACCATTTTCAGAACCGGGCTGCCCCCCGTGTAAATGGCGCGGATGGCCTGGACCAAGCCCTCTCCAAAATTGGGAATGCGGTAGGTGAGGCGCCGGCCGGCGGGGCTTTCATCGAAAACCAGCGCGAGGACGCCGCCTTCCGGGGCCGGTTCGCGAAAATACCCGATGGGCGAAACGGCCGTGTAACCAGGCTCCACCCCGTGATGGATGAGCGCCTGGATTTGGGAGGGGGACGTGAGGGGATCGTGAAAGATTTTCTGCCAGTGTTGCTTTGCCAACGGGGTCGGGCTGCAATAGGGGGCCAGGCCGGTGACGTATTGCCAGACGGCATCGCCCGAGGGGCTGATCCTGAACTGTCCCTCCGTCAGCGGTTCGTCCAGCAGGAGTTTCCCGTTCAGTCGCGGCTCGCGCGTCGGTTGCCAGCCCCCCTTGTCAAGCCGCGGCCAGAAGCGGAGGGTGAGCGTGGGGGTTTGCGCGAAAGCGGAGTTCACGACCGCCAGGTTGGTCGCGACACTCATGATTTCATGGGTTTGCCGCAGTTCGGGAGTGGCCGCGGCCTCCGCGGACAGGCCGCAGGCGGCCAGCCCGGTGATCAGGAACCACGATCGCTGAAAAATTATTGACACCCTTTTTGCGTATATGCTACACTGTGCTATTATGCAACTCCGAAAATTACCTTGCCGAAAATTACCTTCAACCATCCTGAGGCTGGCCTCCCTCGTGTTGTCTGCGGGCATTTGGTCCGCATTGCGCGCGGAGGACCAGCCGCCGGCATCCCACTACTGGGACCTGGGGGTTGGCTGGTATGGCGGCGACGCGGGCGTGGAGGACACCTTCTCGGGGCTGGAAGATCTGGACATTGCCCGGCTGGACTGGCTTTTCATCACCAATCCGCCGCCCGACAAGGACACCGCCCGGAAGATGAACCGGTATCTGGCCATCAACCCCAAGCTGAAGTTTCTGGTGCGCATCTGGCCGATCCTGGGATTGGGCGACTGCAAGGAAAACAGGCATCAAGCCACCTTCTTGGACTATCTTTACAAGGAGGGCGTCAAGGGGAAATTGCTCCAGGAGGCGACGCGCCAGATCCACTGGGTGCTGGATCAGACCGACAAGCCCGAGAATGTGCTGGGATTTACCTTCATCGAGGAGTTGCCGTATCATTTTAGCGATGATGCCGTCCGCTCGGTTGATGAAAATGAGCTGCCGTGGTTGCTGAAAAAATACCAGAAACAGATTGAAACGGAGCGCGGCCGTCCGCTCAAGTGGGACGCGGAGGCGCGCAAGTGGTGGGGCGGGAAGTTTGTGCAGGTATTGAATGAGATTAATCAGCACATCAAAAAGGAGTCGGGGGGCAAATGGGTCTTCGTTTACCTTCAAACCAACCATGCCACGCTGGATTATTTCCCGGAAGGCGTGGATTTGCGCCGGGGCAATCTGTTGCCGTTTCACTACGCGGATGTGATCAAGCCGGGCGTCGCGGATGGTTTTTTCGCTTTCCCCAACAACGAGTTTGTGTGGAAGCGTTACCTGAATCTCGCGACCAGGAACAACTGGCTGTTCTTTTCGCAGTTGCCCCATGCCGGCGCGTATCATCTCTGCAGTTGGGAGGAGGCGTTGCGGTTGGCGGAAACCAAGGTTCCCCAGAACCTGGGATATTTTTTCTACACCGAAGGTCAGGATCGCCGGAGCATCTGGACAGATGATCCCAACTCCCCAGCGGACGACAATTTTGCATGGGTCAGCAAGCGCAGTCATCTGCGGCGCTTTGCCGCCCAGAAAAACATTGGCATGGAACTGCTGAATCGCAATCTGACGCCGACCCTGGAAATGTATTATGATGTGGAAAAGGTCCAGGCGGGGTCATATACCGATTTCAACCTGGTGATTCGCAATGTCCGGGACATTTCCTGGTACCCTAAAACCGATCAGGCCGTGTTGAGGAACGTCACCCTGACCATCGAGTTTCCATCTGAATACAAGCTGGAGCCCGACGTATCCGCACCGGCAACCATCAAGATTGGCGATTTGGCCCCCGGCCAGTGCACCAGCGCAATCTGGTGGCCCAAGCCCGATGCCACGGTCCCGGTGAGCAAGGACCGGCCGCTCCGCGTCACCCTCGCGGCGGACAACGGCCCGACGGTTACCCGGACCTGGACCGAGCCGAAAGTCCTTTGCCCTCCGGTCCAGGTTCACGAGGTGCGCCGGTCGGGCGAACGCTGGTTTTTCCCGTCCTTTCGGATAGGCTCGGTGGACCCCATCCTTGCGTTGGAGTGCATCAGCGATCCGGTAACGAATCCCTCCGTGATGTTGGATGGCCCCGAGGACACGAGCAAGGTGATGTGGATGGGATGCCTGCTGAAGGGGCAGACGTTGGTGATCGGGCCAGGGCGCAAGGCGGTATTGAAGGATGAGAAAAGTCCCGCTGGCCGCGATGTGTCCGACCGCCTGGGCGGCCGACCGGTAAAGATCAGTGGAAGCAGTTTGAATGGGGTCTCCTATGAGGACGCGGACGTGGCTTCGGCGTCGAGCAAACTGAAGATCACCATCGATGCCCGCCAACCAGATGAAGCTGGCAAGTGACTTCGAAGCACATGAGAAAAGTCAACCTTGCAGTGATTGGGTGGGGTGGACGCGGCGGGTCGGTGGCGCACATCGCCCAACTGGCCAGCGGCGGACTCATGCGCGCAACGGCCTGCATGGAACCGAGCGATGAGCGGTACGCCTTGGGCTGTCGGGAATTTGGAATCTCACCGACCCGTTATGCCTCCATTCCGGAAATGCTGGCGGGCGATCCGAAACTGTCATTACGGGAACGGCGGCTACCACAACTGGCGACGGAAAAAGGGAAACAGCGGCACATGGTTTATCGAAAAGGCGACCCACGATTTTGACGTGATGAACTGGCTGGTGGACGCCACCCCGGCCACCATCGCCGCCGTGAGTCGGCTGCAGGCTTTCGGGGGTGACAAACCCGCCGACCTGCGCCCAGGCATTCAAAAAATGCCGTTTAAAGTGGTCGTTCCGGGACCTCTGGCGAAGCTCTTATCACGCCGGCGAACAGGCGGAGATTCTTTTCCCTGTTCTTAGGGAAGGCAGAAATGCAGATCGGGATCAGACCAGCTGAGGGCGGCCCAGACGGCAACCTCGGTTTTCGAATGCAAGGCCACGTGGCCATCCACGAAGAGGATGTTCAGCCCATTGGAGTGACGGGGGTAGAGTGACGCGCCACTGGCGGGATAGATCACGGCGTTCATGTAGCGCCAAGTGTTCCCGTTGAAAGGACTGTAGAGCGTGTCGATTCGTCCGGTGCTGTCGGCGGCGTAGATCAACGTGCCGCCGTTCCGGATCCTGGCGAGCCGAATCGTGGGGTTGTTCGCGGGGGGGGTTAAACGCCTGGCCGTTGATCCCAATGTTCTGGGACCAATAGATCGTGTTCACGAAGGCGGCGGCGTAGGGATCGGTATAGGGATCCATTGCCCCCGCGTACTGAATCTCCGTCGAGGCGGGGCATATCCAAAGACGCCCCTTGCCACCTGCGTACGGCATCAGGAACTGCACCCACCCGTAATTATTCAGCCAGACGGGGTGTAATCATCGTTATCTTGCATGTAGAGGTGCAGTGCCAGCCCGATCTGTTTCATGTTGTTCATGCACGCGATCTGCCGGGCCTTGTCGCGCGCCGCCTTCAGCGCCGGCATCAGCAGCGACGCGAGGATCGAAATGATGGCAATGACCACCAACAGCTCAATAAGCGTGAACGCTCTTTGTGCTTGCCTTCGTCCCGCCAAGCGGGACTTCGGCTGGCAAGCAAGCAATTCGATGAGGGTAAAGGCCGGGAATGATGGAATGGTGGAGAACCATGGATGTGCCGTCCTTCAGCCCTTCTCATTACTCCAGTGTTCCAATACTCCATTGTTCC
>JACQHZ010000411.1 GCA_016198745.1 Verrucomicrobiota bacterium
ACGTAACGGTACGACTTCTCCGTAGCGGTTTCAATCCACGCTCCGCTCACGGGAGCGGGGCGACATGGGAAACACGACGCTCCGGCGGAGGATCTGATGGTTTCAATCCACGCTCCGCTCACGGGAGCGGGGCGACGGCGGCTGCGGAAGTGCCTCAGCCGCAAGAGGTATATAGCGGATTGGCGCGATCCTGGCCAGTGTCTTGTGGATTGGCCAAACCTGATGTCAAAGAACAAGCAGAATCATCGTGATGCGAAGCACTTACACTCGGCGCGTACCCCTTGGGAGGAACGGTCTCGCTGGGGGTTCGCGCCGTCAGGCAATCAGGGGGTTCTCATAGTTGACGCTGGGCTTTGTGCCGTGGTGTTCGATGCGCTTGGCGGCCCCTTCACCGAGAAAATAGAACCGCAAGGAGTCCTTGTCCGCGTCGAACTCCGTGAGCAGGCGATGCCGCAACTCCGTCCAGTCGGTTTCTCCCACCGTGACTTCGAAGACGGAGAATTGGACGCGCTGCCCATAGTCTTTGCAGGCTTGCGCGACGCGGCGCAACCGGCGCCGGCCTGCGGGGGTCTTGGTTTCGACATCGTAGCTGATAACGATCGTCATGGCGGATTCAACTCATCGTAAACGGCGGGTACTCCGGCAGGTCGCCGCGCAAGGCGCGGGCAAGCAAGCGCGCCTGCACATGCGGAACGAGGGCCAGCGAGATTTCGTCCTGGGTGACCGGGTGGGTGATGGTCTCTTGTTTGCGCTGTTGCCATGCGACGAGCACTGCCTTCCGCGCGGTATCGGTGAGACGGAACGCGCCGCCGTCCTGGGCGGCGAAGTCCTCGTGTTTGAGTTGTTCGCGGTTGACCAGCGCCAGCGCGAGCCGGTCGGCAAATGGAGCGCGCAGTTCCTCCTGCATGTCCAGCGCCAACGACGGCCGACCGGCCCGGTCCGCATGCAGGAAACCGATGGCGGGATCGAGGCCAATGGCCAGTAACGCCGATTCCACGTCGTGCCGCAGCAGCGCGTAAAGAAAAGACAACAGCGCGTTCATCGGATCGCGCGGCGGTCGGCGAGTGCGTTCCTTCAGGCCGAAAACCTCCCGGTTGCGCTTGACCATCCCGGCGAAGCCGCCGAAGTATGCGCGAGCGGCATCCCCTTCGCGTCCACGCAACGAGTCGAGATCGGTGGATCGTTCGAGATAGCGCAGCGCCGTGTCGTGCGTGCCGGCCGCCTGGCGGAGCGTCTCCTGATCGGCGCCGTCGTCGGTTTCGCGGGCGGCGCGCAACAGCAGTTGCCGGGTGTTATGGAGTTTGCCAAGCACGAACGTGCGGGCCAACGCCAGCGTCCGGGCGGGGTCGGCGGCGGCGGCGAACTGGGCGCGGCGGATTTGGGCGCTCCCGTTGGGTTCGCCTTCGATCCGGGCGGTGAACCGCCCATTCTCGGACAGGAAACTCAGGCCGATGCCGTTCTCGGCGCACGCTCCCAGCGTGGCGGTACTGACGGTGAGCACGCCGAAGCAAACCACGCTGCCCAAATGGTGCATCGGGACGCGCAGTTTTTCCTCGTCGCCGACTTTGACCACCAGGTTTTCGTGGTCGCGGAAGACATACGCGCCCGGGGTGGTGACGAACAGGGTGTTGAGATAGGTGGATTTCATGGTGTTTCACCGTAGAGGCTTCGGATGTAGCGGGTGACGTTGGCCGGTTTGGCCGCAACCGATGGCAGGCAATCGTCGCGTAGCGAACAATCTTCGCAACGGTCATCGTTCACGGGTGGCGGGGTCCGTTGGGCACGTACCAACGCGTGGTAATCCGCCGCTGCCTGCGTGGTCGTCGCGCGAAGCGTCTCATCAAACCGCACGTCGAGACGACGTTTCGAGGCGTCGTAAAACAGGGCGCCGGCCGGAATCTCGCAGTGGAACATTTCTTCCAACGCCATCGCCTGCGCACAGAGCTGAATCTGGTCCGCCAGCCGTTGGCGGCGGCGACCGCGCTTGTACTCGACCGGGAACGGACATTCCCCGTGGAACTCAACCACGTCGGCGATGCCGAACACACCGAGCCGGCGCGACACCAGCGGCAGGGAGCGAGCGACGCGGCAACCGGCCTCGCTATGCGTCCCGGCCTCGTCCACCCGCTCGTGCAGGTGATGCCCTTCGAGTGTGAACCGGTTCTCGGCAAACACGCCCTCGACATGGATCAATGCGCACTGGCGCGGGCAGAACACGACATGCTGCAACCCGGACAGAGGAAGCAGTTCTTCCTCATTTGGAGGACCATGCTCTGCCGTGGCGGGAAAGTCCGTCATGTCTGTACCGTTGGAAGGGGCGCGAATTGCAGCCGATCCATGGTCACCGCTCAAGGGACGTTCAGGGCGGCGAACAGCCGTTCCACCTCGGTGTGAACCTGACGGAGCTCCACTGCGGACGGAGTCGGCTCGGCGTCCCATGAGACATAGCGTTCCTCAAAGAACTCTTTCGACAACAGCGCGGCGGACGGCGCAAACCAATCGAGGTCGAGACTGCGAGCTTTGATCTCATCGAGTAGAAATACCAGATCGTGGGTCTTGATCAGTTTCCAGCCGTGGGCGAGCAGCCAACCTTTGCAGGCTTTTTCGGCGGCCTGCTGTAATTGCATGGCCGCATAGGGCAAATCGTCCTGTTCCAGATCGCGTCGGGCCTTGTCGAGATCGCGACGCGCCAGTTGATGCCAGTTGGCGGGTTGGCCGGGGTCACCTTTCATGGAGCGGCACTCCGTGGTTGACAATTTCCTCATAAACGCCGGTTGGGCGATGGCGCGCTTCCTGCCAGCGCTCGGGGGTGAGCACCAGCAAATCGAACGGCCGGCGCAGGCCGGCCCGGGAGAGACATAATCGGGCTTCAACGGAGGGGCGGGGTGAATTGGCGCGGGCCGGTCGCACCACCAGCAGGTCAATATCGCTGTGTTCGGTGGCGACGCCGGTGGCGGCCGAGCCGAACAACCAGACCTCCGTGGCGCCGAACTCGCGGGTCAGCGCCGCGACCGCTCGCTCAATGTCGGTTGGTTGGGGCGCTACCATGACCGTGTAATCTCCTTCGTGCTCACGACGTCAATGTAATCTCCTTTGGGGGCGATTGCCAGCGCTCACAGCAACTCGATCAGTTTCACGCCTTGCGGAATCTGGGCAGGCTCAATTTTGACCTCGTAGTCTGAGAAGGTGCGGGCCGGTTTTTTCTTCTCTTCGTCGGTTCCGCGGCGTTCGATCTTCACCAGCTCAAACAGCTTGTGCGCCGGATGATTGCCCAAAGCGCTGTCGTGTCTGAAGACGATCAGCTTCTGGGTGGCCATCAGGCCGCGCGCGGCGCTGCGGTCGTGCTCGAACATGGAATCGTGTACCGGCTCATCAACGCCGGACCGCCCACAGAGCGCGTGCCACAGCAATTTCAAATCGTCCTCGCTGAACTTCGTCTGGTTGGCGAGGTGCGCGGAGACGAAGCCATGCGCCACATACAGCCCGTACGGCACGGTGTTCTTGCGCCCCATCGTGCGGTTGTCACCGCTTTGCTTTTCGGCTTCTTCTTCGGTGGCCACAGCCATGCGGGTAATCGCATGTTCCAGCGACACGATGGGGTCAACCGACCGCCCAAAGGTCATCTGAACCGGACCACGCACCTGCCCCGCATTCGCACCGGTGGACATCACCGCACCAAAGGTGCGGATGTCATAGAACGTCTGGCACATCTGGTCGCGCGCCCGCTCAACTTCCTTGCCTTGGCCGACGCCCTTCTCGTTGCGCTTCTTGCCGTCCTTCTCATCCACTGGCGGTTTCTCCAAATCGATGCTCAGAGCTTGGTAGGAAGAATCAATCAGACGGTTCAACACGGCTTTCTCCTTCACAAAGATGTCCTGTCCTTTCAGCAACACATAGTTTCTCACCTTGCGTTTCAAGCACACGTCGGTGACGAGACCACAGCCGGTCTCGGCATCCACGCGGGGCAGGTTGCCGGCGTCGGGGTCACCATTGGGGTTGCCGTCCTTGACATCAAAGATCAGGACGAAATCATAGCGGTTCTTAACGGGATTGCTCATGGTCGGTCTCCTTTGGTTATTGGTTGTCGTTTTTCTTGGTGTAAAAATCCTGCATCTGATGGTAGTAGCCGATGGCGAACCGGCCCTGGTCTTCCAGCCGAAGATGCGCGGGGAAATCGGCAACGCCGGCCATGATCTCGCCCAGCAGTTTCTCAAAGAACTTGCGCCGACCGATGCTGTCGAGTTTGGCGAGGTGGTGGTTTTTTAGATGCATCAGGTTGCCGTAAACCGTGACCGGCGTGCTGGAGGCAGCGCCGTAGAACTTGTCACGGATGGTGGCATTGAGGCCGGGACTCGCTTCCTGCTGGATTTTTTCCAGTGCGGCAAAGAGTCGCCCCATCCGGTAGCCGATGTTGATGTTGTTGGGATCGAGACTCACGTGTAGTTCCTCCTGTTGTTGGGGGTTCTTGAAGCGGGTTGAGCGGTTGAGACAGGCTTTGATGAGCGCGGCCCGCTCGTAGGTCACATTCGGCAAGGGCTTACCGGTTCGCTTGTCTTTCTTCGATTGTTCTGCCCTCACGCGACGGATGGCGGCCTGCAGTAGTGTTTGGGGATACGGCAGGCACTCCAAGATTGCGCGCACCACATCCCCGCCGAGATTCGGGGGGAGCTTGTCATCATCTTCCAACGGGGCAACCGCGTGAAGCAGTCTTCTGACATGCAAAGCCGGGTTGGAATTGACTTCATGTGTAATTGTGAGGTCATCGACATGCTGTTTGAATCGCTTCCCCATTTCCTTGACCGTAGCAACATGCCAGAAGCGGACGGCGATACGCGCCGAGTTTGGAGACAGACCAAGAACGTAAAACCTCGTGTCATCATTTGGAACAACGTACGCTCCGCTCCAGATTGATGCATACATGGCTTTGACGGCGTCCGAATTGTGATCAGGGTCGTCCTTGCGCGGCTCGTCGAAAAACAAAATCGCCTCGTTCTCAAATGCTGACGTCTTGGCCGACCAAAAAACCGTGGTAGCATCGCCGACCTGAATGCGTTGCCGCTTGGATTTCAGGAGCGTGTTCAATCCGGTCGTATAAGCAAACTCCGCAGACTTGGAAACTGGCGCATTAAAGCACTGCTCTTTGCCGTAGGAGTCGTAACCGGAGTTCTTTTGAAACGCTATAAGGCTCTTGGTGTCCTTGTTGATGGACGTGCGCCCGTGTGTTCTTGCGATTTCACCGTACTCTCCTGTGATTAGGCAGCGCCCAAATATCTTCTTCTCATCGCTTGTCTTCTCATCTGAAGTTACTTGTTGAGATACGGAAGATCGCACAACGGCTTGCACGGCCGGGCGGCATGGAATTGGCAACTCCTCGCCGGCCAAGCGGAAGGTCATATTGCACGATAGTAGCTTCAGACATTCAGCCCATGCGGCATGGGTCTTGAGTGCCGCCATATCATTTGGTTTGGAGTAGAAGTGAAGTATCGCCTTCACGCCCTCATCCTGAGTCAAACAGCCCGGCAACACTTTTAGGGAATCGAGCCAAGTTTGATGTTGTTTGGCTGCCTTCGAATCGCCTTCGGGCTGACCGAACAAGTAGCCAATGTGATCCCACAGCAGAAAGGTGGTCGCAAAACTTCTACTGCCCGTGCGGGTCTTGGAACGGGGGAGCAGGTATGTCTTAGCGACCAAGCGATCCCCAACTGTTTCACGAGTGTCCTCCAAGTTCACGAATTGGCCATCGGGCTTGATGACGACAAGGAACGGTATCCCCTTTTTCTCGAAACCTTCTGGCGCAATCCCACTCTCTGGGTCGGCAGCTTTGCGGTCGTAGTATTCCTTGAGAGCTTGCAGGATCATCCTCGCACCTCCACTTGGTTGCGGTCGGTGTTGATCGCGCCGTTGTCGAGTTGGGCGCGGAAAAACAACAGCTTGGGACCGGCGGGGTCGGTGTAGTCGAGATCGTAGAGCATCCAGCCGAGATCGCGGGTTTCGGCGATGGGCGTGGCTGGCTCCGCTTGCGGGTCAACCAACTGGAAAGCGGCGGAGAATTCCCGGCAGCCGAGATAGGGTTGATTGAAACACTGCCCTTTCTTTGCCCGCCGTTCGAACATGGCAGCGTACTTGGCTTCCGTCTCGTCCTTGCGGACATCGGGCTTGCGAAGGTCTTCGGCTTCGTCGGCAGCAATCAGATACTCCGGCACGGGATTGATGACTTTGCCGCGTTGGTCGGGCGGAATGAATTCAAATTCGGCATGAAGGCGGTACTTCACGTCGCGCAGGAACAGCCCCGCGCGTTGCTGGCGCTCGTCTTCGATGAAAATGCCGTCCGAGCGGGGCGAAGCGACTTTGCCGACCTCGTTGCGGCGGACGGATACCCACCGGATCGGGGCGAGCACCTCGATCTTCTTCACGTGCCAGCGGATGGCCGGCTTCCACAGGATGGCGTCAAAGATGGCCCGCGCGGCGGACGGCGTGATCACGTCGTAGCTGACACGCTCGACTTTCATTTCCGGGCGCGTGAAGCAGGCGTACGGCCCGCTGACTTCCAGGCAAAATCCTCTCATGTTGTTCCTCGTGCTTGGTTCATTGGATCAAATCTTCAACGGGCAGATTTCCAGCATACACGTCCAACCCGATTCTGTGATCATAAATCTTCAAGCAGGATTGCGCAATGATACCGGGCGCTTTGACCGGCTCGACTTCTTCCAGCCGTCCATCGTCCCGCATGGCCGTTACCATGCGGGACGGCAGGTTGACCGTGTACCGCTGGAGCGCGCGCATGATTTCGCGCGTCGGTCCGGCAAATCGCAAGCGGGTGAGCCATTGCTCGCTGTTCATGTAGCGGACGAGGACCGGCTGCTGAGCTTGATCGTCAATGAGCTTGAACTGTTCAGCGGCGGTGCGGAACTGGAAGTGCAATGTTGGATTCGCATCCCTTACGAGCAAATCGTGGAACTGGCTACCGGTGTCGTTGACCCTCGAGTAAAACAACCGAAAGTAGCGGTTGTAAGCATCCGGCTGCTGGGGATCGAATCCTGCCAACGCGCAAAGTTCGCGGGTGGTGTTTTCGCCCTTGAGCAGCAAGCCTCGCGGCGCGGGTTTGGGTGGCACGAAAACATGCACTTCGCCCAGCCGTTCGCCATCGTTCAACTTGCCTTCCCGGTTGCACCGGCCGGCAGCCTGGGCAACGGAGTCCAATCCCGCCAAGGCGCGATAGACGACGGGAAAATCAATGTCCACGCCCGCTTCAACCAGTTGGGTTGAAACAACCCGGACCGGCTGGCCGGCCTTCAGTGCGGCTTTGGTTTCGTCAATCACTGTCGAGCGGTGCGCGCCGCACATGAGCGCGGAAAGGTGAACAGTTCCTTCCGGCATCAGTTTGAACAGATCGTGGCAATCGCGGCGCGTGTTGACCACGCACAGAACTTGATCGTGCCGCCGCAATCGTTGGGCGAGCGCCGCCCAATCGGTTGGTTCCTGCAACGAAGCGGGGAATTGGATTTTGGTGCGTTTCAGTCGCTCGTAGAGGTTCAGTTCCCGCGGGATGATCTCGGTGGGCGGGTCAATCTTGGGCAAAGCCGGTTGCGTGGCGGTGGCCAGCACCAGCGTCACGCCGTAGTTGCGGACCAGCTCGTTCATCGCGTCCACGCACGGGGTGAGCAGTTCCGGCGGCAGAAGTTGGGCTTCATCGAGGATGACGACGCTGTTGACGAGGTTGTGAAGTTTGCGACACCGGCTGGGCTTGGCGGCGTAGAGCGATTCGAAGAACTGGACGTTGGTGGTGACGATGATCGGCGCGTCCCAGTTGTCCGTGGCGAGTTGCGAACGCAATGTTTCCTTTTCCGGGTTGAGGTTACAGTGATGCTCCACCACATTCCCGTGTCCGAAGATGTCCGCCAGGATGCTTCCGGTCTGCTCGATGATGCTGGTGTACGGAATGACGTAGATCACGCGCTGGTGTCCGTGCTTCAACGCGTGGCGCAATGCGAAGGCCATCGCCGAAAGCGTCTTCCCACCGCCGGTCGGCACGGTCAGTGAGAACATCCCCTTGGGCATGTCCGCCTTCTGTTCGCAGGCGCGACGGATTTCAGCGCGAATCCTGTTCACCGGCGTCTTTTTCGCAGCGCGTTCCAGGTTCTCCACGGCATTGAAAAAGAGCATAGCCAGATCTTGAATTCTTGGAAACCGGCCTCGTTTTTCCGCTTTTTCCCGCTCCATGAACTGTTCGGTGTCCAGGTAATCGGCATCAACCAAGCAGGAGAAAAGCATCCGCACCCAAAAATGAAAGTTCGGCGGCTTCACGAAAGACGGTGGACGCGCAAGCGGCCGCAACTTCGTCAGAGCCTCCTCCGCAAAACACCGGATGCGTGCCACATTGATCCTGCCTTCAGGGAGACGATTCTGGAGCGCGGCATTCCCCGTCTCAGCGGAATGCCAGTCCGGCAACCCCGCATGATGGCCGGCTGCCAGATAAGCGAGGATTCGACCGGGAAGCCCAAGCCGGTCTTCGGACAAAGCGGCGCCCGCCGAAGAGTGATTAACCCGGCCAGAATCATATTCGGAATCATCCAGTCCATTCGAGCGGCGAAGATACCCTTGGAAAACGGAATCGGCCTTGCCAACATCATGTAGCCAACCAGCATTCCAAGCCCAGTCGGTTGAGTTGAATCCAGCCGCAAAATCACACGCTCCTTTCGCCGTCTCCTGAAGATGCCGTTCCAACGGATGCCATTGTTCGGGGGGACTATCCGGTTTGGAGTGGGCGTAGGGCATTGGCTTCCGATTTCGTGAGATTTGAATCCAATGGAAATCAGCGCGCTTTCCACAATCGCTCAATGGACGGATGCTACGATTCAGTCACAGGCGAGGCAATCGTAAACTGGCATGTGTCGAAAGGGAATGGGGTTGAGCAACGGTCCGGAACTGGACTCGTCAGCGCCGATCAGGGCTTCGCTCGTTTTCACGGCTTGCGTTGGAGAGATTCTTTGTCAAAATGACTTTCAACGAAAAAAAACCGGTCCCCGTCGCCGATGGATCAACCCGCCCCGTTATGAACCCGCTTCAACGCATCCAGGCCGTCCTTGAGGGCAAACTTCCGGATCGTGTGCCGGTGTGTTTGCACAATTTCCTGCTTGCTTCCAAAGAAGCGGGCGTGCCGATGGAGCAATACCGCGCCGATCCGCAGGCCATCGCGCGCGCGCACCTGGACGCGCTGGCGCGTTACGGGCATGATTGCATCCTGATTGATCTCGATACCACGCTGCTGGCGGAGGCGATGGGGGCAAAGGCCGAGTGCGCGCCCGGCGAGCCGGGCCGGATCGTCACGCCGGCGATCCGGAGCCTCGACGAGGTGGATCGCCTCAAGCCCGCGAATCCCGAAACCGACGGACGCATCCCCGCGTTGCTCGAAAGCATCCGGCTCATTCGCAAAGCGGCGGGCAAAGATGTCGCCATTCGCGGCAACTGCGACCAGGCCGCGTTCGACCTGGCCTGCATGGTCCGCGGAATCGAGGATTTCATGATGGACCTTGTTTCCGAGCCGGACAACCCGGCGATCGAGCGGTTGTTGGAGGTGTGCTACCAAACGCATCTGGCGACTCACCGCGCCGTGAAAAAGGCGGGCGCCGATTTCACATCCCTGGGCGACAGCATCGCGGGGCCGGACGTGGTCTCCCCGAAATTGTTCGAACGCTTCGCGCGCCCTTACGAAGAGCGGCTCATCCGGGAACTCGCGGCGGAAGGAACGTTCATCGTCATTCACATCTGCGGCGATACGACCAAGATTCTCAATTCGCTCTCGCAATATCCCGCCTGCGGCTTCGAACTGGATTACAAGACCGATGCGCGCAAGGCGAAGGAGACGGCCGGCGCGAAGCACGCGCTGTTCGGCAACATTGATCCAAGCGGCGTGATTGCGCGCGGGAGCGCGGAGGATGTCATGAGGAAGACGCGCGAATTGATCTCGATCTGGAAGCCAGGCGGGCACTTCGTGTTGAATGCCGGCTGCGCCATTCCGGCGACCACGCCCTCCGAGAACATCCGCGCCCTGGTCCGCGCCGCGCATGAGTTTGGGAGATACGAGTAAAGAATGCGGCGTCCCGATCATGTCAGGACGCTCGCCCCCATCACACCAAAGACCAGATCGTTGGCGATGGCTTCGAGACCGACGGATGCCAGCTCCGCGTCCGGTCGCAGTTCCATCGAGACCAGGTGCGCCTCGGTATCCACGGCAAACCATTTCGTCCGGTCCGGCGCCTCGTCCGAACCCGCCGGGCCATACCGCCCGCCAATATTTTCGAAACCGTAGGCGGGCGCCGGTTTTCGGGGATGATACTTGTGGTTGGGAAAACACCAGGACCTCTTGCCGTCCGCATCCAGGTAGCGAAAATAACGGACCCAGCAATCGCTAAGATCGAACGG
This sequence comes from Verrucomicrobiota bacterium, assembly GCA_016198745.1. Classification (GTDB taxonomy): domain Bacteria; phylum Verrucomicrobiota; class Verrucomicrobiia; order JABWAM01; family JABWAM01; genus JACQHZ01. The sequence continues at coordinate 10,423 of JACQHZ010000411.1, forward strand.
GTTCAACAGGTTGACCCGCTCGCGTTGACCGTCCGCGTACTGGAGCGTGACCGCAAGGTTCACGACGTGACTCTGCATTTGCCACGTCACCCCGCTCAACATCAGGTAAAGCGCCCGGCCCCGCGCGTTGACGGGAAAGCCAATCGCGGCTGGAAAACCACCCGCCCGCGTCACTACGGCGATGTTCGGCCCTTCCTTGGCGGATTTGAATGGAATGCCGTCGGTGGTCCATCCGATCTGGTCGGGACCAACCTTCTTGCGCCACGCTTCATCCGTGGGGCGCTCGCTCTTGAGCAGCGACCAGTATTGCGTCAGATGGATTTTCCAGTGACGGAAACCGATGGGACTGGCCGGCGGTTTGGGCTCCTGCGCATCCGCCGCGGCGTCCACGCGATCAATTACGTCCGTGAACCGGGCGTTATAGGCCGCGCTCAAATCGATCAGATGCCATGGGCGCGGATCGTTCCTCGGGACCTGCGGGGTGCGCCAGACTTTGGCGGGGACCGGCGCCTTGGGATCAATCCGCAATCGAAGGGGCAGCCAGACCGGACAGGTTCGGCTGCCGGCCGCGAGAAACAGCAGCGCCGGACCAGGTTCGCCGGTGACCACGGCTTTCAAAACGCCCTCCTCGACGCGGACTTGATCCAGGATCTTCTGCGGATTCAGGAAATCGGTGGCGGAAAAACGGGCCAGGTCCACGCTCAGCGGATCGCCTTGCTTCACCACCAGATCCGCCGGCGCCGGAAACGAGGTCGGGGTGAAGGCGGCCTCCAGGTTGCCGCCCTTGCCCTCGGGTAAGCAGACGACCAGCCAGGTCAATCGCACGCCAGCTTCAACGGCGTAGGCGACCGGACGGCCATCATAGGCCACGGACTTGATTTCCGCTGCCCGCAGTGGAAGTCGAACCCGCACCCGCGTTGGCTCCGGGGTCTTCCATTTCAGCGTAATGCAGTTGTCGGCCTTCTTCCAATCGTAGGAAAGGTAAGGCGACTGAATCGAAGCTTGCGGCCAGTCACTTGGGAATTGAGGCGTCAAGTCGATCCGCCCCTGGGGTTTGTTGACCCGGATGCCGAAGAGACCTTCGAAGACCGCTCGGCCCCCCATGCTGTTGCCATCCGCGTATTCATCGTTGACCTGCGCCGGACCGGAGGGCAATCCCCCCGGCGTCGGCCCACGGTACATCCCCTGGCACACACCGCGCAGGAAGGCATACGCTTCATCGGCCCGGCCGGCCAGGTAGTTCGTTTCGGCGTAGTTGAGGTTTTCGTGATAGAAGGGTTCCCAGACGCTGTGCACGGGCAGCCAATTCACGTTCCAGACCAACTTGCCGCCGTCCACCGGTTGAATGTGTTCAAGGTGCTGATCAACCCAGTGGAGCATCTGGTAGATCTGCAACTCATCGGCAGCGCCAAATTCGGCTGCGTGATAGATCGCGGGCAACGAGGGCGACGGGTGCAGCAGCCAGTGGCCGCGCGTGTCGCGAAACTCGGCGAACACGCCCGCGCGCGGCATCCAAAGCCGGCGCTGCATGGCGGCGCGGATCAGCCGGGCGCGTTCGCGGAACGGCGCCGGGTTGTCGCCCAGATACCCCGCGAGCTCCGCCAGGAGGCGATAAGCCCGCAGCATGTATGCCGAGGCGATGGTGCATTGACCGCCGATGTACCAGTGGGAATCGCTGGGATCGACGTCCAGACTCGACTCGTACAGATACTCGTGCTCGGGCTGGAGCCGGCGATTCTCCCAATCCACGATGCCCTGGATCACCGGAAAGATTTCCCGCATCAGTTCCCGGTCGTTGGTGTATTCGAGATAATGCCGGACCTGGTCTATAAAGACTTCGTTCATGTTGTACATGAATCCAAAACCATCGCCGAAGATTTCCAGGTCGAATAATGAACCGATTGCGCCCTTATCCGGGCCGTCTCTCCGCAGCCCGAACCGGACGTGGTTCCGGATGGACGCGCGGATCCGGTCCGTCCAGCCGTAGCAGGTTGGACCGTACCAAATACGCCAACCCGGGTGGGGTATCCGCCAGGACCATCCCCCGTGAACAATCGAGACATCGCCCCAGGTCCCCTCGGTGGCAAAGGCGAGCATTGTGATTGCGGCGTCCAGGTGGGGGTCGGGGGTGTTGATGACCATCCGGTCCGCAATCGTCCGGTTTCGCTTCAGCGCCGCCGTCCAAGCCGCTTCCGGGGTGCGCAGGACCTGCTCAATGCTGCCGCCGATACCGAAGGCGATCGTACCTGCGCCTTCGCCCGGACCGAACGGAATCTTTTGGACGACCACGCCGTTTGATTTCTCCGGAAAATCCCATTCGGTTGCCACGAGCAGTTTGGCCGGCGATTCCAGCATTTGGTTGGGGTCGCCGATGCCCAGCGTGCCTTGCTTGGGGCCGCCGCCTCGAATCGTAATGCGCCAATCCGGCAGGGTTTCCGCCACTGAAAAGAGCATCTTTTGTTTGACGAAATCGTCGGATTGATCAAAGGCGCGGCGCAGACTGAACGTACCGTGCTCGATCCGGATGCGGTCTTTGGCGCACTGTTCCGGTGAGAAGGAGAATTCCCTGGCTTTGAAATCATAATTGGTGACGAAGGCCGACGCGCCGCCGTAACTCCATACCAGGCAGGACGGCGCGGTTAATCCCCGTACCGCATATTTGACGATCAGGCCGATCGAATCAGCCAGCGAAGCGGCCGCCAGGGAAACCGTCGCTCCGGGGAAGTCCGGATCACTCAAGGCGTATTCCATCCGGCCGTCAACGTACTTGACCTCCAAGTCCGACCATTGATGGAACCATTTGTCCTTTCCGCCTTCGACGGCCAGTCCGATGAAACAATGCCCCGCGAGGCCGCCGGCGCTGAACAGGTCGAGCAAGAAGCGCGGCGCATTGTAGGCCAGTACGATCGGCCGGAACGGGCTGCGCTCGATCTTGCCGCGCAGTTCCGCGCTCCAGAGCAAGGACTTGTCGGCCGGAGGGTAGAGCGGGCGCCGATGCAGGCGCGGATCGCCGTCGGGCTCGCCGAGGCGTGCGACCGTCGCGGTCGGGGCGGAGGGCGGGTCGCCGGTGATCCGGATGCGCCAGCCGCCCGCGATGGGTTCGTAACGATTTGCAGCACGCGAGGTATTCATTCAACCGGCCTTTCCGGTGGTTGGGTTATCTCAATCCGCCGGGGACCCTTTGACGGTAAACTTCCGTTCCGCCTTGATTCCCGTCGCCACGTCCGTCACCAGCATCTTCCACCGGCCAGTCATGTCGTTGAGAGCGATCTGAAATTCGCCGCGTCCTTTCCCGTCCGGCGCATAGAGGTTGCGGGAGTATTCCCGGTATAGACGGCCATCCGGCTGGGAGATAACGACGCAAAACACATGCGGAAGCGGCGCGTTGGGGGGCGCGTTGGCGTCAAGCTCGTAGGCCACCATGGAACCGGGTTCATACGCTTTCTGCATTCCATCGATACGCAGGGACCTGGTGCGGCAGGGGAGAAGCGCGTACAACTTTGCGACGGCGGGTTCGATGGCGGTTTCGATTTCCTTGAGCTCACCCAGGTACTTGCCTTCGCGCACCGAATAGACGTGGGATTTTGACGGCAGGACGATGCGCACGGGCACGGCTGGATTTTCCGGTTGGATGTATTCGCGCCCCTGGAGCAGACCCAGGTAGGTGGCCGCGCCGTCCTTGAACTCGACCAGCTCGCAACCGGGGAGTTCGTCACGGTCCTTGGGCACGATGCGGTAGCGCGGTTCGATGCCGGCTTTGGCCAGCGCCTCCCGCATTTCGCGGCGCGTCTTCGCGCCGTCGGCACCATCGCGCACCTTGCCGTAATTCCACAGGGGATGGATCGCATTCGCCAGCTTCACGCCATTTAGCATGTTCGCTTTCACTTTGACGCAGTGGCCATCCATGATGCCGGCCGGGCCGTCCGCAAAGAGAATGCCGCCGCTCGCGGCAAACTCCTTCATTGCCTTGGCTTCGCCCTGCGTGATCGCGCGCGAGTAGGGGAGGATCAGGAATTGGTACTGCGCGAGTTTGCCGGCCGCCATCTGCTCGGCGGAGATGAAATCGTACTGCAGGCCGAGGTCTTCCAGGAGCAGGCAGAACGCGCGCAGGCCCTGCCGCCGTTCCTGCCCATCGAGAATCGTTTCGGCGTGGAGGCTCGGCGGCGAGTAATGAATGGCGATGCCGTTGTTCTCCCGCTTGCATTTCAGCACGAGCTTGCCAATGCCGCCTTTGATCTCCTGGATGACCTTGGTGATGTTCTTCGCCCAAGGGGTTGGACGGAAATCCTTCGAGTAGAAGCCGAACCAATCGACGTCGCGGGAGTCCCAGTAATTGACCGTGTTGAAACCGTTGAACAGGTCATACCAGGGAACGAACCGGTCCGTTTGTTCCGCAATGCGGTAGTCGGAAAAGAAGCCGCCCGGCCAGTCCTCGAATGGGTTTGCGAAAGTAAAGAGCGCCGTGCCGGGAACCGCAAAGGAGCGCAGCAACTCAATTTGCGGGTAAAAGTTGGGATAATGAAAGTAGCACCCCCACATGCGTCCCTGCGGAATGACCTTGCCGAAGTCATATCCGTTCCAACTGCACTCGCCGCATTGCAACAGCATCGAGTGCATCGCCTCGGCGCCGACCCGCGCGTCCGGATCGTTTTGGCGCAAATGATCGGCGGCAAACCGGATCGTGTCGGTCCATAGGTCCTCCATGGAAATGCGCAAATCCGCCCACGGCGCGAAATTGCCGTGCGCGCGGGCCTGCGCGATGGTCATGGGCCGCACCTCCTCCCATGTGGTGAATCTCGTGCCCCAGGCCGCATTCAACGCGGTCAGTTCTTTGTAACCGGCTTTGAGATTGCGGCGGATAAACTCCAGGCCCGACGGCGAGAAGTCGAAGTCCTGGCCTTGCACCGAGAGCGCAATCTCGTCGCCCAGGGAATAACCCGCCACGGGGAATTCCTTGCCAACCCGGCCCTTTTTGAGCAGGTCATCGGCCATGGCGTTGCGGAATTGCTGACCCGCGATGGCCCGCTTGCGGACCGTTTGAGACCGGTCGGTGCTCTCTGAGCCATTGCTCAACTCGCTATTGGCGATCGGGGCCGGGTAAAGATTCTGCTGCGCGCAGGTCCACAATTGCTCGCGAAACTCCGCTTCGGGCAACGGGTACATCGTCTTCGTGAGATAAGCGGCGTCGAAGCCCCGTTGATAAAAGTCCTTGAGAAGATGAACGCTCAGCCGGTCGTGGCCCTCCCGGCCCCACGACCAGAAACGGAAATCGTCCGTCGGATCATAGGGTTGCTTCACCACGAACTCGGCCTTGCCCCGGCTAAGGACCCCCTTTTGATCGTCGCGCAAGATCGCCACCACGGTGTGCGTGATCGCCACGGGGCGCTTCAGCTCGAACTCGAACGGGATTTCCGGTTGTTCGGCGCCGGTCGCCTCCTTTTCCGCCAGGACGCGGCCGAACGAATCCCGGAGTTGAATGTTGACGGTGAGGCTGCGCGCCGGCTGGTCCAGCGTGACCGCCCCCTGGATGATCTCGCCGGGCGCATACGAAAACCGGTTGGTCTTGACGGCAATAACGTTAACGGCGGATTTGGTTTGGAACCAGGCGCTCCCCCAGTTCAGCACCTGGCCTTTCGCGTTTTTGAACCAGACATCCGCAAAATGCGGACCGGACTTGAGCGGCGGGAGAGTTTGCGTAAAGTCCATCGCACCCTGGGTGAGGGCCAACTCGCGCCGCTCCGTCGCTTCGATGGCGTTATCGGCATCGCGAACCACGATTTCCATGGTGATCGTCCCGCCCGGAACCGGGCTGGTGAGTTGTCCGCGCAGGTTTCCGTTCTGAACCGCGAGCCGGCCGAGGATGAGTTCCCCCTCCTTGCGCGCCGCCCAGAGCACCAGCTTGGCCAACCAGGATTGGTAGTAGTCATAACAGACCGGGGGGATGCTCGGATCGTAGGTCGTATCGGGAGTGAAGGGATGGTAAAGCCCGCGCCAGTGGTCCCGCTCGCACACAAACCACCCCAGGCGTTCTTTCTTGAAATCGACCATCGTCACACGTCCCTGGCCGTAGCAGTAGCACTTGAACCATTGCTCGTCTTTGGCCTCCTCCGAGAACACGGGCAGGCCTTCGACCGGAATACCGGCCAACGGGTAGTTCGGACGCGGGACCGGCTGCTCCAGGGCGGGCGCCAGCCAACCGGCATTCTTAGGCCGAATGACGATCAAACCCGCCCCTTTGCGCACCTTGGCGAGCAGGTCTTTTTTGAGCGATTCCGGCAGGCTGCTCAGGTCGCAGGTGCCGATCAAAATGACATCGTACGATCGGCTGAGCTTGCGGTTGAAATCCGCGGCGGAATAGAGCAGCCCGCGCTTGGGCGGCCGGTAGTACAGTCGGTCCAACACTTCATTGCCGTAGCCCTCTTCGTGCGTGAGTTTCTCCCAGGTCGCGTACTCGATCTCGATCCGCTGGGCCAACTCGATCACCTCTCGGTGGGGCGGAATGGCGAGGACCTTGACCGCGCCACCGGCATACGGCGTGGCCCATGCGATGTGCGGCGTCACCACCTCCCGCGTCAACTGGACGTACGGCGTCTGCGCCCGCTGGTATTCCTCCTCCGCCATCGGGTCATCGGCAAAAGTCATCTCCCTAAGGCTCGCGTCGTCCACCCATAACCGGCCGGAGGACTGGTAAATGTTGGCGGTGACCAGCGCCCCGGTCGTTTCGGGTTTGGATTCGAATTCGAGTGTGTAATGTTTCCAGCTCTCCGAATTGACATTCGCGCAGTAGATCGAAAGACGGGCGCCATCCGCCTTGAACTCCTCGACTTTGACGAGGCCAAAGGGATTGCCTTCCCGTCGCGCCCAAAAAGACAGCTCGTAGAGCGTTTTGGGCTTCATTGTCGCGCGCGTGGACCAACCGCCGATTTCCTTTGCGCCTGCGGAAATGTCGATGGAAATCGCATGCTGGCCGGTATGCGCCTCGTTGGTGACCTGGCTGTTCTTGGCGCGGCCATATTGTTTGATATCCAGATCGTCCACAGCCAGATGATCATCATAAAAGTGTTTCCAGCCGACCGGATTGCCGCCGCCATCGAGTTCTTCGAAACCGCCGTTACGGATGAGTTCCCGGCTGGCGGAAGCGGCCATTTTCTCTTTTGCAGCTTTCGCCAGGTCCGGCACGCGGACATAATCGATTTCGATCACGGAATTGTCCTCGGTCAATGCGGTATCGGCAATGTTCAGCAGTTGCAGGCGGAGGCGGGTTGCGACGCCCTTCCACTGCGGATTCTTGGACATGTCCACTTCGTACTCGTTGAAATCCCCGTTGGGCTTGCACGGGAAATTCACGAGCTTCTCATCATCCCACTTGGGATCATCCTCCGTAACGAAGAGGATGAGCCCCCCGGAAAGGATGCCGGGCGCCCGTTTCATGCGCAGAATGATGACGTTTTGTTTATCCGCGGCGATCTCCACTTTGGGGCTGAAAACATAGGGAGACCCGCGCGTTGCTTTCAGTTTAAGGACGCCCGGTTCGCCCCATTCCACCGTGGCGCTCACGCAATCTTTCCGCCACTCCGCCAATGACTCATCGTCATTGAATTCCCAGCAGTAGTCCGTGGCCATGACACTGGCGGCCAGGCAGAGGAAGAGACCGAACCGAATGCTTGCTGGATGGTAACCTCTCAGGTATCTGATGGGGAGTCGGAAGAAAATGTTTACCACGGAGATCACGGAGACACGGAGAGAACTGCCTTCGTCCCCGCGATGGAACGACGGTAGCCAAGGAGAGGAGCAGACCTTGCGGAATACGCGCTGTGCGCCGGGGCGTACAACGCGTATTCCGCAATCCTCCGTTTGGATTTCCTCCCTCCGTGTCTCCGTGGTGAAATTGCTTTTCATACCTGAGTCGTTACGCCTGCCGCCTCATGTTGGGATGCACGCGGGCGCCGGTGCCGTCGCATTACTGCGTCCAGAACGGGTCGCTTGAGTTGGTGGGAATTTTTGCCGCCTGCCGCCATTCACTATGGCCGTCGGCAAAAAGCAGGTTGGCTCCGCCCCGGTGCCTCGTTCTGTCGATGGTCCCGATGCTGGGCTGGACATCGGCTTCCCACACCCGATAGGAAGCGCCGTTATAGGTTGGGCTGTTCGGGTAATCCCCAGCGGTCGCATAGTGGGTGGAGTCGGCCGCCAGCATCATGAGGGCGGGATTGGCGATCTGGGACAGTTGAACGAACCGTTCGTTGTCGCCGAAGCCGCCCAGGAACTGGGGCAAACGATAGTTCATGCCGTAATACCAATCGTCCATGCCGGCGGGAACGCGCCACGCGGAGCATTTCCAGATGTTATTGCGGGTGGGCCAGGCGTAGGAGGAGGCACCGGCGTACGGGAACAACTTGACCATCCAAACGTTCGGGCTCTCGCTGGTCCGGAGCGGAGGCGGGATCCATCCCTCGTTTTCCCCGGCGTAGATGGCAAAAGCGACGCCGATTTGCTTGAGGTTGTTGATGCAGGTTATTCCCCGCGCCTGTTCCCTCGCCTTGGAGAGCGCGGGCGACAACAGGGCAGCCAGGATCGAAATGATCGCGATAACGACCAGAAGTTCGATTAGGGTAAAACCGAATGCTCCCGCCTCGCGGGACCGAATGCCGAGTGCTGAATGTTGAACACCCTTTCGTTCCGCGCTCGACGCTCGACCCTCGACGGAAGAAGTCGCCTTTCTCCTGGGGGACCGAACTTGGGTGTGACCTTGTTTTTCAGGAATGACCAACGGGCAGGACAGCACCAAGCCGGTCACTTCCCGGTCTCTGGAAGTGATCCGCTCCAGAAGCATCTCGGCGGCATGTTCCCCAAGGCGCACAAAATCCGGATGAGTGGTCGGAAACTTTTCGGTCAATATGGCATCTTGAAGATTGTCGAACCCGGCCACCAGCACGTCCTCGGGCACGCGCAAACCGCGGGTTCGCAAGTGGACGATGCTCCGCTGGGCGGATTCGTCATCCAGCGCGATCAGGGCATCGGGCCGCGGCTTCAGCGCGATGAGGCGGTCGAGGGACTGCTGGCAGCTTTCATCACGGGTTGACACATCCACCGCCGCCACCCGCTCGGGATGAAACGGTTCCTCCGCGTCCGCCAGCGCCCGCCGATGTCCGGCCAAGCGATCATCCACGGAACGATAGAGCAGCTCATCCGAAAACCGCAGGAAACCGATGATCTTGCGGCCCTGCGCCAGCAGGTAACGGGTCATCTCGCGGCCCACGGCAACATTGTCGAAAATCACGTGGGGCCGTTTCATTTGCGGCTGATAAAGATCCACCACGACGATGGGAAAATCACGGAACATCGTGGCGAGGTATTCCACCCCACGACGCGGACGCGGTCCCGGGTAGAGCACCACCCCTTGGACGCCCCGCTTCTGCATCTGCTCGACCTGCTGCTGCTCCCGGCCAACATCCCAGTGCGTGCTTGCAACCTCCACCGCACAGCCCTGCCGGTTGGCCGCCAATTCCACCCCCTCCAGCGTCCGGTGGCAGATGATGTGCGCCAGGCTATGCACAATAAAACCAATGCGGCGTTGCGCCGGGCCGCGTCGAATCCGGGGCAGGTCCGCCAATGCCGCCACAAACATGCCGCTGCGCTGCCGCTTGGTCACCCACCCCTCGGAAGCCAACGCCGCGAACGCCTTGCTGATCGTCGGACAACTTAATTGGTAGCGCCGCGCCAACTCCCGCTCCGAAGGCAGCCTCGCCCCCACCGGCGTCCGGTCGCGGAGCCAGAAGTCCTCAAAGATCCGTTCGCGCACACTCGTGTAGCTGGGTTCCGAACTCATATCATCTGATAAAGGCAAATTTGATCTGCTTTTAGCAGAATGCAAGCCGGATTTGCGACATTTTTCAGAACGCGAATCCGCAGCCGCCGGCGTCGAGCGGGCGCGAGAGACAAGCGAACTTTGTTCAGGAAATCCGGTTGATCAGGAGCGAATTCAGTTTCCACGTGTGGCCGCCGCCGGAAGCGAAGTGGACCTCCAACACGCCGTCATTCTCCTGCTGAACTCCAAAGGTTTTTACGGCAAACTCGCCCGCGCGAAGCGGTCGGCGCGTTTCCCATCGGAACTGGTTGCGGACCTGGATTCCGATCTGGGTCGGGGCGGCGGCGTCGCCCATCAGAAACAACAATTGGTAGGCGCCTCGCGGCAATTCCACGCAAAACACGGCGCGTCCCCTGCCGCCAACAAAATCCCGGCGAAGCGCGTCCGGGCGACGCCGGTCGGCAGCTTGCAATCCGCGTGAATTTTTCCAGCCAAACCGCCGAAGTTCAGAATACAACGAACCGGAATGTATCCGGTAGAAGTCCGCGCCGATCTTGTTGCTCCCCGCCTTGTCGAAATTGAAGACCTGCTGGGGGATGACGGCGGCGTAGTCCTTCTTCAAGGCAGCAGCGGGGCCGAAGTCGAACTTGTACTTCGTGGCGCGCGGGATGACCATGTCGCCCAGATTGGAATTGTAAAGGAAATCATCCAACCGGCGCAGATACTCGGTGTCGGCGGTCTTGCCCAGGAAAACGCGGCGCTTGGACGGTGCGACATAGCACGGCGGGTTTGGTTCGAATTTTCGAGAACGCGCGCCTTGAACGGATTTGCCGCCGAAAGAAAACTGGCGGACCTCACCGGGTTGAAGGCCTACGTCGAACGTCCTGCCGTTGACCGTCAACCGGCATTTCCCGCCCGCGCGTCCGGTGATTTTGACCCAGCGCGTTTTTCCATGGCGATATTCCGCCGACACTTCCCAGGCGCCTTCTGCAAGCAGTTTTTCAAAACGGGCGAAAGGCCATTGGGAAGGAACCGCCGGAAAGACCCGCACCTTGCCATCGCGGCTTTGCAGCAGCATCTCGTTCACCGCCCCCAGCAACGCGCCGGATGCCTCCGGCATGGACGGCAAATACACCGGCCCCGACAGCACGGCGCAATTGTCAATCCAGCGCTCGGTTTCTTCCGCCAGCAGGCCGTTGGTGCGCACCGTGTAGGCGACGCCTTTTTCGTAGAGGATGCGGCTTGCTTCGTCGCCCAGGCCCAGACGCGCTGCGGCCGCCGACAGCCAGCCATAGTTGTGCGTGCTGATGGCCTCGCGATTTTCCACGTAACGCAGCGTATTGCGCGCAATTTTCTGCAGGCGACCGGGGCTGTCCGGGCCAATGCAACCGGCGGGATAAATCGGCATCAACAAGCTGGGATGCGCCAGATACAATGTCGGCGACGCCCACTCCGAGTCCAGGATCGTTTCGCCAAACTCGATGGAACGTCCGATCGGCAGGGGACTCAGACTGCGGAGGAGCCGCTGCCAGGTTGCGCGTTCCTGCGGGTCAGCCTTCAGACGATGGTTTGCCTCGATTCCCGCTTCCAGCAAATAACGCAGGCAGGCCAGAAGGATCGTCGCGTTTTTCCCGAGAGGCCCTTGTTCGGGCGACACAGTGGGGAAGGCGAAGAAACGCCCCTTGGAATCCCGGCGCAGGAAGTCTTCAAAGAACTGCAAGACCTCGCGCATGATGGGGTAAGCGGTTTCCCGCAGGAACTTTTCGTCCATGGAATAGCGGTAGCCCCACCAAAGGAACTGACAACACCAGGGCCAGATGCAGTGGTAAAATGTGTAAGGATAATCGCCGGCAATCCCGCGCATCCGGTAGAACTCCACGGCCCAGCGGCGCGCGGCGGGCACGTATTCGCGCAAGCCGTCGTAAAACGGCTGGGTCATCTCGAGATGATTGGCGGTGTAACACCCCCAGTAGGCTTGCTGAATATTGACGTCCCAGTACCAGCAACTGCCCCAGGCGGATGAATTCTTGACGTCCCAAAGGCCGTTGAGACCCGTGGCCTGAGATTTGAACCGCATCCCGGTGCCGTCGCAACAGGCCAGCGCATACAGGTTCACATACCAGAGCCGCTCCAGAAATTTGTCGGCCAGTTCAATTTGCGATTGGTTCCAGAAAGCGCGCCAGGTTTGCCCATGATCCTTGCGCAAGGCGCGCGTTCCCTGCTGGTGGCTCGCGACGATGATCCGACGGGCCGCGTCCTTGGAACTCGATCCGGCTTCGTCCAATGCCGCCGTCAAAAGCAGGGTGCAACGCCGGGTTTCCCGCGCAAACCGCAAATCCACGGAACGCTCGGTCCGCCGCATGCGCCCCTGCGGAGCAGGCCGCCCATGTTCATCGAGCAGGCGGGCGTACAAGGTGTAACCGATCCGCGCGGATTCCGGCGCGTCGGGCGCCACAGGCTTCAAGGAATCCGACAACCAGAAATCACCGCCGTCCATTCCTGAAGACGGCGCGGCGCAGGACGGAACGATTGTCCGATGCGTCTCCAACCGTTCGAGCAATCCCGGTCGCGATGCCGTCATTTCGACAACCAGGGTCCGATGGTTTTTTGCGACAAACGAGCGCAGTCGAAGTTCGCCTTCTTTCCAGCGACAACGCGTTTCGACGGCGGCCTCGTAGAGATTCAACCGTTGCTCGAACTCGATGGCATCCGACGGGGAATGAACCGTCTGGATTCGCAGTTGTCCCGCGACATTCATCCAGGCGCCCTTGCGCAGCCAGCCGTAGGAGGTGTAATAGCTGGGATAAAGGATGCGGGCGTAGAGCTGCGCCTCAGGGCTGGCCGGCTTGCGATGCGCCGCCCATGCCTGGCGCACAATGCGTTGATAATGGCCCTTGAACTCAACCGGAATAGGATGATCCTTCGGGTTGAACGCCATATAGACATCAAGATGGTTGATCGTCCAAATGAAGGCGTTGCCCTCCTGATAAGCCATCCCGCCAAAACAACCGTCGCCCAACGGCAAGGCTTCATCCCATCGCGTGACAGGAACTCGATAGACGATGTCCTGTTGGCGCAACAAAGATCGGACGCGAATCGGGTTCATCTGAAATCCTGTTCTGTTGGCAGAGCTTGTGAAATCATGCGAGACCTGATCACCGGCGGTCAGGTTCTTCCATACACAGGACCTGTTCCAACTGTTGCTCGGTCAGATGCCATGGACCGTTGTTCCAGACAACGACATCCGCGAGATCCAATTTTTTCTGAAGCGGCCATTGCGCCGCAAATCGCTGTTCGATTTGCGCGTCATCCATGCCTCGCTGGCGCAAGCGGTTCCGTTGCTCGGAATGGGAACACGCCACCACCCAGGTCCGCTGAAATTCGACCGTTGCCTGCACCTCGTAGGCAAGCGGAATCACGACCATGGTTCGCAGCGCCTTTTCGAGCGACAGGGCGGCGCGTTTTTTCCACGCCTCACGAACAATGGGGTGGACCAGCGCATTGAGCCTTTGCAGAGCGGTTGCATCCGAAAAAACGGCTTTGGCCAGAGCAGCGCGGTTGACCCCCCCGTCGCTTGTCAACATCCGGTCGCCCAACATGCGCGCGATCTCATTTGGAAGCGACTGGCCCGGTCTGTAAAGCTCATGCACGATCTGATCCGTGCAGATCACGCTCCATCCTCGTGCTGCGAACCAATCCGCCGCGCGGGTTTTTCCCGTGGCAATGCCGCCGGTCAAACAAACCAAACTCGATTCTGAAGCCCCAGATTCCATTTTCATTTGATGTCGCAAGACAACGTCAACCAGCCTGTTCGGAGCCGCGTTGGATGGCTTGACGCAGGTCGGCCACCGCTCTTGAAATATCCTTGGCGCCAAAGAGCGATGTGCCGGCCACAAAGGCGTCGGCGCCCGCACGGGCGCAGGCAACCGCGGTTTCAACCTGAATGCCGCCGTCCACCTCGATGTAATAACGCCGCTGTTGACGGGCGGGATGGCGGGCAAGATGGCGGACCTTCTCCAAAACCTCGGGAATGAATGCCTGGCCGCCAAAGCCCGGCACAACGGTCATGCATAATACAAGGTCCACCTCTCCAAGAAGATGTTCAATGGCCGAACAACCCGTGGCGGGATTCAAGGCGACGCCGGCGAGACAGCCGCTCTCTCGAATTTGCCGGATAGTTTCCTGCGCCGGATGATGCGCCTCGATATGCACCGTGATCCGGCTGGCCCCCGCCTTGACAAACTTTTCCACGTACAAGTCAGGACGTTCGATCATCAGATGAACGTCCAGCGGCAGGTTGGTTGAACGTTTGAGCGCAGCGGCGATCTCCGGACCGAAAGTGATGTTCGGGACAAAATGACCGTCCATGATGTCCACGTGAAGCCAGTCCCCGCCCGCTTGTTCGGCGCGTCTGGCCTCCTCGCCGAACCGGGCGTAGTCGGATGCCAAAATTGAGGGCGCTATGATGGGACTTGCCATCTTGGAAAAGCTTGTTTACCCTTTGTCGGGTTCCATCTCAACATGAAACGCGAGACGTCAAAACGGATGCCGCTTCACCGGTTGGAATCCGCCGTTCGTCTTGCTTGATTTCCAGGGCGAAGCGTGCCAGACTGATGCGATACTGAATGTGCTGCCTTTCCCCCTGGCGACTCAAAATCGAAATTCTTATTCTTCCATGACGAGCAACGCTGGAACTTTGTCCTTAGCCGAAACAATTGACGAAGCGGGTGATCTCGCCCGGCGTTTGTTGAGGTACTTCAAGGCCCAGGTTGAGGACTGGTGCGACGTGTGTCGTCACTTGACAGCATGGGAGGACCGCCACCTGACCGATCCGCAGCCGGCGCCGGAACGGTTGGCGGAACATGCACGGTTGCTGGATGGATTGGAACAGGTGGGCCATTGGCTGGCGCTGACCACGCATAGCCCCGATTTCCCGGATCACACTACAGCGGACTTGGTGGCGATGACGCTCCAAGACTTGAACGACCGGCGTGCACTGTGGCATGGACCGATGAGTCCGGAACGTCGAGAACAGGTTTTGCGGACTGTGTTTCATGAGCCCTGACTTGGAACGGCTGCTTGAAGCCTTGTACGAGAAGCTGACTTGCCCGCCGGAGGAGAAGCCCCGCCGCGCGGCCAGCTTCGAGCGACTCCTTCAAGACGCCTTGACGCGCTGTCCGGGTTCGACCCGCAATGAACTCTTGGACGCGCTCCGCGACCGCTATCGCGAGTTCTGTCGCGCCAAACACAAGCCGCCCACCATGCCGCCACAAGCCTGACCCGCCTGCCGTTGCCGCATGACACCTGAAATATTCAAATTGATGCCGCTTCACCGCTTGGAATCCGCCGTTCAACGCGAACGACGGCGTGGGCGGCGCATGGTGTTCACCAACGGCTGTTTTGACATCCTTCACATCGGGCACGCGTTTTATCTGCAAGCGGCGAGGAAACTGGGCGACTATCTGGTGGTGGCCGTCAATTCGGACGCCTCCGTCCGCCGGCTCAAGGGATCGGGGCGTCCGCTCAACAACCATCGCGACCGGGCGCGTTTGCTCGCGGCGCTGGGGTGCGTGGATTACGTCGTGATTTTCAGCAGCAAACGCGTGACGCCTCTCCTGAGGATGCTCAAGCCCGAAATTTATGTCAAGGGAGGGGACTATGCCGAGAACGCCCTGGATCCGCGCGAGCGCGCCGCTGTCCGCGCCTGCGGCGGCAAGATTCGCATTCTTCCGTTGTGGAAAGGGTATTCGACCACCGCGATGATTCGAAGGCTCCAGTCCTGATCCCCATGCTGACGGGGCGGGCGCGGGCAAGACCGTTGCGTTTCGACCTTGGACGAAGCCGCGGCCGGGCGGTCAGCTTGTGAAATTTTTCACAAATAGACGTTGAAACCCGGCTGGCGCCTGTTCAATATCACCCACGGCTTCCTATTTGCCATGCCCGATCCCCAGCATGTTGAACCCCCCAAGCTGCAGATGGTCAATTTGACGATTGACGATCAACCGGTCTCCGTGCCCAGGGGCGCCAATGTCATCCTTGCCGCCAGGAAACTTGGCATTCAAATCCCGCATTATTGCTACCACGAAAAACTGTCCGTGTCCGGCAACTGCCGGATGTGTTTGATTGAGATGGGGACCCCCAGGATGGGTCCCGACCGGAAACCGGTGCTCAAACCGGATGGTACGCCCGAAATCGCCTGGATTCCAAGGCCGCAGATTGGATGCGCCACCACGGTGAGCGAAGGCATGGCCGTTCGCACCAGGTCAAAGATGGTGGAGGATGCCCGCAAGGGCGTTTTGGAATTCCTCCTCATCAATCATCCGCTGGATTGTCCTGTTTGCGATCAGGCGGGCGAATGTCATCTCCAGGAATACTCGGTTGAATATGGCAACGGACAATCGCGATTCATCGAGCAAAAAGTTCACAAGCCGAAAAATGTTCGGCTCGGTCCGCGCGTGACGCTGGACGATGAGCGTTGCATTCTATGCTCCCGTTGCATCCGGTTCTGCCGGGAGATCGCGAAGGACGATGTGCTTGGCTTCCTGGACCGCGGGAGCCACACGACATTGGGCAGTTATCCGGGCCGACAGCTTGAAAACAACTATTCGCTCAACACGACGGACATCTGTCCCGTGGGCGCGCTGACCTCGACGGATTTCCGGTTCAAGATGCGCGCCTGGTTTCTGAAAGAAACGGAAAGCATCTGCACGTCCTGCGCGACCGGTTGCAACATCATCGTGGGATCGCGTGAAGGCGTCGTTCACCGCTACACGCCCCGTGGCAATGACGCCGTCAATTCCGACTGGATGTGCGACGCCGGCCGCCTGAATTACAAGTGGATCAATGACGAACGGCGGTTGCAGACGCCGATGCTCCGATCCAACACCATTGCCGCGTCAGGGTCGGATGTGGCGCCGGTGACGTGGGAGGTTGCCCTCGAATTCTGCCGTCAAAAATTGCAGGACAGCCGGGGGCGTCTGGCGGTTCTTGCTTCGGGCCGGTGTTCCACGGAAGAGCTGTTCCTGTTGAAAAAGATTGCCGCCACCTATCTGGCTCAAGCAACCGACATTGTGGGCCGAACAGGCGACGGGGACAGGCTCTTGTTGAGCGCGGACAAGAATCCGAATACGGAAGGAGCTCGTCTCATGGGATTGACCGGCGAAAGGCCGGGCGAATCAATTCCAAAAATCCGGGAAGGGATCGCGCGCGGCGACATTCGCGGGCTGCTGGCGGTTGGCGAATGCGCCGTCAAGATGGGCGTCCCTGCCTCCAGCCTGGACAAGCTTGACGCTCTGATCGTGATCGATGTCTTGCCCAACGGCGCCACGGCCTGGGCTCAGGCCGCCCTGCCGGGCGCCGTCCACGTGGAAAAACGGGGCACGTTCATCAACGGCAAGAAGCGGCTTCAGCGTTTCCACCCCGCGTTTCCCCCGAAAGGACAGGCGCGCGCTGACTGGGAAATTTTGAGAGGACTTCTTCCGGAAACAGTGACGCGCGACCTCACGACATTCGAGCGGTTGTTCAAGGAAATGTGCGATCAAACGCCGGCATTGAACGGTTTGAGTTGGAACGCCGTTGGAGATTGCGGAGTTGATTTGAGATGACGTTCGCCGGGCGTGGCGCCATGCCGCCGGCTGAAATGCACAGGTGATCCAAGAAGCCGGCGGTTTGTTCCTCGCGGTCAAAACAGAAGGTCCCCTGACGCAGGATGTCAAGCTTTCGCGCCACATCTTTCATCTCAGCACGGTTGGCCCGCCTGGTGATGCCGGTGTGAAAGCTCTGCAGCTTCTTCCGAACCGCATCGTAAATTTCCTGCCCTTTTCGCAGAACGTCCCGATTCATCCAGAAATCCGAAGGCGCCATCGCGGTTTCATGGGTCATGGAGAGAACTCCTTTCAAACAGCAGGATTCAGGATAACGTCGTTTGACCTCGCAAAGCCACCTGCCTCGGAAGCGGACGCGGCAGCGGCCGGTCGCTTTCCGCTGCCACCACGTGGGGCGGCTTGACGGAAACATCACTCGCCCGATTTATAACCTTCCGGCAACCGGTCGTAACCCGGCGGATCAACGTCCGGCACACGCGCCAGAATCTCGTCCACCTTTTTCCAGTTCACCCGTTGGGCGCGCGATGCCATGCTCTCACGAGACGGAGAGGCGGACACCTGCGCGGCGAGCGCGATCGAGACAATCTGGTCCACGGTGACCTTCTCTTTGGCGGCCAGTTCGTTGACCTGCTGTAACAGCAGATCGGGGATTTTTGCTTGCAGAGTGCTCATGGCGCTACTCGTAATTGTGCCAGAAATTGCCCGGGTTTCAAGACCCGAATGCCAAGTTTTTCGGCAGACTGTAAATCACGGATGTTGTGGCTCACGATCAATCGCACGCCCGATTCGTATGCCAACTGGATGAGCGGCTCGTCGTCTGGATCGGATAAGACCGGCTCCCATCCGTGGGAAGCGTCCATTCTTCGGCTCTGGCGGAGACGGCGTTGATCAACTCATCTGCGTCCGCCAACGCCAGGCCCATCTCAGCCGCGTTGCGCTTCAACACCTCCTCGTACTCAAACAACAAGTGATTGCTTACAATCGCGGTCCACTCCCCCACGCGCAACCGTCGAAACACCTCAAAGGACGCGCCCCCCCTCGATCGGAAGGCAGCAACCAGCACGTTGGTGTCCAGGACGGCTTTCATTCCTCGGCGCTTTCCTCCAGGGCAAGATCACCCTTGGAAGGGTGACCCACCAGCTTGATTCCGGCGGAGGTCAGGACGGCTGCCGGCCGACCTGTCCGATGGAGGCTCAGCGAAAGCGGAAGCCTCGGCGCAGGCAGGTGGAGGGCGAAGCGTCATTTTCCAATCTTTGACTGTGCCGTATTTCTTAATCCAACCCTTCGCCCCAAGCCAAGAACGAGAAACCGTGGGCTTGCCGCCAATCGCCTTCTTCCTGAACGCGTCTTCAAACTTTTGCCGGGAAGCCCGACCATAACGGTAAGGGATAAGTTCTGAGGTCAAAAGAATCACCAGCAGTTCGTTCCAATCACTGTTTGGCTTCAGCCGTGCTTGTTTCCCCAATGACTCGAAACAGGCGCTTCATCAGGGTCGCGTTCATGGTGTACACAATATTACCGATTTCTGGGTGAATTGAAACCCTTGTGTTGGCGCAAGGGCGACGGGGGTTCGTCAGGCAGGGTGATTGGGAGTTCGCCAGCGGTGGCGTGTTTCTGCCGGGGGCCATCGAGGACTTTCAGGAACATGGCTGGCTCAGATCGTCTTCAACTTCTCGCCCAGGTTGTGTTTCAGGTTCCATTTCTTGGTCGTGTTGAGGGCGAATTCGAGGCAGATGAAGAATTGATCTTTGTGGGCCTTGAAATGATCCACGGTTTTGGATTCCAGCTTGGGATCAAGGCAGATGAGGCTTTCTTTGTGGGCGTCTTTGGCGAGGAAAACCTCGTTCTTCGTGAAATCCTTTTGGATGAATTTTCGGTTGCCGCCGCCGGCCTTGTCGGGGTTCACGGAGCGGGCGGGGTCATACACGAGCGTGGCGCGGCTGGGCGTGAAGGCGTCGCGCTTGGATCTGGTTTTGCCATACCAGCGGAAGTCGTAGCGCTCGGTCTCGCTCACCAGCGCGGGGTCCACCGCCTTCTTCAACTCATCGACATTGAGCTGCCCTCGTTGGAAAAGAGATCGGGGAAAAGTCGCTTGAGCGCGGCGAGCCGTTCCGCGTTGTGGTCGGGCGAGAGCGGGAGGAGGGACGCGAGGGTTTCCCGCTGCGTGTCACCCTGAGCGGAGCGGAGGGTCTCCGCCGTGGGCGACAGGGATGAATCTTCGATCGCATGCACTTCCCCCGTCTTCGCGGGGGCAGGATGACAAGGTTCGGATTTGGCGGCGCGTTTTTTGACGGGTTTCATGGTTCCTTCGCGCTGGGCCGAGTTTTTCAAAGGAAGAAATCGTCGGTTCGCGCGCCGGTATCCAAAGATTAACGCGCCGGGGCTTGATGGTAGAGCACCTTCCGCTCCATCGGCTGGTATTCCTCATCGTCGAGCTTGATCGTCTCCGCACCCGACACTTGCTGATAGCCAAATTTCTCATAGAACCCTGTTTTTTCCTTGATGGCATTCAGTCGCACGAGCCGGTGGTTCGATTGCCGGGCGAGCGTATCTGCGAAACGGACCAGGACCCCGCCATAGCCATGAGCTTGGGCTTTGGAGTCAACCACGACTTCATCGATCGAAAGCCCCCCAGAACCGTCGAATGGGTGAACCGTCAAAAAACCGACTATTTGGCCGGTTCGCTCCAGAACATAAGTGCAGGTTGTGCCATCGGTAACTTTCATCTGGAACAGTCGGTCACCCCAGGTCATCCGATCCATGGACTTAACGTTCGAAACAATCGGTGGCTGGGAAAGGTGCTTCGAATCCAGGCGCTGAATTTGCAAGGGCAGCTGCCCCTTTTTCCCCGCATTCAGGCGATTATTTGGGATTTTGTTGAGAAGAAAGTACGCTCGATCGGCTTCGTCGATCATCACGCCCCAAATCGTTGGGATGAAAATGCTATGCTGTTTGACGAACAAACTGTAGCTGCTCAATTCTTCCGGTCCATGTCGGAGAATTTCCTCGGCGCATTTGCTCATCATCCGCCCCGAGTGAATGGCACCATCCAGCAACAGCACGGATTTTCCGCGAATGGCAGGTGCGGGATCGCCCTTCGAGAACCGGATATTTTCCGACCCGTTCTCAACCTCGATGGGAAACACCACCGTCTGAGAGAGCAGTTCTGGATACTTCTCCGGGATCAAACCCAAAAGGGCTCTTAACAACTCGGCGCCGGACTCGGTGACAGGACACCAGACAGTGGGGATTGGTTTTATCTCCTGCAGCCGTCCCAAGAAATCCAGCAAATAGGCGTTGGTCTCTTCTTTTCCAAGGAAATAGGTTTTCACTACATTGTCAATCGTGCGCGGCAAACCCATGTTGTCCGGCGGGCGTCCCTGCGATTGCCTGCCCGCCGTGCAGCACTGGTTTGTCCTTAGCCCCGGCGAATCCCGGCTGAAGCAATCGGACGGCGCTCGATTTCCTCTCCAAGCTGCTCGTAGTAGCAATCGCTACAAGCATAGCCACCTGGCGTCTGCCGCTTGCCGGTAATGGTCTCTTGAAGCATGATTCCACACCCGGAACATTTCTGCTGGTCAGAGCACAGATCCTCCAGAAGCTCAGGCTTTTCGAGTAGATCTCTGAGGTAGATGGTCATGGATGATCCTTTCTTTGGATAGGAAAACGATCCTGAATCGAAGAAACTGCGCACTAAAGCGCCATGCAAACACGTCATCCCATTGATTACCGACTATTTGCGTAAATGACAATCAGTTCTAGCAATCGGACTCCTGCGCTGTCAACACTCAATTTCCGCGATTATTGTTGTGGGCGCATGGCAGTTCCGCCCACTGGTTTTGGTGATTGTTGGCCAGCACGAGCAACGGCTCGACGGTGGCATCGTCATGGATGTTGCCTGCGAGTTTGGGATTGGCGGCGCGCCAGTGTTGGGCGGTCTGGCCGAAGAGGGCGACATTGAGCAGGTCGGCTTCGGTGGCGTAGGCAATGGCGGCCTGCACGGGGGTGACGACATCTGGGATCAGGTGAGCTTTGATGGCGTCCGTGTGGATGCGGTAATTGAGCTTGGAAAGGGTGCGGTTGAGATTCCAGGAGAGCGAGAGGCGGCGGTTTTCGTCGTCCTTGAGGCGCTGGAATTCCTTGATGAGGTAGATTTTGAACTCGGGGCTGATCCACATGCCGAATTCAAACGCTATATCCTTGTGGGCGTAAGTCCCGCCATATCTTCCAGTGCTGGCCCTCAAACCGATGGCCTTGGTCTTCTCCACCCACTCCTTCACGCTGATCTTGTAGCTGTTCAAGCCCGCTTGACTTTTAATTATGGCGAATTCGCCATAATTAAAATCCGGGTTATGGACGGTCTCCCAGATGCCAAGGAACTCGACGGTGTTGCGGTTTCTCAGCCAGTCGGAGATGAAAAAGTCCCCATCTTTGGCCTTCAACATGTCGGTCAGGGAGATGAAGTCTTCGTCGTGATGGGACAGAATGGTGATTTCCGTCCCCCGGACTTCGATGGTGGATTTCTTCGGTGTGCTCATACGGTCAGCTTGTCCTTGAAATCAGGTTGGTAGTCTTTGACGGGCGCATGGTAAAGGCGGTAATCCAGCTTCGCCTCGATGCCGATGGCGTCGAAGTGCTTCATGGCGCACCGGATCTTGAGACGCTCGGATTCGGTGAGCGCGGGCGTCAGGTCCGTGATGTTGGCCTGGATATCGAAGAGATTGGAATTGTCGAACGAGTTGCGAATTTGCCCCGCCAATACGCCAACGACCGCGGCAATCGCGTGACGCTGATATTCCAAATCTTCGAGAGGCAATTGCATGATGGGGAGTCGGTTCGATCCTCGCGCCAGGCCCCATTGTCTCCCATTGGCGTGAAAATAAAAGCTCGAAACCTTCAATTTGTCGAACACCCCATGCAAAGCATGCTTGTGAAATTTTTCACAAATAGGGTTGAAAATTTGTCTTCTCATGAAAATACTCCCGTTTTCAACCAAGCGCGCTTTCTGCCATGACTGATCTCGGTTCATTTCTCAGTGCCAATCCCTGGGCGGTTGCCTTGCTGAAGATCGCCGTGGTGATCGGCTGCATGCTCGGCGTCATCGCCTACACCGTGCTCGCGGAAAGGCGGATTTGCGCCTTCATCCAGGACCGGCTTGGCCCCAACCGCGTGGGGCCGTTCGGATTGTTCCAGCCGATCGCGGACGGGATGAAATTCCTTTTCAAGGAGAACGTGCTCCCGGCGCACGTCAACAAGCTCTACTACATCCTTGCGCCGACCATCGCCATGATCCCCGCCCTGCTGGCCTTCGCGGTGATTCCGTTCGGCAGCCGGTTGCACGGCGAGCCGATGGTGATCGCCGATCTCAATGTGGGCGTGCTCTGGGTTTTTTCCATCGCCTCGCTGGGCGTCTATGGCATTGTCCTGGCAGGGTGGGCGTCCAATTCAAAATACCCGTTTCTCGGCGGCATCCGTTCCTCGGCGCAGATGATCTCGTATGAGATCGCGATGGGCATGAGCGTGATCGGCGTCTTCATGCTGGTGGGGTCGCTGAACCTGACGCGCGTGGTGGAGTATCAAAGCGGCCTCTGGCTTTTCTTCAAGCAACCGCTGGGATTTCTGATCTTCATGGTGGCTGCGTTTGCGGAAACCAACCGGTTGCCGTTCGACCTGCCTGAGAGCGAACAGGAACTGGTCTCGGGCTATCACACCGAGTACGGCTCGATGAAGTTCGCTCTCTTTTTCCTCGCTGAATACGCCAACCTGATCACCGCCTCGGCTCTCATGGTGACCTTGTTTTTCGGAGGCTGGCAGGCGCCGTTCTTCGACCTGAGCCGCCTCAGCCCCTGCGTGGCAGGCGTGCTGCACATCATTTGCTTTGCTTTCAAGATGCTGATTTTCATGCTCCTGTTCATCTGGACGCGATGGATGCTGCCCCGGTTCCGCTACGACCAGTTGATGGACCTTGGATGGAAGGTGTTCGTGCCGCTCGCCCTGCTCAACATCCTCATCACGGGCCTGGTCATCGCCTTTCAGACATGAGGAAGAGTGAGAAGTTTAAAATGAGAAATTAGAAGTTGGAAACACAAGCCAGATGCAAGAATGGTGACTTAAATTTCTAACTTCTCATTTTTCATTTCTAATTTACTATGACTTGAATTTTTAACTTCTCATTTTTCATTTCTAATTGACCTCATGCCTCTCGTTGTTCAACGCCGCGAACTGACCCTTTGGGAGCAACTCTATTTCCCCGCGCTCCTGGCGGGGTTCGCCATCACGCTTCGACATTTTTTCATGACCCTTTTCGGCGACCGGCGGAAAAAGGTCACGCTGGAATATCCCGAAGAGAAATGGCCGGTGCCGCGCGGGTACCGCGGGGCGCCGACGCTGGTTCGCGACCAGGAGGGGCGCGAGAAATGCGTGGCATGCCAGTTGTGCGAGTTCGTCTGCCCGCCCCGCGCCATCACCATCCAGCCGGGAGAGTTGCCGTCCGACGCCAAAAACAGCAAGATCGAGAAATTTCCGGAGAAGTTTCAAATCAACATGCTGCGCTGCATTTACTGCGGCTTTTGCGAGGAGGTCTGTCCCGAACAGGCAATCTTCCTGCAGCAGGAATACTCGCTGACCGGCTACAGCCGTGAGGAGTTGATTCACGACAAGCAAAAACTCTTCGAACTCGGCGGCGTGATGGAGGACAAAATTTTCAAGTGGAAAAACAAATGAGGGGGATGAGGAAGGGGTGATTAAGAGGATTAGGGGCGGGCAAGGGTGAGTAAGGGAAATGCAAGCTGCTTGTTCAATTAGCCGTTATTTTATGCAGGAAATAAATATTTGCATGGATTGAATTTTTTATTTTCTTGTGGCTGATTGATCATCTGCCCTCTTAATCACCCTTCATCGCCCTTCATTCCCCCTAATCACCCCTTCTCGCCCTTCATTTCCCCTAATCCCCCCTTTCTCATCACCCTTTCCATGGAAAACGCCCTTTTTTATTTTTTTAGCGGCGCGATGCTGTTTTTCGGGTTGATGACCATCACCAGCCGGAATCCGGTGAATTCCGCGATGTTTCTGGTGCTCGTCTTTTTCTTCATGGCCGGCCTTTTTGTGTTGCTGCACGCCTTCTTTCTGGCGGCGGTGCAGGTGCTGGTCTATGCGGGCGCCATCATGGTGCTCTTCCTTTTCGTCATCATGCTGCTGAATGCGGCGGATGAGGAGAAACGGCGGAGGCACTGGCTGGGGGTGATTGCGTCAGCCGTGGTGGTCGGGCTGCTGGTCTTCGAGTTTGGGTTCGTTCTTTGGAGCGGCAACCTGGACACCGTCCTGCCGTCGTTGGACGCCGTGGGGCAGACCGAGGCCGTGGGCCGGTTGCTTTTTTCGAGCTACCTGTTGCCGTTTGAAATCGTCAGCGTGCTGCTGCTGGCGGCCATGATCGGCGTGATCATCCTTGGCGGAAAGGAGAAAAAAGCATGATTCCTCTGGAACATTATGTGCTGGTCAGCGCCGGGCTTTTCATCCTGGGGATCGCGGGGGTGATCCTTCGCCGCAATGCATTGATCATTTACATGTCGTTGGAGATGATCCTCAACGCATCCAATCTCGCCATGGTCGCCTTCTCGCGTTACCACGGCAATCTCGACGGCCAGATTTTCGTTTTCTTCACCATCGCGGTTGCGGCGGCCGAGGTGGCCGTCGGCCTGGCAATCATCGCGGCGCTTTTCCGCGTCAAACAAACCGTGCGAGTGAGCGACCTGAGCGCGCTCAAGTTATGAATGGGGAACCAGGAATTGCGAATTGCGGAAAACCCGTCCGATCTTGCAGATGCGTGACGGACAAGGGGGAGGCATTTGGGATGATTTGAGCCGGTTGACGATATGTTTTCCGTGCCATTATCCTTGAGCGTTCGTGTCCTGGGGGTGTTGATCCTCCTTTTCGGTCCATCCCCCAGCGGATGGGCGCAATTGAAGTGGGACAACCGCGTGCTGGAGTTTCATCCCCCGGCCCAGGAAACCAACGTGGTGGCGAACTTCACTTTCAAGAACACCGGCAAATATCCGGTGACCATCCGTTCGGTCAAGAGTTCATGCAGCAGTTGCACGACCACATCCCTGGAAAAGAAGGTCTATCCACCGGGCGAGAAGGGAAAACTCGCCGTCGGCTTCAGTTTGGGCGACCGAGTTGGATTGCAGGAAAAGGAGGTCATGATTCAGACCGATGACCCGGCTGAATCCACCGTCATGCTCACGATGAAGGTTCATATTCTGGAAACCCTTCGAATCACCCCCGCTTTCGTTTTCTGGCAGGTCGGAGAGAAAACGTCCGTGAAAACAATGACCCTCAAGGTGAATTAGGGGTCAGTCCGGAATGGCGCTTAAATAAGAGGTGCGGGTGATTTGCGATATTTGTTTCGATGTGGGATTTCGCGCATGAGGTGACGAGGTCGAGTCAAGTACTGGTAGGGTTTGGGGCGGCGTTTAACACAGCGCGGTTCCTTGCGGTTGGGGCGATGAGGAGGTTGATCGGCAGCCATGATGCTGAGGAGCTGGGTTATGAGAGCTTTTCGTTTTTTGCCTTTGGCGCGATGAATCAGGCCGCTCCAGTGGCGCAAGGTATCGATGGTGCCTTTGAAGCTGATTCTTGGCAAAGGCACCTGACCGGTCACCGCCGCTTGCAGCATCAGAAAGCGATTGAGACTCGACTTGGAAATTGATGGAGAAGCGGGCGTTTTTTTGCACGGATAACGAGGGAGAGAGGGTGTTTTCCCTCGGTTATCGTGACGTTCGGGAAGAAGGAAGAGAGCCCCCGCAGAGCT
>JACQHZ010000412.1 GCA_016198745.1 Verrucomicrobiota bacterium
CACCTGGAAGGGTTATATCCCCCAACCCAAACCAGCCCGGGCGGAACCCGTTGCCCCGCCTCCGATGGCGGCGTCTGTTCCCCAAATTGTGGAGCCGGCGCCTGTGTTGCCGCCCTGGCGGTGTTGCTGGCGGTGGCGACCTCCATGATGTTGTCGCTGATCGCCGCGCTGCTGCTGCCGCTCGGAACCGTGCTGGCGTTTGTGCTTCTCAATGTGGAGATCGCGGATTTCTTCGCCACGGGCAGCCGCCTGACATTCACCACGGGCGACAACCCGCCGCTCGATCTTTACGAGTTCAAGGTTTACCATCCCGTCACCTGCCTGATCTTCACCTTCCGCCTTGCGGGCGACACGTTTCTCTACTACGGCAATCCGCGGGCCGGACGGCCGGATTACGACGTCAACCTTGTGGCGGAGGAGCTTCTTTCCTCAAGGCGGCTGGAGGCCGGGTTCGGGTCCGAGGAAACGCTCAAGAAACCGCACACGCTTCCCGGGGATGCCGAGGGCGGCTCCATCCGGATCTGGTTCTGGGGCGTGTTGGCCCTCGTCGTCGTCGTTCTGCTGGCGGTCATCGCACGGCTGCTGCCGAAGAAAGGCGCGTGAACCGGAATGCGGTTTATTTTTTTTCAGGCCATGAAGATACGGAAATTCACCCTCGTCGCCGTCAGCGAGGCGTGCAACGCGCGATGCCCCAAGTTCATGCAAAATCAAAATTCCTATCCTTCACACTCCGCGAGAGTGGAACATCCGCTCCCGGCTCCGCTGGACCGAAATCGCAAACACCCGTTCATTTCCAACTCCAAGCCGAGACAACGTATTGCTTTTTTATAGAAATCGGCATCTCGTGGATCCTTCCCGAAGGCGCACCCGAGGGACGGGAATGGGGACGGTTGCCCCATCTCGGGGGGTATCTCACCTGGGCCGATCCGTTCGTGCTTGCCCATCCCGAACTGCGCATCAAACGCCGCGCCGATGACGTGCCTGCCTGTGCGTGGCCGTCCGCCTGCTGCGATGGCGCGGGCAGGCACGCAGACAGGAATCCCACCCGCGTCGCTGCCCCGATTCACACCATCCGCCTGACCAAGAAATGAGGAGTACATTTCCACGGCTGAATTCCAGGATGTTTACGAACAAGCCAGGCGCACTCGTGCTGCCGTTCGTGGATTCATCAACTACCTCACGAAATATGCAACACATCAGGAAAAGATGACCGTGAACCGTGAACCTGCCAACCTGAGCCGTTACAACGTTCATACGTATCTCGAAAGCCCGTCTCTCACACCGAGCACTTCATGAAGCGAAGGACGCTCAATACATGTGATCAGGCTCGTCGTTCCGCCCAGCACCCGGAAAACCTCTTCAATCTCCCGGCTGTAGTCCTGGACGATCGGGTTCCAGTAGGTCCCGTCCCGGCAGGTCGGCCGGTCGAGCGCGTCATCATACAGGTAGTGGTCGAGGACGAAGAGCTTCCTGCCGATCCGTCGCTTGATCTCTTCGAGGGGAAGCCGCTTGTCGAAGGAGCAGCCGAGGATCGCGTCGGTTGCCATGACCCTTTCGAGGATGCGCATATTGGATTGGAGCAGTGCCAGGAACATGCCGCCGCACTCACGGGCGACTCGCTCGTATTGCGGAAGGATGAACCGCTCGACAAGCGGCGGGGAGAGGTACGGGAGCTGGAGGTCGGAGCAATAGACACACGGGAAGCCGAGGTGATTCACCAGCCGGATCCCGAGACGGAGGAGCCGCCGGCGGGTCTCCAGGTACAGGTCGGAAATCCTGTCAAATAAAAACTCAACATGCTCCGGGGCGTCGATCATCCATGTGAAGAACCTTTCTGTCCCGCAGAGGTTGGACGCCAGGTCGAGCGGGTAGAACGCGAGATCCCCCACGGGAAGATCGCCACCGGCGTCGGCGTATCGGGCGACGGCATCGAGGTAGGTTTGCCAGGTCTCGTTCGTCTCAAGGTTGAATGTCGCCTGACGAATGTCCCCAGGGCTTTCGATCATCGGCTGGCACCAGGTGTGGAAGAAGCTGCCCGCCTGGCCATCGAGCACGTGGGTACTGCAGCCCAGGATTCGCTCAAAAAAGAAGATCGGGTCTTTGAACGCAATTTTCGCCAGCGGGTAATTGTCGAAACCGAGGGCATGCAACTGGGGCAGGGAGGCATCGCCGCAACCCGCGTACCAGAAGCGCGTCCGCTCCCTCTTCCTGAGATAAGCTGATATCTTCGCGTCCTGCTCGCGGGCGATGTCTGCGAGGGAGTCATTCATGGTTGGTCGTCTGTAACTTTTCCCGGAAAATGTGTTGGAAACAGACAGGGCGCATCAAAACCGATGCAGCCTCCTGGCAAATCACACAACCCGGTCGGACCCTGAATTCATCCTTAAAAAAGCGACTACCAATAGGAAAAACTGATGGTATCCTGCGTGAATAGCTGCCCTCCTCCGCTGGTGAGAGTTCTCCATTGCACATGACCATCCACGAAGAGAATGTTGATCCCTCGCCCAGAACCGTCATTATTGGCGTGATTGCTGCGCGGCGGCAGGGTCCCCCACCTGACCGTGGCCAATTCCGCGGGAGTGCATGAAATATCCCACATGAGGGGACAACCGGATGCATTGGCGATCACTTGGTTGAAGTTCGGAGTTGGCCCTACATTTTGTGATGCCCAGAGTGGAAAATAGGCATAATAGCCGGAGTATGCAGGGTCACCGTTCCCACCATCACCGCCGATGTAGCGATAGGTCATGCTACCTACGTCCCAATTTTGGTTGAAACCGTACCAATACCCAGAACCACCCGGATTGGTAGGAAGATTCGGATCCGCAGCAGACGGACACCAAACCAGCTTGTCACTCAACCCATATTGCGCCTTAAGAAGACGAGCGACATCAACGTAGCCCATGACGCTATACGAGCCACACCAACCGTTCGGTGGTCGTCCGGAGTTGTCCTGACTGTAGAGATCGAGGATCACAAAAATCTGACGCAAATTGTTCATGCATGCGACCCGCTTGGCGCTTTCCCGCGCGTTTTTGAGCGCCGGCATCAGCAGCGCCGCCAGAATCGAGATGATGGCAATCACCACGAGCAATTCGATTAGGGTGAAAGAGGCGCGCTGCGCCTGCCTGTGCGTATCCCTGCCTGCCTGTCTGCCGTGCCCACGGCACAGGCAGGCCGCGCTGCGGCGCAGGCACGGCGCACGCAGACAGGCGCGCCGGGGCACGGGACACGAATCACGCTTCACGGAAAAGCATGCGGAACGCAAGCGGGAAATGTTCCGTCGGTTCATTCTGTTGACCAATGGATTTGTTGTAAACAGTGTAGTCGTTCATGGACGCTGCGCAAGAGGAAAAACAACACGGGACGCCATTTTG
Source organism: Verrucomicrobiota bacterium (assembly GCA_016198745.1). Taxonomy (GTDB): domain Bacteria; phylum Verrucomicrobiota; class Verrucomicrobiia; order JABWAM01; family JABWAM01; genus JACQHZ01. The sequence goes on from JACQHZ010000412.1 coordinate 3,378, forward strand.
TGAAAATCTGCTAAAAATGTGTTGTAGAACCGTCTTCAATGGCATTGTTGCCGCAATGAGTTTCTCAACAATTGGGTCCTCATCCGGCTCGCCGCCTGATTGCGCTTCGGGCGCTTTGCGCCCGGCGTCACTTTTTAGCATCTGCTTCCTTTGCCGCATCCTCTTTTTCATTCACTTGGAGGCACTGGCCTATGATCCCACCGCGCTCGGAGCGCGTGATGATTTTCGGCCGTTGAAAGTGTTCATTAACAATGAACCGTATTGGGGGCGCTACGAGGGCAAGATTGACATCAAACGGTTTCGCGTGAAGGCGGGCGCCAATCCGATCACGATTCGGGTGGAAGACGACGCGGGCAATCAGGCGCAAGCGACACTAAACTGGACGGTTGATCCGAGCACCGACATCGTGATTCCGGGGCTTTTTAACCTCAATCTCATGGCCGATCAAGGGCCGGGAGCGACGGGGGCGATCACAGCGCCGGATATATCACAGGTTTGGGTTCAGGGCAAAATGAACGATCCCAATTCCATTGTGACGGTGTCGGTTAATGATGGCAATCCCATCGAGTTCAGCGTCGCCGAATCCCCAGTGCCAGCGGCCGCACTGACTTTTGGAGGTTTTGTGGCGCTGGAGGCGGGTGATAACAAGGTGCTTGAGAGTGGCGAGTTCTCGGTTATTTTTCGAGATGTTTCAAAAGCCGCCACACCGCTTCCACCAGTTGGCGGCGCACGCGCCCGTTGCCGTGCCGATCAATGTTGCCCATCTTCCAATGTCCGCCCGATCCGTGCACCCCC
>JACQHZ010000415.1 GCA_016198745.1 Verrucomicrobiota bacterium
CGCCCTCCAAAATTCCTCCTTACGTCCGGATTTGGGACGAGCGATGCAGGTTGCCGCGGTCGCCCGGATATGGTCAGGAATTTCCATCAGCGATCCAGTCTATCATGAAAGAAACCGGAGGCAATCGGATTGTGACGGGAACCGGATGGAATCCGCGCCGACATGATTCAACCGGCATTTGGATCCTCCGCAAACCCAGTTGAACACCGTGACAAAAATATGTCACAGCCCCGAAAGCTTCCCCGAAAACCTTCGGGGACTCGCGACCCATGTCGGAGTTCGGGGCGGTGTCCCGCCTCGGCGGGAGAACCTGCCTGCGGAAAAAAACCGCCGACCCAGGGCGTTTCATGCGTTTCCCCGCGGCAACGTCATGAACTTGTCCTGGAAGCGGGTAAGCAGATGAATGACGATGTTGATGCCAAACTGATAGCAAGGGATGATGCCTTCACGCGACAGATTACGGAACCACTTCTGTCCCTGTCCGGTGCGATACATGTACCACCAGTGCGGACCATCGCGGTAATACCAAGTGCGATTCGAGGGACTCCATTCACCGGCCGAATCCACTTCGTCCTTGGGCGTCAGCCCTGTTTCCCACATGTCGCTGTAGGCATTGAGGGTGTAAAATACCGCCACTTCGCCGCCGATCTTGACGCACTCGACCGGTTCCCGGTAAAAATTCATGCCGGCAGGCGGGCCGTTGCGGAAATCGAAATAGGCGCTGCTCGATTTATAGACGGGATGATCGTTGGGGATCGTCTCGAACTCGCGGTCGGGCAGCACGGCGTCGGCGCCCGGCACGCTTCGTCCCGCCGCATCCCGCCCTGTCAGTTCGCGACGGAGAGAGACATCGAACCGGCTGCGCCGTCCAGGCAACGAGTTATCCACCCAGAGCGCGCCTCCCAGCATCAGGTATTCGCGCAGGTTGTCCTTTTCCGCCTGGGTGAACTTGAAACTTTTATGGCCTGTGATGAAGACAAACGGCGGTTTGATTTTCTCGATCCATTCCCGGTCGGCGAGCTTCAGCGCCTCGGGTTTCAAGTGCGCTTTCACACGCCCCTGGCTCCATCTTTCGATCTGAAGCATGAGGTTGTAGATGCAATTGCTGTACCAGCGGTTGTCCGCCACGAGGCCGAAGTTGCTGTTCCAATCGCCCCCGGCGTACTGCGCCACGTAACAGGTGAACTTGGCCACGGTCGCTCGCCCCTTGCCGGTGGCGCCGCGTTTTCCGCTGGCGCCCTCGACGCCGCCTTCGTGAAATTTGCGCACATTCTGCATGCGGGCGATTTCGGCCCCCGCGATCCGTTCTCTTGCGCCCTCGTTGGTTTTGACCTCCAGGGCGGAATCCACCACCATGGGAATGTCGGGAGCCGGGACGCTGAAATTGGGGTTGAGCTTTTCGGTGGCAATGCGATTGACGATTTTGGTGGGCGACTGGGCGGCGGCGGAAACCTTCACGTCAAACGATTTTTCGGCTGTGGCGGAACTGGTCGGCGGCGGCGGCGGCGGCCCCGGCGGAGCGGCCACCAGGACTTCGCTTTCGCTTTCAAACACGCCCTTGGCCTGGATGGCGTCGAAGATGATTTTCCCGCCGAAGATGGCGAATCCGATCACGTGGATCAGCAGGGCGATCAGAAGATAGCGGGTGTTGATCACCCGCAAGGCGAACCGTTTCATTCGCGCCTTGGGTGAGTTGTCAAACAGCGGATCGAGATCGAAATTTTCGGCCATATCAACCTCCAAATGAAATGTTCTTCACCTTGGCGGCGGAACAGGCGTTCACCACGTCCATCACCCGTCCGTGCTGCACGTCCGGCTGCGGCATAATGGTCACCGGCGTTTTGTCGCCAAAAAGCTGGACTTGTTCGGCGAGTTTCTTGCGCAGGGCGGTGAGTTCCTTGTCGTTGGGTGGACCAATGGGCTCGCTGTTGAGGTTCACCGAACCGTCAATATCAATCCCGATGTTCAATTCCACCGTGGTCTTCGCTTCGCTGCTGACGCCGCCGGTGCCCGGCAGGGTGACGCCCAGCTCGTTCTCGACCTGTTTCATCGCCACCGTGCTCATGAAGAAGACCATCAGCACCAGGATCAGATCGATCATGGGCGCGATCTGGAATCCGACATCGCCATCTGATCCGCCGCCGCCGCCTGCCATAAGAAGTCCTTTGTTTTAAGGGTTACAGGAAATGATGAACCGGTTGTCGTATTGTTTTTCGAACCGCGTCGTTCAACCATACCACAAAAACGGGATAATTCACGGTTTCGGCGCATCTTTTTTATAAGTCTTGGGCGCATCCTGGGAAAGCACCAAGAACGTGATGTTGTCCACCTGGGCCGCTGCGCATGCGCCCAGGACCTGTTGGACGTAGGAATAAGGCACAATCTGCGCCGCCCGGACGACCGCGCGGAAGTACGGCGCGTTGCCTTTTCGACGGAGGATGACATCGGTGACCTGATCCGGCGAATTGAGCATGTTTCCCTCGAACTCGATGGCGCTTGCGTTCTTATGCGGGTCCCATGCCACATTGATCAGGACCTCGCTTTTCTTCGCTTTTTCGGGAGCGGCGCTGTCCTTTTCGACCGGCAGGTCCACCGTGAGTTTGGTTTTGGTCTTGAGCACCTCGGTGGAGGTGATGCTCATGAAGAAGGTCATCAGCACCAGCAGGATGTCAATCATCGGCGCGACCTGAAATTCCGGGTCTTCTTCCGGAAATGCCTTTTCGCTGGAACGCTTGGCTGACATTGCTCGATCTGGGATTTCAGATTTTCATTCAAAATTCAAGATTGGGACGAGGACGCCTCAACCCCATTGGAGTTCTGTTCCGCAACTGGCGCATTTGGGCGTGCCTGCGGTGATCGCGGCGTTGCACGTCGGGCAGGCCACCGTCACACCGGCCACGGCCTGGCTCACACGCTTGCCGGGTTCCGCCGCCGGCGCGGGCGCGGCGGCGGCCGGTGCAGCAGCGGCTGGCGCAGCGGCGCCTCCTCCAAGTTCGGCTTCAAGCGATTCTCCGATCTTGATTCCTTGCAGCTCGTCGTATTTCACATCCGTCATCAACTGGTTCATCACGTCTTCCGACAGCACGATCACCGACTGGAGGCGGTTGCGGAAGAAATAGTAGAGGAAGAACGCAGGGATCGCCACGAGCAACCCCGTGGCCGTCGCGATGAGCACCTCGCCGATGGCGGCCGCGAGCAACGAAGGATCCCCGATGCCCCCGGCGCCGAGCGTTTGGAACGCCTTGATCATGCCCGTGACCGTGCCCAGCAACCCGACCATGGGGGAAATGACCCCGATGGTGGAGAGATAGGAAATCTTGGTCTTGAAAATCATGCTTTCCTTGAGGCTGTGCTCCGAGATGGCGGATTCGCAGGCAACCCGGCCGCGGCCGATGCGTTCCAAGCCATAACGCAGGGTGTTGGTCAGGAAAGTAGAGCGCGATTTGCATAGACGCCAGGCCTGCTGATAGTTTTCCTCCGCAAAAGCAGTCTTGAGCTGGAGGATCAGATCGGGCGGCGCGAAATTGGGCAGACGGATTCGGACAAACCCTTCGATGATCAACGCGGTGCACCACATGGAGATGAGCGACAGCGGGAACATGATCCATCCCCCCTCCTTGATGATGCCCCACAGTGTCTTGGCTTCCTGCTTTTTATGTTCGCCTCCGGCCTCGCCGCCGGCGGCTTCGCCGCCTGCTGCCGGCGCGGCGGCGGGCGCAGCAGGCGCCGCCGGCGCCTCGCCGCCTCCGCCCCCTTGGGCGGCGACCGGAGTCATTTCAGCGATGGCCCAGAAAAATATTCCAAAGATGGCGATCAGACAAATTGAACGGTTCGGTGAATTCATGATGTCGGCGGGGTTCATAGTTTGGCTCCCTCGGATGGGAGGGAATCGAGTTTTTTCTTGGCCTCGGCGGCGAAAGCCGAGCCGGGCGATTCCTTCAGCAAATCTTCAAGCTGCCCGCGGGCGCGGGCAAGATTGTTCATTTTTTCAAAAAGCAACGCGCTTTCATATTGCGCTTCGGCCACCGCATTTCCATCCAAATAATAAAGGACTGTCGTTTTGAGAAACGCATCGAGCGCCTGGTCGTCCTTTTGGGCGGCCTTGTAACAATGGCCGAGCGTCACGCAGGCCCTTCCAATGGCGCGGTTTTGTTCGTCGCTGATCGTCGCCTCCTTTTCAAGGCCGGCCACCAGCGGCTCCAGGAGTTTCAAGGCTTCTTCGGGCTGCTTGAGGCCGAACAGCGCCTGGGCCATGCCGCTCTGGATCGAATCGCGGAGTTCACTCTGTGGATATGCTTTCTGAAACCGGACAAACAACTCGCGCGCCTTGGCCCAATCCTGCGCGGCCACATAGGCCTCGCCCAGACGCGCGGAACACTCCTCGATCCATGCCTCCGGCAAGCCGCGATACTGGGTGTAAATCGGCTCGAGCGTTTTGATGGCATCCTGAACCTTGTGCTCGCCCGCCGCCTTGAGTCCCGCCGGGAGCGTCGCAGGACGCGGGGAGACCTCAACCCGCTCGATATTGGCAATTTGAAGCGCGGTTTCGCCCACGCCTCCGAGCTGAACGCGCACCGAGGCATCCTCCACCTTCAAGATGGCGCCCTCGGTGGGAGTGGATGAACCTTTCATGTAAATCTTGTCCACGGCCAAAAGAACGTCTGTGGTGAAAAACAAAACGCCCATGACACCGGTGAGGCATTGCAAATATCGCATCATGCCAAACTAGCAGAGCAACCCGTTCCGCGTCAACTCACAACCAGCAACCCATCTCTTCTTGACTTGTTTGATGTGATTTTGGAATCACAACCCCGAATGCTTTCGGGTCTGTGCCACACATCCATCAACTTAATCTGGCATTCATAATGAGAATCGCTGAGGAAGCCGTTGAGCGCATGACAACCTTCAGTGGAATGTGGTAGAGTGCCCTCTTCGCTCGCATGAACAGGCGACCACACCACCATGCCCCTCACCGAAAATCAGATTCGCGATGCCTTGAAACAGGTGAAGTATCCTGGCTTCAGCCGGGACATCGTCTCCTTCGGCATCGTCAAAAACATTGAACTTCAAGGGAATCGTTGCAACGTCCAGATGTCCCTGACCACTTCCGATCCCAAGATCGCCGATCAGATCAAGACGGAAAGCGAACAGACGCTTCACAAACTGGCCGGTATCGGGTCGGCCACGGTCACCGTGAATCTCCAGGCGGCAGCGCCAGGCGTTTTCCAACAACAGCGTGTGCAGGGGATTCGGCATTCCGTGGCGGTCGCCAGCGGAAAAGGCGGTGTCGGCAAATCCACCGTGGCTGTGAATCTTTCCCTGGCGCTCTCCCGCCTGGGCGCCCGCGTGGGTTTGATGGACTGCGACATCTATGGTCCGAGCATTCCGTTGATGATGAACGTGAAAACCTTTCCGACAGCCAGCGACGACCGTCTCAATCCGATTATCAGCTTTGACGTCAAACTCATGAGCATGGGGTTTCTGGTTGATCCCGACAGTCCCGTCATCTGGCGCGGTCCCATGGTGACCCGCACCGTTCAACAGTTTGTGCATCATGTCGCTTGGGGCGATCTGGATTATCTGGTGATTGACCTGCCGCCCGGCACCGGCGACGCGCAGCTTTCGCTTTGTCAGACACTGCCGCTCTCCGGCGCGGTGATGGTGACCACGCCGCAGGAGGTGGCTCTGATTGACGTCCGAAAGGCCATCGGCATGTTTCAGAAGGTCAATGTCCCCATCCTGGGCATCGTGGAGAACATGAGCTTTTTTCTCTGTCCCAGCGACAACAAGCGATACGACATTTTCGGCGCGGGCGGCGGCCAGCGCGAGGCGGATCGTCTGGGCGTGCCGCTCATGAGCCAGATTCCCATCGAGATGGCCGTTCGCGAAGGCGGAGACGCCGGCATACCGCTGATGGTCGGTTCGCCGCAATCCACCTCCGGCAGGGCGTTTCTTCAGGCCGCCGAGATTCTTCGAAAAAAACTCCCCTGACATCAGGGAGGAAGCGCGACGTGAAATCGCGCCTCGCCCGACCCGAACGTCACCCGCAGACGCGCTTCGCCGAACCGTTCCAGGATCGGCGTCCATTCCTGGGGGAAATTCAATTTCCGCGAGGGAATGGATTCATTCTTGTCCTCAGCATGAAAGAGCCCGATTGCCACGAGAGGGAAAGCCGCGATTTGGGGCGCGCGCTTCAAATCGATCCAAAGATTGATGCCATCCTCGTTCAGTTCACCGGGAACCGCCGGTGCCGATGCCATCTGCTGGAGGATTTTTTCCATCGAATCCCCGCCTGTTGAGACGACAAGAAGGCCGCTAACGAATGCGAAGGCCGGCAGGTTTTTTAATTCGAGTTTTCTTTTCCAGAGTGAATCCGCCTGGCGCACTTCGTAATAGGGACCGTTCGGACAGGTGATCTTGCGGATCAGGAGACCGGCAGTCCATTCGCGGTTGCATTTCAAAACCGTGGCTTCAATTGTCCGGACGAAGACATCCTTGTCTTCCAAGGGAAAGGCGAGAACGGTTCGCGGGAACGGGAGGCGATGCCTTTCGGAGATCAAAACGCTGTCGCCCAACCCAATGAAGACATGTCGCCCAAGTTTGTCGAAAACGGGACTCCAGATTTCCTTGAAGATTTCGGTTGTTGCATTGCGGCCGATGTTTTTCAGCGCCTCGTTCCATGCCGGCGGCGTCCGTTGAAGCCACTCACTCCATCCCGTCTCGAGATTTTCCCAGGATGTCGTCATTGAGATGACATCGTCCGATTGCCTGAGACGTTTCAGGATGGGCGGCGATGGTTCTCTTGACGGATTCGGAACGCCGGCAAGCATCGGCAAACGGGCATCCAACACGGCGTCGCCGTTTTTTTCGGCGGCAAGATTCCATTCCAGGCCGAGATCTTCCGAGTGGTTGTCTTGACTCGAACGGATGAACCCGAAGGCTCGCTTTGATTGCCCAAGCTGTTCGTGAAGGAAATCGGGAAACCTTGGCGCGTGCAGAAGGCCGTCAGCCGGGTCATTCGCCAGACGGCAGAGTTCAAGCATGGGATTCGGCCGTCGGCTGATTGCCAGCGCGGCGGCGCCATGGATCGGATAAAATTGCGCGTGAAATCCCGGCGGCAAAAAAGAGGCGCCATCTGTTTCGAGACACCAACGGCCTTCCAATTGACCAGGACGCCACTTTACGCGGAAACCAAAGGGAGACGCCGCCATTTGCAACAACCAGTCCGCGCATTGCCCGCGATTGCCGAGGGGCGAAAAGATGTAAATCGCCTGGGTCTTCTCCGAGCCGGCGATGATGATCTCTGGTCCCCAGAATTGAAGAATCCATCTTTCAAATGCGGACCATTCCCCTTCAACCAAACCCCACTCGTCGAAAATCGCGCGTGTTGCGGGGACGTTTCGCAGCGCCGAAAAAAGGCCCGATTGCCGGAATGCTTTCCATTCTTCGCGCGCCTGATGAATGTGGGCGAAGAAGCGCACGTCGGCGGGCAGCAATTCATAAATCGCGCTCCCGGACAATCCGCCGGTTTCCATGTAGGACAGAAACGCTTGATCCGCGCGTTTCATGGCGGCAAGAGTTCCCGCGCCAAGCGCCATCCATAAGAGCAGCCAGACTGCTTTGCGCCAATGTCGTCTCATCATTCAATGAAGCGGCGGATGGTATTCCTGCAAGGGTTTCACCAAGATGCCGGTCCGTCTTTGCGCCTCGATTCCGTGCGCTGCCGCCCAGGCGCCGGAAATTGTGGTCATGATCGGCACATTCCGGTGAAGCGCCTCGCGGCGGATGAGTTTTTCATCGTCGCGCTGGTCCCGCGTGCCCGGTGTGTTGAAGATCAGGGCGATCTCGCCGTTCTTCAGCATGTCCAACACATTCGGACGGCCCTCGCTGATTTTGAACAGCGGCTTCGATTCAATTCCCTCGGCGGCCAACGCGCGCGCCGTGCCGCTGGTCGCGTAGAGGGCGAACCCTTGTTGGGCAAGCAACCGGGCGGCGGGCGCCACCGCCTTCTTGTCCTCGTCGCGCACGCTGAGGAAGACGTTGCCGCCTGTCGGCAACGGCGGTTGCGCTGCCATTTGTGATTTGGCATAAGCAACTCCCATCTCGCGGTCCATTCCCATTACTTCGCCCGTGCTCCGCATTTCCGGTCCCAAAAGGATATCCACACCCTGGAATCGCGCGAAAGGGAACACGGATTCCTTGACTGAATAGTGCGATGGCCAGATTTCGCGGGTGAACCCAAGTTCCGGGAGCGTTTTTCCCGCCATGATTCGCGCCGCCAGCTTCGCCAGAGGCGCGCCGATGGCCTTGGAGACGAAAGGCACCGTGCGCGACGCGCGCGGATTCACTTCCAGAACATAAACCCGGTCGCCCTTCGTCGCGTATTGCACGTTCATCAGGCCGGCGACCTTGAGTTCACGCGCCATCGCGACGGTGTATTCACGGATGGTCTCGATCACGGTCCGGCTCAAGGTGTGCGGCGGCAGGACCATCGCTGCGTCGCCGGAATGAACGCCCGCGAACTCGATGTGCTCCAGGATGCCGCCGATGACGACATGGTCGCCTCCTTTCATGCCCACGTCGGCGATGCAATCCACATCCACCTCCGTGGCGTCTTGGAGGAACTTGTCCACCAGGACGGGTCGTTCCGGCGACGCCTCGACGGCGAAACGCATGTAATGGCGCAGCTCATCATCGCCATAGACGATCTCCATCGCGCGTCCTCCCAGGACGAACGACGGGCGCACGAGGACGGGATAGGTGAGACGGGCGGCGACGGCGAGCGCCTCGGTTTCGTTGGTGGCGATGCCGTTGGGCGGCTGCGGAATGCCGAGCCGGTCGAGCATCGCGGCGAAGAGCTTGCGGTCTTCCGCAATTTCGATGGATTCAGGCGATGTGCCGATGATGTTGACGCCGTTTTTCTTGAGACCCAGCGCCAGGTTGAGCGGCGTCTGGCCGCCGAACTGCGCGATGGCGCCCCAGCACCCTTCGCGTTCATAAATGTGAAGCACATCTTCCAGCGTCAACGGCTCGAAATACAGTTTGTCGCTGGTGTCGTAATCCGTGGAGACGGTCTCCGGATTCGAATTCACCATGATCGTCTCGATGCCGTCCTCCTTCAGGGCAAAAGCGGCATGGACGCAGCAGTAATCGAACTCGATTCCCTGGCCGATGCGGTTGGGACCGCCTCCGAGAATCATCACCTTGCGGCGATCATTGCGCCGCACTTCGTCGTCGCCGGTGTCGTACGTCGAGTAAAAATAGGGCGTGTACGCCTCAAACTCGGCCGCGCAGGTGTCCACCAGCCGAAAAGATGGGATCAATCCGATCTCTTTCCTCAGAGCGCGAACCCGGTCCTCAGCGGCGCCCGTCAAGTGCGCGATCTGACGGTCCGAAAACCCGAAGGACTTTGCCTTTCGCAGCAAGGTTTCAGCTTTGGAGTTCATCATCAAGGCGTTTTCTCAATCTGGATTCCTCACCGTCATGCCACAACTTGGAAACGCCTTCTACCTTTTTCGCAAGTTCATTGCTGTTGTTCCGTCAGGCAACCCGCATCATTCAGCCCGCCGCGAAGGATAAAAAGCTGCATACGGACCTATCTTGGCCGCATTTTTGTCACAATTCCGGCGCATTCGGAGGCGGGGTTGGCGCGGCGGATGGAACCGGGAGGACGTCCCTCCTGGCGGGACCGGTGTAGGCAATCTCCTCGTGGCGGGCCGCCTTGAAGGGCTTTTCCTGCGTCATCTGCTCATGCGCGTGCGCGATGTATCCGGGGGCGCGGCTGATGATGAAAAACGCCTTGCCAAGCGCGGGTGCCATTTTCAGATCGCACATCAACGCCGCGATGGCGCCGTCCACGTTCATCGGCAGACGGCGTCCCATCACCTTGACGGTCGCATCCTCGATTTCCTTTCCCAGGCGCGTGTGTTTGCCGGCCAGTTTCCACTCATCGGCCAGCGCCAATAGCACTGCGGTGCGCGGATCGTTGCTGTGAACCGGATGCCCGTAGCCGGGCATCCGTTGTCCCGCTGTTTTCAACTCGCGCAGCACCGCTTCACCGGATTTTTTTTCGGCTGCCGCGCGTTGCAGGATTTTCGCGCATGGCTCGATCGCGCCGCCGTGCACATCGCCGATGGCGCTGATGCCGGCGGCGACCGCGGTTTGCAGCGGCACGCCGCTGGAGGCGACAAAACGGACGGCATCCGCGCTCGGCGCCGCCAGGCTGTGTTCGCAGCACGAGACGAGAATTGCTTCGACGAGCCTGCCTTCGTTGCCTTTCGGCAGATCGCCGGTCAGCAACAGATAAACGACCTCGCCGAAAGAACAGTGGCGGGTGAGTTGTTCGATGGGATAGCCGCGCACGAGAATTTCGTTCGGCCTTACCCGCGAGATGGATGTTTTCCAGAAATCGCTCATGAGATTGATTGTCCGCCAAATTCGCCAAGGTTTTGCCCGCCTGCGCCGTCAAAAACACTCTCGCCTCGCCGCCCCATGCTGCGCCGTGACGAGAGCCTGCGGCGTAGCGCGGGTTTGCGTGGCCAAGGCCCGACGGCGCTCACCAAGATGGGCGTGGATACTGCACTTTTCATTTGCCAAAGTCCATCCGGATTGGCTTCACCGGTCAATCACCAGCGCTTGCAAACGAAGTGGAAGAATTTCATACTATTGAGGCGGAAAACTCCCAAAGGATCATGAAGTCCGAAGTCGTCAGCATGCGCGATGTGCCATTCACGAGGGAATCCCAATCACTCGACGACATCGCTCGCAAGTTGCTCGTGGCGGCAACTACGGCGACTGCGAGTGCGCCAAACGAAGCCAATCTTCGGCATGAGTTGGAAAAGGCTTTGGAGAAAGCGTGTGGTGAAATCGGGGTGGCGTGGTCGCCGTTTCGACTCGATCTTACGCTGCCAACTTCAGACCCGCGACGGAAGCGATTCGCTGACGTAGCTCACGGCGCAGTCATCATCGAATACGAACCACCGCAAAGTTTGTCAGGGAGCGGGAAGGCGACAGTACACGCCAAGGCACAGGCGGAAGAATATGCCCGGCTCCTTTCCGCTGAAGAAGGAAGGTCTGTCAGTGATTACCAGTTGGTGATTTGGGATGGCGCGCACATCGCCTTCGGCGAAGTGCAGAATGGCGGAACAAGGTGGTCGTCGTTGACGGGCTTCGGCATGGCGGAGGCGAAACGATTGCTGGGCGCCTTACGGAGAGACGGTGTGCCGCTTGTTCATCCGTTGTTGTTGGCGGACAGGGCCGGACCAGAATCGCCGTTGGGAACGGAACTGATTCCGAAGTTATTTCGGGCTGTGCTCGCTACGAAACATTCACGACAAACGACCAAGACGAAACTCTTGTTCTTCGAGTGGCGTCGCTTGTTCGGGCAAGTTGTCGGCATCCAAACCGACTCGCTCAAGCAGTTGCTCGTCCGTCAGAGCGAGGCCCACGGCGAGGACTACGGGGCAAACGTCGCAGCCTATCTTTTCGCTCTGAATACTTTCATTGCTCTCGTCGCAAAGTTGGTCGCGGCTATGGCATTGAAAGGCGCGGGAGAAGATATGCGTGACAGCGCGTCGCCGATTCGGGAGCGGCTTCAAATTTTGGAAAGCGGTGAGTTGTTTGCCGCCGCTGGCGTGACGAATATGCTAAATGGTGATTTTTTCGCTTGGTATTTGGATGACGATGCGTGGAACGGTCTGGCTTCTGATGTCGAATCGCTTATAGCCGGGCTGTCGAACATCAACTTCGATGTTTCCAAAAAAAGCCCTGACTCGACCCGCGACTTGTTCAAAGGACTTTACCAGTCGTTCGTTCCGCACGCGTTGCGCCACGCCCTCGGCGAATTCTACACGCCGGACTGGCTCGCAGCCCACGTGATGAATGAGGCTGGTTGGCAGCGCCGCGACAGCTTGACCGACCCGACCTGCGGCACGGGAACCTTTCTGTTGGAAGGTTTGCGGCGGCGTCTGACTCACGCGCCGGAATCGGCTACGGCGGAAGAACTTCTCGCCGGATTGCAGGGGATGGACTTGAACCCATTGGCCGTGCTCGCTGCCCGGGCATCACTCGTCGTTTTTCTCGCGCAACGGCTCAGGCCCGGACAAGGACTTCGCCTGCCGATTTACCTCGCCGACGCAATCAACCCAGTCGACTTGGTTGGCGCGGCATTTGAACACAGCTTGCAGACCGAAAAAGGACTGTTCCGCTTCACCGTCCCAAAGGCATTGGTCGTTCATGCCGACTTCTTCGCATTCTTTACGCGCCTCCGTGAGTTGCTCGATGCAGGTCAAAGCAGCGCGCAAATCTTCTCGGTGCTAAACAAAGAGGCGGCTGCGGCCAAACTGTCGCTCGGCGAGCAAGCGCAGTTTCAACAAACGATTGATTCGCTGGCGCGACTGCACCAAGAAGGTTGGGATGGCATTTGGTGCTCAATCCTGGCTGACCGCTTTGCCGCTGGCGCCATGCCACAAGCCGACTTTGTTTGCGGGAATCCGCCCTGGGTGAAATGGAGTCATTTGCCGCCGGACTACGCTTCGTTTATCAAGTCGCGTTGCTTGCAGTTGGGCGTTTTCAGTGAAGACAAATGGGTTGGCGGCATTGAGTCGGACATTTCCACTGTTGTTACCTACGTTGCCGCCGAACGCTGGCTAAAACGCGGTGGCACGCTGGCGTTCCTAATCACCGGCACGGTTTTCGCAAACGAATCCAGCCAAGGCTTCCGCCGTTTTGAAATTGCGCGGCTGAAACTGCCAATGGCGGTAACACGCGTCGAAGACTTTGGCGAAGTTGCTCCATTTGAAGGAGTTAGCAATCACCCCACTCTCTTGGTGTTCCGCACCGGAAGCGCGACACGCTATCCCGTGACCTACCGTTGGTGGTCCCCTGCTGGTGCGGCAGGACATCCGAAGCGCAGCTATGCGAGCGCCGAAGAATTTGTTTTGGAGGCCAAGAAGTTTGACGACTTCGCCGCTCCCGTTCCGGGAACGGACGCTGGGCCGTGGCTTAAAGGCACGCGAACCCAACACGAAGCCTGGCAACATCTGTTTGCGCAGGGCACACACGATTATGTCGCACGCAAAGGCATCACAACCGATGCAAACGGCATTTTCTTCGTGCGCGTTTTGGAAAACGACAGGGCGAGCGGGCTTTGCCGAATTGAGAATGATCCGACACTTGGCAAGCGCGCGGATATTGCACGAGTCAATGCAAGCGTCGAGGCGGAACATCTTTTCCCTCTGCTGCGTGGACGCGGCGTCGCCGCGTTCAAAGCGCAAACCGACCTCGATTACGGCGTGCTCGTCCCGCAGCGTGGAATGCACGGAAACCCCGCCTTGCCTGTCGATTTCCCAGCGACGTTTCGATATCTGAAGCGATTCTGTCGCGTCCTCGAACAACGTTCCAGCCTCCGCAGATTCCAGAAAAAGCAGGCGTGGTGGTCGCTGTGGAGCACAGGCGCATATTCTTTTGCCCGCCACAAAGTTGCTTGGCGCGAAATGCCCGGTGGACGCTTTGCCGCCGCGATTGTTGCGCCCGTTCGCCACCCACAACTCGGAACGAAGCCGGTTGTCCTCGACCACAAACTCTACTTCGTTCCGTGTCAGAGTTTGAAAGAAGCTGCGTTTCTTACGGCCTTGTTGAACGCGCCAATTGTTTCCGAAGCCATTTCCGCCTACGCATCGCAGTTGAGTCTTGGCGTCAGCGTTGTCGAGTATCTGGCTCTGCCGACTTTTAGCCCGCACAATCGAACACATGGGGCCTTGGCTTCTCTCGCGCTTCGTCTGACCCAGAAGTCTGGCGCCCCAAGTTCATCAGAATGGGATGAGTTGGACGCCTTAACTCGGACTGCGTTTAATCTGCCGTAAAGTTGTTCGAGTCCCTTAAAGAAGAAGGGATATTGTCATCAAGGAACAGATGAAGCAATGTGGCACAGCCGCCCCCGGCTGTGTTCGGCCTCGGCGGGCGAAGCGCACAGCCCCAAACGCTTTCGGGGCGGTGCCCCACTGAAAAAAACATCGGGACCCTTACTTCATGGCATTCCGGGCAATCCGTTAACAATTTCATCGAAACTTTCCGCCACGAACACGCCCGCCTCGCGCAACGCGGTCGTTTTTCCCCGCACCGAGCCGCGTTCGCCTTCGACGATCACAGCCGCGTGGCCGAATCGAACGCCTTGCATCTCATCCACGAACCGGCCGGAGAGGAAGGCGTTGATGCGCAGACGGCTGGGTTTCTTCTTCAATCGTTCCGCAAGCTGTTCCTCGGCCGTTCCTCCCGGTTCCCCATAAATCACCGCGGCGTCCGTCGAGGGATCGTTTTCCAGCAGTTCAATCAGTTCCGTGAAATTCGAGCCGATGATCGGATCGCCGCCCACGCCGATGGCAATGCTCTGGCCGATGCCGCGGCTCGTCAGGAAACTCGCGATCTCCGTGGTCATCCCGCCGCTGCGCGAGAGAACGGCGACGCGTCCCGGTGTGAAGGAACGCCGCACATTATCCACGCGCCCGCCGATGGTGCCGAGCTTGGCCACGCCGGGACGGATGAGTCCCAGCGTGTTGGGACCGATCACCGCGCAACCCGCCCGTTTTGCGGCGACGATCAGCTTGCTCGTGTCCAGGCGCGGCACACGCTCGGTCATGATGAGACAAAACTTGATCCCGTGCGCAAATGCCTCCAGAGCCGCGTCGAGCGCCGCGGGCGCAGGGACAGAAATGACGGTCACCGTCGGATGATGCTTCGCGGCAGCCTCGGCGACGGTGTCATAGACCGGCACGCCGTGAACCTGCTGACCGCCCTTGCCCGGGGTCACGCCCGCAACGATCTTGCTGCCGTAAGCCAGGGCGTCCGCGACCATCGCCGAGGCCTCGCGGCCGGTGATGCCCTGGACAAGGATTAAGGATGAAGGATGAAGGATGAAGGATGAATCAGCTTTCATTTCGGCCTATCCTTAATGCTTTTGTTGTAGCGGCGCTCTATGAGCGCCGATTTCATTTGATGGATGGCGGTCACAGACCCCCGCTACAGCACGACGTGCGGCCTCGTCCAGCGACATTTCTCGACCGAGAGCTTCCACGCCCGCCTTCGCAAGAAGGGCGCGCGCCTCCTGTTCCCACGAACCCGGGATGCGGAAGACGGAGATTGTTTCGGCGGGTTTGCGCCCCGCCTTCTCGCAGCCCAACAACACGCCGCGCGCCATCACGTCGGCGCGCGTGTTGTTCACCACGTTCATGATCACCGCCACTTTTTTGATGCCCGGCTTGGACAACAGCAACGCGGTGAGGGCGGCGACCTTCTCCTCGGTCGGATTGCCGCCGACCTCGCAATAGTTGGCGGGCTTGCCGCCGTGCCGACGGATCGCATCGAACACCGTCAGGCTCGCCCCGCCGCCGCCGATGAGCAACGCAAGGTCGCCGTCGAACTCGACGACGCGCCCCGCCACGCCGCGATGATCCATTGCGTCAATGCGCTGGGCCTCCAACTCCAGGGGCGTTGGCTTGCGTCCCGTTGCAGTGGGCGCGATTTCGCCCAATGTCGCCAGCCGCTGCTTCTGCCGATACGCGGCGTCGTCCTCGATTTCCACGTGCGCGTCCAGCCCGATGAGCGCCCCGTCCGCCGTCTCGACAAGCGGATTGATCTCCATCAGCACGGCGTCGCAGGCAAGAAACGCCCGCGCCAGTTTTTCCAAAGCGCCCCCGATTCCGACCAGCGTCTTGCCGGACAAACCGGCTTGCGCGGCCAGTTCGCGTCCCTCAAACGCCGACAGCCCGTCCCACGGATCGAAGTTGCGGCGAGCGACTTGCTTGGACGCCTCCACCTCCACGCCGCCGGCAACGCTCAAAAGGGCGACAGGCAGTTTGGCCGTCGTATCCCAGGCGACGCCTGCATAGAGTTCGCGAGTGAAGGCGATTTTCGGTTCAACCGATACGCTTGTCACCTTCACGCCGCGCAGCTCCATCGCAAGCAGTTCACCCGCAACGCGGCATGCGTCCCCGGGTGTGTCCGCAAACCGGACCGCGCCCGCCTTGCCGCGCCCGCCGAAAGGCACCTGGGCCTTGAGAACGAAGGATGAAGGATGAGGGATGAAGGATGAAGCCTGCAGTTGCTTCGCCGCTTGCACCGCGGCTTCTGCGGTCTGAACAACAATCGCCGGGGTGAAAGCCAGCCCGAATTGGGACAGCAATTTTTTGCTTTGATGTTCGAGCAGTTTCATGGGCGAGTTGATGGAGTATTCATTACTCCATCACTCCTTTCTGGATCTCCTGTTGCAAGGTTTCAAAAAATCTCGCCGCCTCCGCCCCGTCCACGATGCGATGATCCACGGCAAGATTGAACCAGGCTTTTCCCTCCGTGGCGCGGCCGACGGCGAGCACCGCCGTCTGGCCGTGGAAAACAAAGGCATTGAAGAAATCCACGCCGAACATGCCGAGGTTGCTGATGGCAAACGGCGCCTCCGTCCATTCCTCGCGTTTGAGTCTGCCTGCTTCAGCGCGGACGCGCAATTCCTTCGTTTGCGCGGCGATTTGTCCCAGCGTCAACTGGTCGGCATGGCGCAATGCGGGCGCAATCAAGCCGTTGGGCGTCTCCATCGCAACGGCCACGCTGACCGGCATGGCCCGGATCGCATGTCCATTCATGACTGTTCGCAATGACGGATGCTTGGCGAGCGCGGCGGCAGCGGCGCGAATCAGGCGATGGGTGAAAGTGATTCCCTCGGCCTTCGCCATCAGCGGCATCACCTCCATCTGACGCGCCACGTGAAACTGTGGAATTTCAGCAAGCGACTTCTGCATTTGCGCAATCAGCGCGAGCCGCGAGGGAAGGAGCGGGGTCCACTGTTCTTCATCCTTCATTCTTGATTCTGCATTCTGCATTCTCTGCACGTCCTCCACTGTGATGCGGCCGTCAGGTCCCGTGCCGTTCACCGTTGCGAGATCCACGCCCAGGTCCCTGGCAAGTTTGCGCGCGGCGGGGGCGGCGCGGATCGCGCCGCCTTCAGAATCCGGTGTAGCCGCGCTTCTATGAAGCGGGGTTTGTCGTGCGGAGGAATCGGCGCTTCGCAGAAGCGCCGCTACATCTTCAAAAGATTCATCCTTCGTGTCGGTAAGGATGCACAACAGCGCCTTCTCGCCGATGGTGTCGCCCTCTTTGACGCACAACTTCCGGACATAACCCGCATCCGAGCTGGGCGCCTCGGCGACCGCCTTTTGGGTTTCGATTTCCAGGATGGGCTGTTCAGCCGCAACATGATCGCCCTCCTTGACGAGCCATCGCACAACAGTGATGCTCTCCATGTTGAGTTCGACCTGGGGAAGATGGATGTTCTTTTGCATTTGGAATTGAACCGCGGATTACGCGGATGGCCGCGGATATTTCACACCTCGACAAAGTCGAGGTTAAGCAACTCGCATACAGCTTTGAGTTCGCGCGACCAATGGCCGAACGTGGTCGCTGCGTGATGCACCGCGCCCGCCTCCAGCCACCGGGTGTAGCCGGTGTGCAGGTCGGCCTTCTTGAACCGGAAGAAACCTGCCAGGGCGCCGGCATCGGGGAGAGGGTCCTTCAGGATTGTTCCCTCCGCGACGATCAAACGATATGGGGATACGGGGATGGAAGGATACGGGGCGATCTCCACCTTTCCGTCTCTCCGTTTCTCCGTCTCATGCGCTGTCGGCGTGAAACTGACAATCGTCGCCGGACCCGGTTGCAGCGGATAGGCGAATGACGCGCCGCGGCCATGAACGCCGTTGAAATTGGCGTTGCCCCGCACGCACGATTTGCAGCCCTTGCGCCGGATGCCGTCCTCGCCCTCGCCGCTGTTGGCGATCACGATGGCGCGGCGTTTCTCGTCCATCACCTGGACCTCCGTGTACATCGAGATGCCGGTGAGCTTTTTCAGGATCAGCATGGCGATGGCCGTGGGCAAATCGCCGGTGCAGGTGAAAGGGCGTCCCATCGAGTTTTGGACGCCGAGGCTGTAGCAGGCGGTGATGCCGATTTCGGGGTTGCGCAGACAAACGCCGACGTGACAGTTCAGCGTGCCGCCGTCGGCTCGATGCTCTTCCACAAACGAGTTGAGGCTCGCGCAAAGACGCGAAGAACGCAGAATTTCGTCGCCGGTCAGTTCATTGACCTGGTTGGTGCGTTTCATTCCGGCAACGGTTTCCTCAACCTCGGCCTCGGAGATGGAAAGGTAGCGACGCGTCAATTCCTCATTGCTCACATGGGCGACCGTCGCGCCGATGTGTTGTTGCAGCGCGGTTTCATCCATCAGGATGTCGGTCATCGCTGGAAAAAGCTGGCCGATGGCGAGCAAGCGCGCCTTGCGCAAGGCGCCTGCCGTGCGAATGACGCCAAAGAACCGCTCCAATTCGTCGGCGGTGCGCCGGCTTTTCTCGTAGCCCGTAACGACGCGAAACCAGCGGCCTTCGCGCAGCAATGTGTTGGCCAGCGCCTGCGTGCCGATCTGTCCCGTGTTGCGAACGATCTCGACCATTGTGTACCCCCTGCCGACAGTCTGAATTTGTTGGGCGTTCCAGATGAGAATCGGACAGGAAAGATGCTGAAGCGCAGCCCATGGGATCGCGCCAAAGACGGCGATGCTGGTGAAAACAACCGCGCAGTCGGGGTTTTGCTCCGCGAGTTTCTTGCCGATTGCCGAAGCGGCGTTCGCGTCGCGGATCAGTTCACCGTTCCAGACCACCTTGCCGTATCTCGCAAGCGCCTCCGCGCAACGCCGGGCGTTTGCTGCCTTTTCGCGCGGGAACTCAGGGCAGATGCCCTCATAGTAGTCCACGTAAAAAGGCAGGTAGGCGATGCGAAGAGGCGGGGTCATGGAGATTTCAGTGGACCCAAAACGCGGCCAAGCAGCCGCCACAAAACGCCCGCCGGCGCGGCCCGGTTCCCGTCTTGGAAAAATCTCGCGGGTTTGATGATCACAGATGTTTCCGTGCGGTTCATCCTCGAATATGCCCATCCTTCCTGATAAACTCAATGGAATATGAAAACAAAACCCAGCCCTCACCATGACCGCGTCACTGATGCCTTGGAAGGGCGTTGGCCGGACCGAATCCCCATCTGCGAACAGGCGTTTGCCTCGACCGTGGCCAGCCGCATCCTGGGACGCGAAGTCGTCACGGGTTCCACGGACGCGCATTATTTCGAGGGCTGCGCATGGTTGGAAGGCGAACAGGCGCACGAGGAATTCGTGGATCGTCTTTACCGGGATTGTGCGGCGCTGCACCGGTTTTTTGACTTCGACATTCTCTTTCTTCCCTGGCGCCACTCCGTCCGCCCCACAAAACGGCTTTCTGAAAATGAAATTCTCTACGGCGATCCGGCCGGCTCGGATTGGTCGGTCGGCAGGTTCGATCCGCAGTCGCATACCTTTGGGGAAATCAAGGCCGGCCGGCCCCCTCCTGCCTTCGAGGATGTGACGGCCTTATTGCGCAAGCAATTGTCCCAACCGCGATCCGCGCAAGGGCCTCCTTCGGTGAATCCATTGCTGTTGCGCGCCGTGCGCGAGTATGGCGATGAGTTCGTGGTGGCGGGTTCCAGCGGCATGGCCATCCCGATGACACCGGGTTGGCTGGAGGCGACGCTCCTCGAACCCGCGTTGATCGGAGATTATCTCGATTTGCTCATGGAAGACACCCTGGCCTCGTTGGACGCGCAACGGCGCGCGGGCATCCGGCTGATCAACGGCGGAGGCGATTTCGCCTTCAAGAGCGGTCCCATCTATTCCCCCCGGTTTTTCCACGAGATCATGGCGCCCCGCTGGAAGCGGATTTTCGATTACTGCCGGCAACACGACATGTATTACATCTTCCGTTCCGACGGCGATCTCTGGCCGGTGGCGGACGACCTTTTCGGCGCGGCAAGACCCCATGCTTACTACGAGGTGGATTGCGATGCCGGGATGCATTTTGGCAAATTGCGCCAACGGTTTCCGGAACTGACACTGATCGGCAACGTCAGTTGCGACCTGCTGTTTTGCGGCGGCGCGGAACAGGTGCGGGCGGCGATGCGCGCCTGTATCGAGGCGGCGGCGCCCCGCATGATCGCCGCCACGGCCAACTCCGTCCTTCACGGCACGCCGCCGGAAAACGTGATCGCCATGTACGAAACTGCCAAGGCCTGGCGCCAGCCCGCATAGATTCTACACTTTCTCCAAGACTGCGTTTGGGGAAAGTGGCGCCTGCCCGGCTACTCACAAATTAGAACCAACATTTTGGTCGTAATGCGCCAACTGTCAGGCGGCAAGTTTGAGCGTCCGTAGCGTCAAGAGCATTTCTTTTTGAAGCCTCTGGTAATGCATGTCCAGTGGCGCCAACATCTTGGGCGGGCGGCCGCGCCGAGGGTGATGCACACTGGACAACACAGGCTTGAGCACATATTCCCGCAGGATCAGCAGACCCGCCAGCACTCGCACCCCCGCCGGTTTGACTCGATAGCGTCGTGTCCGCTCCACCCGCTCGACCACCTGCTTGCCACGAAGCTTGCGCAGGTCATACGC
>JACQHZ010000416.1 GCA_016198745.1 Verrucomicrobiota bacterium
AAAACACGCTTTTTTCAAACTTATGGGACGTCTCTGAAAACAATCCGGATTGGATCATCAGGGTTCTGTTGTTCATTCGCAGCAGTTCGCCGCGGCGAATGGCGGACGAACCGCGGCGGACGGGTAAAACTTGAATCTGACCATCGGAACCGTTAGTAAAAGGGCATGAAAGTCATCGCGGTTGCGAATCAAAAGGGCGGGGTCGGCAAAACCACCACGAGCATCAGCCTGGCGGCCTGTCTCGCGGAAAGCGGCCGTACGGTCCTGTTGGCGGATCTCGATCCGCAAGCCAACGCCACCAGCGGCGTGGGCGTTGCCAAGGTTGCGGGGGCGAGTGTCTGCGGGGCGCTCCTGGGGACCGAAAGCCTCCTCGATCGCGTGGTGCCGACGAGCTACGAAAGTTTTTTCCTGCTTCCTTCCGAGAACGATCTGGCCCTGGCGGAGATCAAGGTGGCGCGGATGGAGGATTATCTGGTGCGGCTGCGCAACGCGCTTCAGCCGTTGCGCGCCGCGCCTTCATTCGATTTTGTGATCCTGGATTGCCCGCCGTCCATCGGGGTGCTGATGATGAACGCCCTCGCCGCAGCCGACTGCGTGCTCCTGCCGGTGCAATGCGAGTATTACGCCCTGGAAGGCGTCACGGTCATCACCGGTCTGGTCCATCAAATCCGGCAGTCGGTTCCATCGTCCGGCCTGCAAATCGAGGGCGTGGTGATGACCATGTTCGATGCGCGCACCAATCTTTGCGAACAGGTGGTCGAGGAGGTGCGGAAACATTTCGGCAGCCTGGTGTATCGCGCATGCATTCCGAGGACCATACGACTCGGCGAAGCGCCGAGCCACGGCAAACCGATCACCGCTTATGATCCGAGCGGCGCGGCGGCGGCGGCGTACCGCCAGTTGACGAAGGAATTCCTGGGAAGACAGGGCGATGATTGAACCGGCAACCGATCATGAACAACTCATCGTTCAAGCGGCTCCTGCTGGAGCATCTTGCCAAACAAGCGCGCCAGGCGCTGGCCTGGCAGAATCCCGACGGTTCCTTTGGGGCGTTTCCGCTCACGAATGCCCAGTATCCGTTTTACACCCTCGCTTTGTTGTGGAAGCAGCCGTCGGGACACGAATGGGCCGGCGCAGCGCCCGTGCTGGCGGCTGTTTGCCGAGCCATGGAGCGGTTCATGGAAAGGATCGATGCCGATGGCCGTCAGGAATTTATCGGGATGAACGGGTTCAGTTGGGGCAAGGTCCTCGTTGGCGACTGGCCGTTGTTTTGCTGGCAGGAAACCTTGCGGTTGTTGGAAAAGGAATTGCCGGCCGGATTTTATGCACGGCACCGCGCGCGCCTGCTGGAATTGCTCGGCCGACATGAAGCGGCGGCGCGCGAACACCTGCGGCAGGAACCGCAACCTTTCCGGGTGGACACCCACAATCTTTTTGTGTGGAAATCGCTGCTCTTGTACCGGGCCGGGCAGTTGTGGGAACAACCCGCGTGGCGGCAACTCGGCGATGATCTCATGGGTCAGGCAGTGGCGGCGCAACACGCGGAGGGCTGGTGGTCGGAAGGAGGACCGACGGTTGGGTACAACCTGGTGACCGCCACGGCGGTTTCCCTTTACTCCGAGTGGAGCGGCGAGACGTCCGCCCTGGATGCGATGGAAAAAGCGGCCCGGTATCACGATCTCTTTTCCTACGATGACGGTTCCATGGTGGAGGCGATGGATGGACGGATGCGCTATCATCATCAGGCAATGGCGTATGTGCCGCCAACTTTTGCGCGGTTTGCGGAAGGGCGCGCGTATCTGCGAAAGGCGCTGCCCGCCCTGCCCGCCGGCGAGAAGTTCCAACTGACGGACATGCAGGGATTCAGTTTTCTTGGTTTCACCTACGAGCATCTCTGCGAAGAACCGGCCGAAACGCCAACGGCAACCGCGCAAGCCCGGCGCGTGAGTGTGAAGCTGACCGGTTTGGCCTCCGGCGTCCTGCAAACGACCGACTGGAACTGCGCCCTGTGCGGCCTTGAAAATGCTTCCCATGCGAGCGGTTTTCGCCTGGACCGGCAGAACCTGCTGAGCGTGTGGCACCGCTGCGCGGGATTGGTGGTGGGCGGCGGCCATTCGAAGTTGCAACCGGAATTCTCCAACTTCCAGGTGATTGACCGCGAGGGAATCGTGCACTACCTGCACCATGAACCACGGATTCAAGTGGACCATCGGCAAATGACGCTGGACATGCGCTACGGCGGATTGCCGGTCTTATTGCAGATTGAACTGCCGGATGAACGGCGGGCGGTCATTCGCTGCGCTGCGCGGGATTTTTCCGAGGAACTCTTCGCGCGTTTTGTGGTGCGCGCGCAACTGATTCTGGTGGCGCAACCGGGCCGCACGCTCCGCGGGCAAAATCGGGAATGTGTTCTGGAAGAGAAATGTCTGCAATGGACTGCGGAGGATTTCGGCGATTGGCTTGAGTGCGGCCATTGGCGGTTGCGGATGTCGCCGCGACAGCACGAGAGCGCCATGATCCGTTGGCCGGTCCTTCCTTTCAACAGTTATCGGGCGGACCGCAAGTCCGAGCTTTCCGCAGCCGCCCTGCAGGTTTCCGCGCAGCTTTTCCCGGTCGAACCATCCGTGGAATGGCGCCTCGAGTTGATGGAAACGTAATTCCCGGTCCGTCGAGGAACCGTTGTCGTGCATCAACGACGGTCAAAAATTCCTATCAGCTTCAGTGTTTCCCGTAAACGGCTTCTTTGGAATGAAACCCGTCCGCAATCACCGTGGCCTGGATGTTGTCTTTGGTGACGGCCACAGGTTCCAGGAAGATGGTGGGCACCTCGGTTTTGCCGTTGTGGATTTTCCGGAAAACAGCGTTTGAAATCTGTTTCACCAATTCTTCGACCGATTCGTCCTTTGCAAGCCCCACGGCGAGGATCGCGGCGGCATCGGCGATTTTCCGGATCGGTTTATAGACCGTGACCGTCTGCAAGCCTTTCACGACGTTTTGACAGGCCTCGATATCGGCGTCCTGACCGGACACAGCGACCTTGCCGGCAAGACTCTTCAAGGAGGCGATTGCGCCGCCGGCAGTGCCGTCGTTGGACGCAACAATTGCGTTGAGGTCGGGCGTCTTGGCGAGGGCGTCCTCGGTGTGGCGGGCGGCTTCCGCGCGCAGCCATTTGTCGCAAAACGGCTGGCCGACGATGGTGATTTTGCCGGCCTTGACGGCGGGATCAAGCGCCTTCATCTGGCCTTCGCGCAACATCGCGGAGTTCTTGTCGGCGGGATCGCCGCCAAGGAGCAGATATTTGCCCGTGGGGACCTTGTCGAGAACGGCCTGCGCCTGAATCGAACCCACCTTGAAGTTGTCGAACGAAATGTAAAGATCGGTGTCCGCGTTGGCGATCAGGCGGTCATAGCTCAATACACGAACTTTGGCGCGATGCGCGGTTTCAACGATGCGCGCGGCGGTGTCGGCGTTTTTCGGAACAACCACCAGGACCGTCGCCCCCTGGTTCAGAAGCGTCTCGCACTGTTCGATCTGGGTTTGCGGATCGCCGCCGGCGTCCTGGATCATGACTTTCGCGCCAAGTTGGCCGGCTTTTTGGACAAACATGTCGCGATCACGCTGCCAGCGCTCCTCCTTGAGGTCCGCCAGCGAAAGGCCGATGCGAATGATCTCCTTCGTCTCCGGTTTTGTCGCGGCTTTCGGTTCCTTGGCGTATCCGGACAAAGCCGCGCCGACAAGAAATAAAATTGGCAGCGCAAGGATTGATTTCAAATTTTGAATGGTTCGTTTCATTTGGATTTGTCCCACGTCATTTTGTATTTATTTTTCGCCAGTTTTTGCGGCAATTTCGGCGGAGTGGTTTTTGCATGTTCGAGAGGCGGCGGGGTCGGCTCCTCCGTCTCTTTCCCGGCCGGCGCGGGTGCGACGGCCGCGGGCGCCTCGGCGACATCGGCGCGAGACTCTCCGATCTTGAAATTGGGGAATTTCATTTCGCCGGTCCCGAATGACGCCAGCGAAGACGCAACGCCCAGCAGGGATTCCCGGGCGGCTTCGATGGAGGGAAGATGTGTTGCGACGTTCAGGGATTCGTAGCCGTTGACCAATAACTCCAGGCGTCCTGTTTGCATATCAATGAGCAGGCCGTGCACCGGAATTTTCCGGCTGATGATGGGGCTGTGCCGCAACAGGTCTGCCGCCTTGATCACATTCTGCCGTTCGCTTGCGGAAAGGCCGAAATACTCGACCAGATTTTCAGGCATACACGCGCGCGCGACATCCAATGCCTCGAATCGGCCGATCAGGTCCATCATGGTGGTCTTGGTGATCTTGCAATCGGTGTGGCCGAGCACCACGATTTCCCTGGCGTTCTTCACGGCGCAGGCCAGGGCGATCGAACGCACCGTGCTGCTCAACGGGCTGGTGATGATGTTGCCGGCGTTGCGCAGCCAGATGAAATTCTCCTCTGAAACCCCGAGAGCGTCGGGGAGCAGGTGATTCAGCCGCGGATCAATGCAGGTCAGCGCGGCAATGGGAAGTGAATCCGCGAATTCCTTTGCCGGAAGCAGCGCCGGCGTTTTGCCGGGCGCGGCGCGATTGGCGTTGAGAATCGCTTCGATAAGACGCATGAGAATCCCAAAGTGAGGCGCCCTTCAGGCGCCCGGACCGGACCCGGTCATGTCAGCGGATCCTGGGCTTTCGGTTCGTCGGGTTCCATCGCCTTCTTGAGCGCCGGCACCTGTTCCAGGAGTTTCTCGAACTTCACACCGGTCAGGCTCTCCAGGACCGGCGGCAACTGGCTCATGATGGCGGTGACATCGCCGGTAAGTTTGCTGGCGCCGCCGCCCGTTCCGTTTCCGCTGTTGATGATGACGATCTTCTCGGTCTTCGCGAGAGGGGCGCTGATTCTTTCGGCGATCTGCGGCAGCACCTCCGCCAGGATTTGAATGACAGCGGCCTGGTTGTACTGTTTGAAGGCATCCGCCTTCTGGCGCATGGCGGCGGCGGTTGCGTTGCCCTGCGCCTCGATGATCGCGGCCTGGGCGAGACCGCGGGCCTTGTTGGCCTCGGCCTCGGACAATCCCTTGGCTTGCACCACCTCGGCCTCGGCGAATCCCTTGGCTTTCGAGGCGTAAGCGGCGCCGGCCGATTCCGCTTCGAGCTGATACTTGGTTGCGTTGGCCAGCGTCTGAACCTTGTAGGCCTCGGCGTCGGCGGGTTTCTGGACCGTGGCCTCCAGTTCGCGTTGTTTGCGCAGGATTTCCTGCTGCTGCAGTTCGATTTGCTTTTGTTTCTCAATGATGGTGACCTGCACCTCTTCGGCCTTGACGAGCTGGCCGGTCTTGAACTTTTGCAGGTCATAAGCGAGATCGGCCTCGGCCTTCTTCTGATTCACCGTGGCCTGATACTGGGCGACGTTGCCTTGATAGTCGCGTTGGGCCTCGGCGATCTTGGTGTCGGCCAGCAATTTCGCTTCTTGTCCCGCCTGGTTCGCCTGGGCAGACTTGATGATTGCGTCACGATCCGCTTCCGCCTGCGCGATCACGGCGGTCCGCTTGACTTCTGCGATCTGGGGTTTGCCGAGGGCTTCGAGATAACCCTGTTTGTCCTTGATGTCGCGGATGGTGAAACTGACGATCCCCAAGCCCATATTCGCCATGTCGCCTGCGGCCACTTTTTGCACCTGGCTGGCGAACTCATCCCGGTTTTGATAAATGCTTTCCACAGTCATGGTGCCGAGAATGGCGCGCAGATGTCCCTCCAGCGTCTGGGTGGCGATGTTCTTGATCTCATCGGTGTTCTTGCCCAGGAATTGCTCCGCCGCGGTGGCGATGGAGATATCGTCGCCTCTCACCTTCACCTGGGCCACGCCGTCCACGACAATCGGAACGCCTTTGCTCGTATAGACCTCGGGGGTTTGAACATCGATGGTCAGCAATTCCAGCGAGAGCACATCCACTTTTTCGATGACCGGATAAACGAATGTGCCGCCGCCCTTGACAATGCGAAACCCGCGGTAACGGGGTGTCCCGTCCGGATCAAGGAATTTATGGCGCCGGCCTGAAAGAATCAGCACCTCGTTGGGGCCGACCTTGGTGTACCGGCTCGCAATGATGGCGACAAAGATGAAGAAAACCACGACGATGCCGACAATGGCGATCGCGGCGATGCCCAGATTGGGGATGGGCATCTGCGCAAGGAAGGAGAGTGAATTCATAGGTAGGATGGGTTGAAAAAACGTCAGGCTGGAACAACAAAAAATTCAGTGCCAACCACGCGGCTGATCTTCACCACCTGGCCGTTGGCAACGGCCGCACCGTGTTCCTCGCGCGCCGGCGCGGTGTAGCGCGTTCCGGCCTGCACATAAGCGATCTCGCCCACGCCATTTTGGGGGATCGGAGAGATCACCGTCGCGGTCATGCCCATGAGACTTGCCACTTTCGATTCGCTGGAACTCTCCGCAATCTGAAAGACGCGGTTGAAAAACGCAAACACGCCGCCCGCGATCCCCAGTCCGCCCAACGCCGCCAAAGGGGCGCTGATCCACGGGCTGGAAGTGAGGGCGAACCGGGACAAGACCATGCCCAACCCGCCGAACGCCGTGACGAACGTGGCGATGACGGTGGGGCTGAGCGGCGAAAAACCGGTCACTTCATTGGAATAACCCGCCTCGGCGTGGCCGGAAGCGCCCACGTCGAGGTGCCCCTCATGCCCGCCGAAAATATGCGAGCTGCAGGCGCTCATGATGGCGAACAATAACCCAACCCCAAAACAGATGACGTAGATGAAGAAATCCATGATCGTACCCGTCGACGCCGATTGTGGAACATACCCTGCAAACAGTCAAGTCAATCCGCCAACCCTGTCGTGGCGCTGGCAAAACGGAAGGCAGCCATTTTGGTTTGCTGCATGATTGAATGACTTTCACATTCCGAACGGTTACACTCTGTTCCATGCCCCTTGAAGCTCATCCCGGTCAATCGCTTGCTGATCATTTGCGCGGGCTGCGCAGGATGAAGCTGCCGTCCCTTTACAGCGATGGCCCGAATGGATGCGGGCTGGATGTCAGTAGCCCCGTTGCTGGCCGAGGGCGTCCTGCGCCTCGAAACCGCCCTCTACCAGACGGAGTTCGCCACTCGAATGATTTTCTCGGCGCTCGTGGATGCGGACCGGTTGGACACCGCCCGTTGGCCGGAGCAAGTCGCGGCGGATGAGCAACTCACTCCGCAAAAGTCCGATGGTTTGCTCAGCAAAGTGCTGGCCGAACGGGAGCGCAAGCATCGAAGCAAACCGGCAGGTGAAATGGACGCCGAACTCCGGTGCCTCCGCAACGATGTGTTCGACGCCTGCTTGAAAGCCGCCGCACTCGATCCCGGCTTCTTCTCCCTCACTGTGCCCACGGGTGGCGGCAAAACGCTTTCATCGATGGCCTTCGAACTCATCGAAGCCGGCGTGGACGTGGATTTTCCAGTTGTCTGGGGTGCGATGGGGCCGCTCGACTTCATCGTCCAAGTTGCCGGACGATGTAACCGCGAAGGCCGGCTGCCCGTCGGCCAGCTTGGACAAGTCCACATCTTCACTCCGGCGGATAACGGCCTGCCACGTGGCCGGCTTTATCAGACGGCCACCGGATTTACCGGCACCATTCTCGCCGCCGTCACCCCGCACGAATTGGCCACCAATCCCGAGCTGTTCAGTCGCTACTTCGGCATGGTTCACGCCTTGCCTCAGCCGGAAGGCGTCGCCATTCAAGAGCACCGCCGGGAACTGCTTTTCCGCACCGTGGGTCGCGAGGCCAAAGTCATTGAAGACGACACCCGCCCGGTCATCGTGGACTACGGCGAGGCCAAATACCTCATCTACGAAATCCAGAACCGCCAGCGCAAAGCCAACCAGCCACGATTCGACAAACACGATCTGCGCCGCCTGCAACGGTTCATGGTTAACGTGCGACAGAATGACTTCAAACTCTTGTGCGGCCAAAAGCATCTGCAGCCCTTGCTTCCAAATCTTGATCTTCACATTCTCAAGAGCGGCCACTATCATCCCGACCTCGGCTTGCTCATCAATCAGCAACGACCACTGGAGGATTATCTGCAATGAAACCTGAGAACCTCGTGCACATTCGCGTCTGGGGCGACTTCGCATGTTTCACTCGACCGGAAATGAAAGTCGAGCGTGTCAGCTATCCCATCATGACGCCCTCCGCCGCGCGCGGTGTCATCGAAGCCATCTTCTGGGAACCGCAGATGTATTACCTCATTGCACCCGATTCTACGGAAGCGCGTCTCCGGGACAAACCCCCGGAACCGTTCCGCTTGGATCCTAATCGCGTGAGCCAACTTTCCGCGCAACCCCTGCTCCCATGATCCTGCAATTCATCGAACGGCTGACCCGGGAAGCCGCCGTGCGCGGGCTGGATTTCCTCCTCATCGGCAGCCATGCGGTGAATGCCTACGGCTACCTCCGCACGACCTTCGATGTGGATTTGCTGATCGCCGACAACCAGCGTCCCGCCTGGAAAACCTTGCTCGCGCATTTGGGTTACACCGTGCGCCATGAGGTGGATGCTTTCGCGCAATTCAACGCGCCTTCCAAGGAGGATTTCGATCTCGATCTCATGGTCGTGGATGAGACCACGTACGCCAAACTGCGCGCAAACAGCGCGCGGAAAACCCTCGGCGCCACGGAGCTTTCGGTTCCCCCACCCCTCCACCTGATCGCCCTGAAGCTTCACGCCCTGCGGACCGAGCATCGCGTCCGTCGGGGAACGGATTATCAGGACGTTCTTGCAATCATCCGCCAGATGGATATCAATACCCAGAGTCGGGAGTTCCAGCAAATTCTCGATCGCTATGCCACCGCCAGCATCCGCAACCAACTCCTCCGGGACGTCACAGGGGACCGGCAATGATTGGCTTGAGTTGAACCTGCCCGAGGTCAAGCCCGGCGCGGAGCCGTTGCCCCATCGCGAGCCGTCCTTTGAGACCATGCTGGCCCACGCCCGCCTGCTCCTGCCTTGGTGGCGCCAGGCGCCCGAAGTTCCCAAGAACACGGAGCTATTTCACATGGACGCCGACTTTCCAGATTCAAAGAAATGATCGAACGGGAAAACGGGAATCCATATTTCGTGCTGCCGGAATTCGATGTGCCGCAGCGGGAACATCCTTGTCTGGCTCACTGGACTTACGAGGAGGCGGTTCGAGCTTTTGAAGAGATGGCCGAAGCCCTCAAGCTCCGTGAACGCCCGCTCGCCAATGCCAGCCAGCCCCAGGAAAGGTTCGAACTCTGACGTGTGGCGAACTGCCGCATCGTTCCTATCGCATTATTTACCGCCTCCAGGCGGGCCAGTCCCACATCGAAATCGTCCGTTTCTGGCATTCAACGCGGGGCCTTCCCCACATCCCAAACATGGATTGAAGTTGTGAACGACCCACTCCCCCTCTCCCTCCTCAACGACCACCTCTATTGCCCGCGCCGGGCGGGGTTGAAGGTCATTGATGGATTGCGCGGCGAAAATGAGTTCACCGTCGAGGGCAGCTTGGCGCATGCTCACGTGGACCTCCCCGGGTTCGAGCAACGCGCGGGCTGGACTCTTCTTCGTGGCCTGCCCATCTATTCGGACCATCTTGGTCTCTCGGGCAAGGCGGATTTGGACATGTCTGAACATCGCCTGCGCCATGGTCGCGGGCAAATTGCAGAACGCGCGCAACTCGCTTCTGCGCGGCGCGCGCGAAGCGGCTTCACCCGCTGACGGCGCGGCGGTGGAGATCGCGCGGGTGATCCGCGGCCTGCCCGCGCAAACCTCGTTGGACGCCGTTCGGGGCGCGGAAGGCGCCGCTGCGCAGACCTATTTCGGCGTGTTCACCGGGTTCCTCAAGCAACAGCGCGAAACCTTTGTTTTCCGGGAACGCACCCGCCGCCCGCCGCGCGACCGGATCAATTGCCTCCTCTCGTTTCTCTATGCCTTGCTGCGGCATGACTGCATGGCGGCGCTCACCAGCATCGGTCTGGATCCGTTTGTCGGCTTTCTGCACGCGGAACGCCCGAATCGGCCGGCACTGGCCCTGGACCTGATGGAAGAGTTCCGCCCCTGGCTGGCCGATCGTCTCGCGATCACCCTCGTCAACCGTCAGCAGATCGCGTCCGAGCATTTCGCGGAGCGCGAGGGCGGCGCGGTCGAGTTGACCGAGGCCGGACGGAAACTCGTGTTGAAGTCCTGGCAGGACGAAAGCAAGAAACGCTCACGCATCCGAATCTCGACCAGGAACTCCGGATCGGGCGGTTGCCCTTCGTGCAGTCCCGAATTCTCGCGCGCATGCTGCGAGGAGATGCGCCGATGTACCGGCCCTTGATTCCCAAGTAATCATCATGTTTGTCCTCGTTACCTATGATGTGAACACTGAATGCGCAATTGCTTTTTCTTTTGTAGTGGCAATATGGTGAAGCGTTGCCACCATCTCTGAATATGAGCGATCAGGATTCAAAAAACGCGGAACGTTGTCCCCATTGCGGGCGCATTCTGGATGTCACCCTGCGCCTGTGCCTCTCGTGTGCGAGACGGGGCATGGAGTCAGCCGCAACCGCTCCTGCGGAATCCCCGGTTTCCTCCTCAGCCAGGGCGGAGCCATCTTCATCTCCGTCCAGGCCCTTACCTCGGATTGAAACCAACCGTCTGCTTATCGGAACAGTGATGCTGTTTGCCATCGCCGGCATCGTCGGCTTGCTGCTCCTGCGAAGCGCCTTTGTCACAATTCAAAAGCGGATTCATGGCGACGGGGAAGCTTCCTCTTCCGAAGCCGCCCAGCCCATCCCGCCCCCTAACTCTCAAAACACGATTTCATTGGAGAAAGCCCTGGTGGAGAAATTGTTCGACATGCAAGTCAGGACCGCGAACGGTTCGATTGTTTACTTTGACCTGGTTCCCAGGACTTCGACTCGCGCCTGGGTCCGGGTCGAACCGGGCTGGCGAATGTGCAATCCGCAGGACGGCCTTGGACTCGTCACCGTTTCATCGCAAAGCGGGATTTGCTACACACCGGGAAAACTTGATTTGTGGATTCATGCCGCCCGTTTGAAACGGTCGGGACCGCTCTCGCCAGTCGATGCTTCCAAAGTCACCTGGCAATTTGAACGGTTGCCGGCGAATGATCCGCTCCGGACCTTTCTGGAAAAAACCGCCGTTAAAAACCAGATCATCTCATGGAACGCCTTGCAAGCCGCAGTCTGGATGCTCCACGATAATGCGGGGCTGGATGCCATCCGGAAAGCGCAGTTCACCGAGAGTCCAAATCCCGACCGATATCTCAGCCATGTTGCTGTCGGTTCCCGTCCCTCCGTGACATGCGCGGAACTGGATGAGGCCCTCGCCATGCTGCAGGAGGCGGGTCATGCCCCCTCGGAGTTCGCCGCCAAAGGGGAACTCGAAGGGGCGTTTTCCCGTGCGGTGGAAACCTGGCGGTCCCCGCCGCCCAACGAATCCAGCGCTTTGGAATCTCTCGCTTTCTTCAGTTGCTGCCGGCCGGAAGTCATGGAAATGCTTGCGTCCATTTGCGCGCAGCGCACCAACCCTTACCGGGGCATTGCATTAAAGCACCTCTCCCATTTGCTGGAGCAACGAACGCGCCCGGAAATTCTATCCTATGATCGTGTGTTTGAGATTCTCAGACGCGCCCTTGAGTTGGAAGAAAATGCCCCGTATCAAAGTGAGGTTGAATGCGCGCTGGAACGAGGCAGGATGATCCGCTCCGAGATTCTGATTTCCGCTGCAACGGTCGGCGATCTGTCCCTGCTGGGGTTCCTGCTGGGCAAGGGAATGGATGTCAACGCCAGAACCGGCAGAAGTTCCAGCGCCAACGCGAGCGGAACAACCGCCCTCATTGCCGCCGTCAAGGCCGGGCAGGAGGAGGCTGTTGATCTGCTCCTCAAAAAAGGGGCGGATGTTGAAGTGGAATCTCCTGAGCGCGAAAAACCGTTGCTCCTGGCCACCGCCCGCGGTCACGCGTCCATCGCCCGGAAACTGATTGCCAGGAACGCCGATATCAACGCGCCGGGTCCCGGCAATCGCAGCTTTCCCTTGGCGGAGGCCGCGAAAAGCGGCAATATTGAACTGGTAAACTCCCTGTTGGAGCGGAACCAGGCCTCGCTGAACAGCGTGGACGAAGATGGGCACGACGCGCTGTATCATGCCCTCAGCGCGGGACATGTGGCTGTTGTTGAATTGTTGCTGAAGAAGGGCGCTTCTCCAAACAATCGGGTTGCCGACAGAATGGGCGCCCTTGGGACACCTGAGATAATGACCGCGCTGGATGTGGCCAGGGAAATGAACCATCTCGCGATGATCAAGGCGCTCAAGGATGCAGGCGCCAAGACCGGCAAGGAGGTTGCAGAAGAGAAACGCCGGTGGGAACGGCGCATTCATTGACTGCCCGTGCATCAGCAATCTGCGGGACGGTTCAGGAGTTTCGAACATTCCGCGAGAACGCAGGTCCAGATGATGCGAACAGGCTTGTCGAGTTTGGCCGCCAGTTTGCGGCACGATTCGAATTCGGGTTTGGCCGAGACAACCTTCCCTTCCAACACGCCGACCTTGATTTCAACCGTTCCCAGGCGCGTTTTGATTTTCCGAACCTCGCGCGCCAGGCAGACTCGCTCTGAACGCCGAATCCTCAGCCCGAAACTGCCCGTTTCGAGCAGGAGCATCCGGCCCAAACGATCGCTTTCCGTCGGGGCAGAGAGCATTGTGATGAGCGCGCCCGGCCGGTTTTTTTTCATCTGAATCGGCGTTAGATACACATCCAGCGCGCCTGCGGCCAGCAGGCGTTCCATTGCCGCCGCCACGATTTCGGGCGAGACGTCGTCCACGTTGGTCTCGATGACGTCCACCGCCGTTTTCATCGAGCGATTTCCGGCGCGCTCCGCCTCGCCCCAGAAGACGCGGAGCGCGTTGGGATGGTTGGCGTAGGAACGCGATCCCAAGCCGTAGCCCACCTTCTCCACGGTCAAGCCGGAGATCGGACCGAATTGCCCGACAAATTCCGCGAGAATGGCGGCGCCGGTCGGGGTGATCAATTCACCCGGCACATCAATCTGTTGCATGGGGATTCCCTTGAGCAGGGCAATGGCGGCCGGGGTGGGAACAGGGTAACGTCCGTGCGCGCATTCGATAAACCCGCGCCCCTCGCAGGGAACCGAGGCCAGAATCTGACCGGGCGCCATCTCTTCGAGCAGGATGCAGACACCCACGATATCGACGATGGAATCAACCGCGCCGACCTCGTGGAAATGAACTTTTTCCGTCGCGGTCCCATGAATTTTCCCTTCCACGACCGCAAGGCGATGAAAAAGGCGGATCGCCCGATCCCGCACCCAGGGCGAAAGCCCGCTGCGCGAAATCATCCGGCGGATATCCGCCCAGGTGCGTTCCGGAGAAGGGTTGTGATGATCGCCATGGCTGCGATGATGATGACAGCGGGGGGTTCCATTCCCGGGGCCGCGCCTCCTGGCGATGGTGTGAACATCAAACCTGGTTCCCGAAATCAGTTGCTGATGGCCTCGTCCCTTGTGGAGATGATATTCGCCCGCAATGCCGAGCTTGCGAAGTTCCGATTCGAGGCGCTTGAAGGAGGCGCCCATATCCAGCAGCGCGGCAATGGCCATATCGCCGCTGATCCCGCTGAAGCAATCGAAATAGAGTGTTTTCATGAGAGAGGGATTGAAACCTTGGCCTGCAGCGTTCACATTCGTCCGCCACAGCCCCCCCTGCGGCAAGATGTAACCTGCGCCCTGTCTTTCTGCCTCTGAGTCGAGGCAAAAAGCAAGACCGGGTTTTCCCGGGTGCATTGCCTGCATCTCGGCCTTTTCTCGACTCGGGCATGTTGCCAGCAAAAAGCGAGAGCCGGCAGATGAGGGATGGATTGCCACAGCACCCACGGCCAAGCGTTACCGGCGCAATGCACACGTTTTTCCGGAAGCCATAGCCCAAATCCACTGCCAAAAAATCGCTGGACTACGACAGACGGAGTACCGCCGCTGAGCCTTGGCGTTGAGAGTGGACAAGAGACACGTCTTGAGTGTTGCTTTTCTCGATGAGAAGCGTCCGACATTCGGTGATGTGCTTGTGCTTCATTGTTATATTGTTAATTAACAATATGCCAATTTAACGAATAATAACATAAACCGACAGGCTGGCATCCTCTACCCATGCTTGCGGACCATGTCCAGTTCCAGTATTGTTCCGCGATGACCTCCACCACACTCGCACTCCCACACCGCTCCAGCAAACGGGCGTCCCGCGATAAAATGCGTGCCGCCCATCGCTGAACTTTAGGATTCCATCTTACGTCCGGATTTGGGTCCAGCCAGAGCCTCTCGACAACAACCGCTCTGACTGCTACCGGTTGGAGTCCCGCCACGTCAGATTGACGGATGGGACTCGCTTTGCGGGATGCCCTCTCGTGGCACAAGGAAGCCAACAACCCCCACATGCTCCGCCTGCCTCCTCATGGCCATTTCACCCCGCATCTTTCGCGTTCACGGTTCCGATTATTATTCGGATGAGCCGATGTTATCCTCGTCCACTCATACGGACGCGCGGTTGAATGATGTCGCGGCAATGGGTTACGACGGGGTCTGGCTTCACGCCGAACTGCGCGAATTGGCGCCCACATCCCTCTTTCGCGCGCATGTGCGCGATCAAGCGAACCGGTTGGAATCCCTCCAAACGACCGCGCGTCGGGCGCGCCAACACGGTCTCGGTCTCTGGCTTTATCTCAACGAACCGCGCGGCTATCCGCGATCCCACCCGTTCTGGCAGGAGCGCCCGGAATGCCGCGGGCAGGAGGGGAAAGACACTGCCATCGCATGGCGACGCGGCAAGGAATGGTTTCAGACCTATGCCATGTGCCTTTCGTCAGAGACGGTGCGCTGTTTTCTGCGGGAAGCCACGCGCGACCTTTTCCAGGCAGTGCCCGAACTTGCCGGCGCCTTTGTGATTACCGCCAGCGAACATCATACGCACTGTTACTCACACCTTTACCGCATCCGTTCGGGAAAGCTGGATTGTCCGCGTTGCCGCGACCGGTCGCCCATGGAAATGCCTGTCGAGGTGGCGCGCGCCATGCAAGCCGGACTCGATGAGGCCGGCTCCAACGCGCGTCTCGCGTTTTGGACCTGGAGCTGGCGCACGTACGCGCCCAACCCCCAGCAGCCGACGCTGGACGGCTTGCCGCAGCGGATCGCTTTGCTCTCGGATTTCGAGCGCGGCGAAACGGTCCGGCGTCTGGGCAAGGAGATGATGGTGGATGAATACAGCTTTGCGGTGACGGGACCATCCCAACAATTTCGCGAGTACCGCGAGGCGATTCGGCCCGCAAATCGCGAGATTTGGGCGAAACTCCAGGTCAATTCCACGCACGAACTGGCGACCGTTCCCAACATGCCGTTGCCGGGCATCTTGTACGACAAGGTCCGCGCGGCGCGCGCGATCGGCGTTTCCGGCGTGCTGGCCACGTGGAGCATGGCGGTTCGCCCGACCCTGAACAGTCACGCGGCAGGCCGGTTGCTCGCGATGACCGGCGAGTTGCCTGCGCGCGAGGACTTTTTGCGGCGGCTCGCCAGGGATTATTTTGACGCGGCGCTTTCGGATCGGGATGTCGCGTGGATTCTGGAGGCGTGGGCGCACTTTGAGCGGGCGATTCAGAGTTATCCAACGACCATGGAGCATGTCTATTTCAGCCCGGTCAACTACGCGCCGGCCTATCCGTGGAAACTCAAACGCGACCGCAGCCCGATGGCGCGATCCTGGACCAACGAACCGTGGGGCGATCATCTGGAAATGGCCGCCGGCGCGTTCACTCTCGGCGAAATCGCGCAGTTGCTGGGGGAAGTCGCCGCACAATGGCTGAAGGGGATTCCGGTATACCGCAAAGCGTTGGAACCCCTTGCGCCCCGTCAAAAGCGCGCGCGCGAGGAACTCGATACAGCCGAGGCCTGCGGTCTGTTTTTCGAGAGCTGCGCGCATTGTTTCGGTTTTGCAGATGCGGTGGATCGAAGGCAACCGGTGTCCGAACTTCAAGCATGGATCGCCCGCGAACTCGCAACTTGCGACCGCTTGTTGCCGTTCCTGCGCCGCGACGAGCGGATCGGCTGGCACGATGAAATCCAGGGCCGAATGGCCGATCCAGCCAGGGTTGAAGCGAAGATGGCGGGGCTTCGCGAATTGCGCGCGACGCTTGAACGCGAAACAGGGTGAAAACAAGGAACCGGCATCCGGTAGCCGTCCTCGCCTCCTGGGCCGCGGCGCTTGTTGCAAACGCCCCCCTCGATGCTGCAGACGCGACCGTCGCGCCGAACGAGCCGCCGGAAAAAGCGAAAGCGGCAGGGGCGGAGAGATGCAGCCCAGGCGGGACCGCCCCTGCACCGGATTAGAATTCTTGTTCATTTATGTCTGAATCGCTCAGGAAGAACCTGATTGATATTGTCGGGGGAGGGGTTCGTCATTACACTCTGCCCCGAACCGCCTCTCATCAATATGGCAATCAAAAAGAAGATTTCATATACGGCATCTCCTGTTTCATCGAAAAAAAAGGCGATTGAGCAGTACGAGCACAAGGGCGATCAGCGGGTGAACAATCCGCCCGTCGGCCTGGTGGACGTCAAATCCGACCCCGTTGAAGGCAGGAAGATTTACGCTTACGATCCGCATCTTGACCCCACGCTTCAGTGGGCCGGAAAAACCGAGCGGACTTCGTTTGCGGTGCCCACCGTTTCGCTCCATGTTCACGAGCGGATTGACCCGCGCTCCATCATCGAAGCGGTGCGAAAGAAAAACGGCAGCAACTTCGAGCAGTTGTCCCTTTTCAATTCCAAGAGTGAAAATCCGCCG
Source organism: Verrucomicrobiota bacterium (assembly GCA_016198745.1). Taxonomy (GTDB): domain Bacteria; phylum Verrucomicrobiota; class Verrucomicrobiia; order JABWAM01; family JABWAM01; genus JACQHZ01. The sequence continues at coordinate 16,883 of JACQHZ010000416.1, forward strand.
CTTCGCGAGGCGATTGATTTTTACAAGCACAAGCACAATTGGAGCAACCGGCTGATCGCGGGCGACAGCCTGCTGGTGATGAATTCGCTGGCGGAGAAAGAGGGTTTGGGCGGACAGGTGCAGATGATTTATTTCGATCCGCCTTACGGCATCAAATACGGCTCCAACTTCCAGCCGTTCGTGAACAAACGCGACGTGAAAGATGGCAAGGACGAAGACCTGACCGCCGAGCCGGAGATGGTGAAGGCGTTCCGCGACACATGGGAACTCGGTCTCCATTCCTATCTCAGCTACCTGCGCGACCGCCTGCTTCTCGCTCGCGAACTCCTCAGTGAATCCGGCTCCGTCTTCGTGCAAATCAGCGACGAAAACGTGCATCACGTCCGGGAAATTCTGGATGAGGTCTTCGGTGGAAAAAATTTCGTTAGCCAAATCTCATTCAGAAAAACGAGCAATCTAACCGCTGAGTTTCTACCGACTAGCAACGATTCCATTCTTTGGTATGGCAAAAACCGGGAGCAACTGAAATTTCATCGCTTGTTCATTGAGAAAACTTTTCAAAACGTCTCGTCCGACAGCTTTGGCTGCGTAGATTTGCCCGATGGCCAATGGCGTCGCTTGACTCAAGATGAAAAAGAATCGCCCGACAGCTTGCAGAGAAAAGCGTTGTTCGGGTTGAGTGACCTTACCTCGTCACACGAATACTCACGCGAGCCATTCAAACTTGAAGGAAGGGAATTCACACCCAAGGGCCGCTATTGGTCAACGTCTGCCGAGGGGCTAACGCGATTGGCGAAAGCCAAACGTCTCGCGTCCGTCGGAGATACGCTTCGTTACAAACGATACTTCGACGATTTTCCTGTGATGCTTCTAAATAACATTTGGAACGACACGGGCACGGGAACGCAAACAGAAGACCGAGTTTACGTTGTTCAGACTGGCGTTAAAGCCATTCAACGCTGTCTCCTGATGACCACCGACCCCGGCGATTTGGTGTTGGACATCACCTGCGGCAGCGGCACGACGGCTTTTGTGGCTGAGCAATGGGGGCGGCGGTGGATCACCTGCGACACCTCCCGCGTCGCGCTCACGCTCGCCAAGCAGCGGCTGATGACGGCGGTGTTCGATTACTACCAGCTCGCCCACGAGGACGAAGGCGTTGGCAGCGGCTTTCGTTACAAGACCGTCCCGCATGTCACGCTCAAGAGCATCGCCAACAACGAGCCGCCAAGCAGCGAAACGCTTTACGACCAGCCGCTGGTGGACCCGTCGCGGGCGCGCGTGACCGGCCCGTTCACCGTTGAAGCCGTTCCCGCGCCGATGGTGAAATCTCCGGGCGAATTAGCCGGCGAAGAAACCGCCGCGCCGATGCCCGCCGACGAGTCTGTGGCGCGTTCCGGCGCAACCGTTCGCCAGGATGAATGGCGGAGCGAACTGTTGCGCGCCGGGATTCGCGGCAAAGGCGGGCAGATGATTCGGTTCTCCCGCGTCGAACCGCTCGCCGGCGCCCGCTGGCTGCACGCGGACGCCGAGACGAAGCCGAACGATGCCGGCTCGTTGAAAGTATGCGAGGGCGCTGCGTCGGAACGCCAGCGCGTGGTGATCTCGTTCGGCCCGGAACACGCGCCCCTGGAGCAGCGTCAGGTGGAATCCGCTTACGAAGAATCCAAAAAACTCGTGCCGCGCCCGAACATCATCGTGTTTGCCGCGTTTCAATTTGATCCGGAAGCGGCCAAGGACATTGACGAGACGCGGATTCCCGGCATCACGCTGTTGAAGGCGCAGATGAACGCGGACCTGCTCACGGAAGATTTGAAGAAGAAACGAACGAGCAATGAAAGCTTCTGGCTGGTCGGCCAACCGGACGTGACGCTCCGGCAAATCAAGCGGGGTGAGGACCAAGGCTTATGGGAAATCGAAGTCCACGGTTTCGATTACTACAACACCAAGACCGGCCAAATTGAATCCGGTGGGGCCGCGCAGATTACCGTCTGGATGCTCGACACGGATTACGACGGGCGGAGCCTTTTCCCGCGTCAGGTCTTCTTTCCCATGGCGGGCGAGAAAGAAGGCTGGGCAAAGCTGGCAAAGAACCTCAAAGCGGAGATTGACGAGGAAGCGATTGAGGCTTTTCGCAGCACGTCCTCGCTTCCATTCAAGTTGGGCAAGCATAGTCGCGTCGCGGTGAAGATCGCGGACGACCGGGGGATTGAAAGTTTGAAGATCATTGAGGTAGTCTGACGCCATGGCTTTTGAATCTCTAACTGACGAACGGATCAATCAGCTTCTGGCCATGCCCAAGCGGGTTACCAATCCAACCGCCCGTAATGTGGCTGATGCAAACCACGACAAACGGGAGTATATTGTCGAAAGCGCGGACGGCGCGGAGCGGTTCCGATTATTTATGCGCCAGAATAAAACGATTTCTGATGATTTTTCCTGCGGCCTCCAGTGGTTGCCAGCGGGCGGTGAGAGTTTGATTTTGGCGCGCTACAACAGATCAAGTCACGACCACCCCAACCGTCTTGAAGGCAACCGCGTGGATTACGTCTGCCACATTCACCGCGCGACCGAACGTTATCTGCAAGCAAACTTGAAGCCCGAAGGTTTTGCGCAAGCGACAAAAACTTACCAAACGTACAATGGCGCACTCCATCAACTCGTCAGCGACTGCAACATCGACGGCCTTAAGACCCAGGCCGATCACCCGGATTTGTTCAAATGAGCTTTGATTTACCCCTTTTAGAGGAGCAGCTTTGCAAAACCCTGTGCGGTGAGGTGCGAATCCGTAAAACGCCCCAAGGCTACCTGCAAATCGTGACACCCTTCACGTTCACGGATGGCGACACTTTTCAACTCTATCTCGAAGAAGCCGCAGCAGGCGGAGTGCGACTCACTGACTATGGCCACACGCTCATGCACCTGAGCTACGAGAACGACCTGGTCAAATTCCGCGAGGGAACACGGGGAAAGCTCTTTGAACAGGTGCTGGCGACTTCCGGTTTAAGCGAGGAGCAAGGCAAACTTGTGCTGAACTCGTCTCTGGAGAGCCTCGGCACAAGCGTTCTCCAATTCGGCCAGGCGCTCACGCGAGTCTATGACATCACCTTTTTGAACCGTGCGCGAGTCGCGAGCACTTTCTACGAAGACTTGAAAGAGGCGCTTTACAGCCTTGTCGCGCCGGAGAAGATTCAGCCCAACTTCACTCTTCCGGACCAAGGGGAAGCGGATAGTTATCCGATCGATTACCGAATTGAAGGCAAGCGAGCGCCGCTGTTCCTTTTTGGCATCCCTTCACGTGACAAGGCCAGGCTCGCAACCATTATCCTGGAACACTGGTTGCGTGCGAAAATTGACTTCGACTCGCTACTAATCTTCCAAGACCAACAGGAGATTCCGCGGTTGGATTTGGCGCGCCTGTCGAACGTGGGCGGCGAAATGGTCGCATCGCTTGACGCTTCCGAGGATTTCCACCGCAAGATCATCAAGCTGGCTGCATGATTCGGAGAGTGCTTTCAACATTTGCAGCCGTGAGCACTCAACATTTGCCCCCAAGCTCCCAACATTTGGAGGACAGGTCCGGACATTTGGGGGCGAACTCCGAACATTTGGACGGGAGCTTGGAACATTTGCGCTTGAGGTTGGAACATTTGGCTGGAAGCTCGGAACATTTGCCAAACCTGAAACGTAACAGCTAATCACGATGGCTTCCGGCATCACGCATCTCATCATCAATTCACCCTTCGCGGAGCCGAAGCGGCATTGGCTTTACGAGCGGAAGGCGCAGAAGTTTTCGCTCATGGAAGGGCGTCGCCTGGCGGGTTACGTGATTGCTTCGGAAAGCTCGAAATCCTTCGATGACCCCGACCACCTCATTCGTTTGGTGAATGGAACAATGCTCATCGTGGAGACAAAGGGACAAGATACCGAGAAAGATCGAACGAAGCGACGCTACCTCAACGAATGGGTAAACGCGGTCAACACGCACGGCGGATTTGGAAATTGGAAGTCGGGCGTTTGCCTGAATCCCGCCGACCTGCCGACTGTAATCCAAGAAGCAACGAAAACCTGACCATGATCACCATCATCGGCCGAAAACGGATGGCGCCTGCGTCAATGACCGCCTCCTCCAGCGCCTTGCCCCCCGCGAGCCGCAGTTCGATGAAATCAACAAGAATGATGGCGTTGCGGACGACAATCCCCGCTCCCGCGATCAGTCCGATCATGGATGTGGCGGTTGCATCGGGACGGGATCATTCAGTTTCCCCGCCAACGGTTCCTTGAGGCCATGGCTGCGGCCTTCCAAATTGCCGTCGAAAAGGAAGAGGGCTTTGGTGTGGCTGTCAACCGCCAGCGGATACTCCGGCGACGGCGGCGTGAAGTTCTCGCGGTATCGCTGGGAATCCGACAAGCGCAGGCTGTCGATCGCCGCTTCCAGGCGATTCCGCTCGTCAAGTCCTCCGATCGTCAGGCTCGTGATGGACGCGCACGACTGTCCATCCGCCGGAATGGGATGGTTGATGTATCCCTGCGGCGCCTTCTGCCCCGCAATGTAAATGGTAAAGTCGAGTTTCCGCGCGTGCGCCTGGTCGGTGATGACCTTGGAACCGTAGTTGCCCCAGATTAGTTCGGGTTTGAGGCTCGGTCCCCACACCATCGCCAGATGAACCCAGCGGTCCTTGATCAGGAGGCAGGAGCCGGCCCGGTAGCCCCCAAACGGCGCCGGCCCCAGTTTTCCCTCGGTGGGCCAAGTGAAGGCCAGTCGCCCGCGGTGATGCCCCACGAACAATCCCGGTAATCCGCGGACCAGACCGCGGACTTCCCCTTCCTGCAGGTCAAACGAGTTCCAGTTTGGACGGATGAAAAACTCCAAGGTCCCTTCGTGGTGCGGGAAGAAGGTGGTGGGATCACCTTGCGGGGGAAGAACCTGGAAGCTTCTCCGTCCGGACAGATTCAGCGCCCGGTCCTTTTCCCCATGACTGGGGCCGGCCACGTAGAGCGCATCCGTCTGCAGCGGGGTCTCGTCCACCGGCAGGTCGTTCTTCCAGTCGAAAGCCGGTTCGAACCAGGCCTCCGGATCGTTGAACGCAAAGAAGGGGGGAATATTTTTCGCCCGGACCATGCCTTGACGGAGCAAGTCGAAGGACCAGAGACCGGGCTGGTCGGCGGGCAGGTCCACCCAGCCGCGCACCGGCCTTTTCGCGGGCCACGGCCGCCCGGCCGGATCAAAAAGCTGCGCTTGGCCGGCAAAAAAGATTTGCCCCCCAACCGAATTCTTGGGAACACTGAAATAGAACCGCAGCGGCGGCCGCTGCTCGTCGGCTTCTTCCAGGCCGGGCGCCGTCATCGGCAGCCAGTAGTCCGGCGCATGGAGCGCCAGCTTGGCCCTGGTGGAAGCGAACAACCCCGTCGTGCCGCGGCCGTCAAACTGAATCGCGTAATCCCCGGCGGGAACGTCCTTCGGCATCACGATCTCGCCGCAAGCGCCGCCCGTCTCCAGACGGAGACGGTCCTGACGGATGGAGATCAGCGAGGCGTCGTTGGCGTTTACCTGGTTGATCGCGCTCTCCAACATCACGATCCGCGGGGCGCCATCCGACTGAAACCGCAGACAAATCGCCTCGTTCTCCCCCTTGCGGAAAACGGCGCGCGCCCGGCCCAGTTCGTCCGTGCAGCACACCCATGACGCCGCGTTGGATGCTTGATCCACACCGCCACGAACCAGCGTATCCAACACATAGCCGATGTCGAACAAGAAGGATGTGAGAGGAAGAATATGGATTTTCGGCCGCATGACTGAAGCGAGCTTGCCGGTCTTGGGATCAATCAACCCGCCGATGTTCCGTACCGCAACGGCCAGGCTCTGGACTTGCGCGGGGTCCGCTGTCAGGTCATAAAGAAATGGTCCAACCATGGAACCGGGCGGCGTGTATCCGTAGGGCGCATAGGGGTACTCTTCCAGGTATTGGCATATCCGCAGGCAGGTCTCCCGCAATTTCGGCGTGGGCTGGAGCCAGTAGGCTTCGATCAGACTGCGAATGACCTGATAGGCCTTGTAGGTACTGCTCTTGTAAGCGCGCTTCGTGAGCAGGATGCCGCTTTGCGGATCGGTCATCAGATCCAGCGTCCGCTCGCCCATGGCGGCATAAGTTTCATCGCCGGTGAAGGCGTACATCTGCGCGCAATGCTGCACGACATCATGCGCCCAAAAATGTTTTTTCACCCACGGTTCCGACCAGCCCTCCTTGAATGCCCGGGCGAACTCCAAGAGGCCATCCTTCATCCGCCGGTCGCCCGTCAGGTAGTACGCCCAGATGAAGTTGTTCAGGTATTCGCCAAACTCTGCCAGCCGGTATTCCGGGTGCCAGTAGAGCGGTACTTTGGCGGCGATGGATTCGTTGGCGCAGCGCAGCCAACCAGTCTTGTCGCCCCAATGTGCAAAGCGATTGTCGAGATGCGCGCGGTTCACGCCTTCGGCATACTGACGGATCTTGCGCTGCCCCGACCGCGCGTAGAGGAGCCAGATTTGGGCCTTGAAATAATAAGAGATCTCAATGTACCGGAAGAGCGCCGGCACGCGGTCGTCCATGTAGCTGGAAGCGTGCGGCCCGCCGAAGTAATCCACGAAACCGTGTTCGCCCCAGGCCGCGTCGGCGTCGAGATAATACTGTAATGCCGCGTCCACGCCTTTTTCCGCGTCCGGGAACCGCTGCATGTCGCGCGGATAATTCGGCCCCATGACGCGCGTTTGATAGGTCCACTGCGGGTCGGCCAGCGCGTACACCGGTTGGCCGTGCAATCCTCCCAGTCGCGCCAAAACCTCCGCCTTCGCATCGGGCGCCACCGTTGCGAACAACAGGTCGTGAGTGCGCGCGCCGCCGGCCGCGTTATTCACGAACGCCCCGGCCTGCCGCAGGAAATCCTGCTCATTGATGGCGCCATGAACCCGGCCTTTTTCGTTGTGGAGCTTGATCCATTCCGGCAGATACCACCGTTTCATCAGCGTCTTGGTGCGGTAATCCAGTTCCTCGCCGGCGCGGTTGCTGAACAGGCGCAGTACCAGCCGATCTCCGAACACCTCGAATTCTTTGGGATGTTGGCGGGCGGCGTCGCGGCAGCCCGCGAGCAGGCCGCCCGCCTGTCCGTGCAGCGCGGCCCAATCGCCGCATTCGTCGCCTTCGACCTGTTTGGTCTCCTTCCCATCAAGCCCCACCCTGGCCACCGTGAAGTGGTTCGTCCCGTGGGCGAAGACATAATGCGCGTCCTGCAGCATGTACGCCGACCGGGTCGGCTTCTGCAGCGGCACGGTGGCCGTCTTGGAGGGATCCCTGGCGGCCTGCCCGCCGCCTGCCTGCGCAGGCAGGCTTGGCAGGCGGGGCGGCGCCAGACCGAACAACGCTTTCGGCGACGCGCCCGGTTCCACGGTCAATTCCCATCCCAGCTCCTTGAACCACACCCGGTTGGTGTCCTCGGTCAACACGAGCGTGTGGGTCACACGCAAAAAAGACTGACCCGCAAACGCTTCCACCCGAGTGATGTGCCGCGCCAGGCGCTGTCCTTCCGCCGTTTGATACCAACCTTCAAAACGCACGCACGCCGCCACGGGACCGCGCGCCTCCACCTCAAGGAGTTCGCCCTCGGCTGTCGCGCTGGCAAGACGCCCCTGTTGGTCCACCAGATACAAACCGCGTGTCCCCTCGCTCTTCGCCACGCATCGCTCCCCATGCCGGATCTCACGGATGGGCGATGGCCCCTTGCCGAGACGGAACACGGCGGCCCCCGTGTCAATGCAGACGCCATCCGGTTCTTCAACCACTTGTATCGCTGTGCGCAGTTTCTCGGACGGCGCGGTCGCCTCCATGAAACAGCCCCGCTTGGGTGACACAAGAGCATCCACGCGCAACCATTTCACCGATCCCTCCGGCGCCCAGCGCGCCGTCACCTCGGCCTGGAATGGCAATTCGACGTCATCCCTGTCAATAAAACGAATCGGAAGGGTTCCTGCTGCGGGTTCCCGCAACGCGCCGGTGGGAAAGGGCATGCCGAACGTGACCGGCCAGGCGCCTTCCGGCTCCATCCCTGCCGGCGCATCCAACGGCACCGGAACTTTTTCGCCCGGCTTGGCGAACAACAACAAGCCTTCCGCCAACCTGCTCGCCCTTCCCTGGCTCGGATCTGTCGGATCTCTTACGGTTGGAAATTCCTTGCGCAACGCCTCGCCTGCGTTGAGGACCGGCCCCGGGAGCAACGCCATGACCGCCACAAACCCCATCGCAAAACACCGGCTGGTTGGATTATTCATGAGAAAGCATCACGATGGAAAAATTTCAGCCGGCGATTTCATCCCGCACGATGGCGCGCGCCATGGCGCCGAGAACAGCCGGACCCCGGCGGAATTGTTCGCTCGGACCAACCGAAGAACAGTTCACCTCGTAAATCAGGCCGAGTGTGCCAAAGGCGCGCGCCATCTGGTGTTCGAGCATAGACGGCGTCAGACCGCCGGTTTCCCGGAAAAACATGCTGAACGCAGGGGTTTCAAACAGCAACCGGTTGAGAATATTCTTGTACCGGCGAGCCTTCTCAGGCCGGTCGAAAACGCCTTCGGGTTCCTGGAAAACATAGATTCCGTCGCCGGGCAAATCACCCGCGTTGCGCCATCCCGCAAAACCATGAAAATGGAGGCTGTACTCAGGGCGAAAGGCGCGCGCCAGCCACGACCACAAGAGCTGATTTTCGTGAATGGCCAGGGGTTTCCCTTCCGCAGCCCCCTCAAAACCGACGCTGATGTTTACGGGCAGGCGTTGCGCGTTGGTTCCGCTGTTGCCCCGCACATTGCCGTCGGGGTTGACCATCGGAATCACCGCCACGTCGAAGTGGTCCGTGATCTCCCGGGCTTCGGCAATGGACGAGAGCAGGTACTCCACGATTCCCTCGCAGGCCCGCGGGCCGCCATGCTCCGAGGGATGCTGGCCGGCCAGAACCAGCATCCGGGGAAGCTGCGCCTGCCGCCCGTGGATGCGCACCAGCGGGATGTCCCGGCCTTCGAAACTTTTCCCCAGCGATTCCACATCCATCCGCGCGGAGCGTTCGAGCGTGTCCAGCCAGGCGACAAGATCGAAATAACGCAACGGCGCGTCGGCGGCCACGTACATTTCCTCGCCGGGCCGCACCGGGATGTTCAGTTCGATATGGTCATCATGGAATTTCACCGCCGCGGGCCAGGTGCGGGCCAGCGGCGCCCAATGCGTCCAGTTCCGGGCCGCATACCAGACGGGTCCCGGAAAATGCGTCATGAAGTGGCTGTTCGCGAGCGCGGGGTCCGGATGGATTTCCACCCGAATGGTGACCGCTGGATCCTCCGGCGCGGCCGCGATGCGGAAACAAAAATAACGGTTGTACGAGCAGCTCGATTTCGCATCGAAATAGTCGTGAATCGTATCAACCCGCCAGTGGCGGGGGCCAAGCTGGCGCGGCGCGCCGTGGCCGCACTCAAAATCGGTGGTGATTTTCATGGGGGCGCCGCAAACCAGTAGGCCGTCGCATCGCCGCGCACGTGTCGGCTGACGTGTCCGTCCAGGAACAGCACGTTGGCCCCGCCGGAATGCCAGAACCCCATCGTGGATTCGTTCGACTCGTAGTAGAAGCAGCTATACGGCCAGGCAGCTCCCCGCGGGGCTGAATCCATGATCTGCGGTTTTTCCGCCGGACGGCTTACCGCCGCCAGTTTGTAAACGACATCAGGACCGAGATAGTAATTGTACCCATAGTTGAACCGCTGATTCGGCGAGGCGCCAATGTCGCCATACTTCATCGGGCTGGTCGGGCATAGGAACACCGGCGAAACATTAATGCCTACCTCTCCCCAGTTCTGGAACTTGAGTCCGGCGGCAGGGAAATACTGCGCCCAGACCTTAAAGGCTGGAGTGGCCGCGTAGCACGGGATGAGGTCGCCGTCGTGTTCATCGGAATAAACCGATGAGGCCAGGCTGAATTGATGCAGATTGTTCACGCAAACCATCGCGCGCCCCTTCTCGCGCGCCTGCTTCAACGCCGGCGCAAGCAGCGCCGCCAGCAACGCGATGATGGCAATGACCACCAGCAATTCAACAAGCGTAAAGGCATGGGGTGATGGAATAATGGAGTGATGGAGTGGTGGGGAACGATGATTGTGCCGTCTTTCAGGTTCTCGCATTACTCCAGCGTCCCAATACTCCATGGTTCCACCTGTTTGCATTGCGGCGCGGCAACTACACAGATCATTTCCACGAACGCTTTTAGGGGTGCATGCAGTCGAAGACTCATCCAGGATATTCGATACGCCCCCAGTCCGGACGGGGGCGGGATTCCCATCCCGCCACGGCGGGACGGGAATGATCCCGCCACGGCGGAACGAAGGGATGACCCGGGTCGTTACCATTCTCCAATACATTAACAATCAGTGATTGTTATTATCATATCACATTCATTCAATCATGCAATCCCTTTTTGACTCCTCGTACGCGACGGCTCGTTCGCCGCCGGGTGACTGCTTCAAGTATGCCAATGTCTTGATATGTGGCATTCCGCCATGGCGGGGTGGTTTCCTTCGGCGCGCCGCCGGGGCCGGTGGCGCCACACCATTTTCGTTTTGGATCAGGAGGCGTTCGCATCACTTGACTTCATGATGAAACAGTGTATTAAAGTGGTATTAACTGTATCAATTAAAACCCTTGTGCATGAACAAATCATTCCATGCTCAACCTGCACGGTCCGGTGCGGCCATCGCTCCTAACGGCATCCGCATGAAGCCGGCGGAACGGGTGTTTCGATTCCTGGAAAGCGAACTTGAAAGACCGGGTATTCAGGAGGGAAACCGCCTGCCCACCATCCGGGAACTGGCGGGGCGGCTCAAAGTGAGCACGTTCACGGTTCAGAAGGTTTTCCAGCGTTTGGCCGGCGAGGGCCGGATTCGCGTCGAGGTGGGCAACGGCGCCTTTTTTCTCGCCTCCGGGCGGAAAGCGGATCACGCCTTCATTACCTTGGGCATTCCCGCGCCGGGCGCGATGTCCAACGACATCTGGGGCCAGCGAATCTGCTGCGGCATGTTGAACATGGCTGCCCGTTCCGGGAAAGGCGTCCGGTTTCTGCCGTTGGCTTGTTGGGAACGGGAAGGCAGGCTTGACCGGTCGCTGCTGCTGAACATGGTTTCCCAACTGGACGGCTTGGTCCTTTTTCCTGACGCGGATAATGATCCGGTCCGTTTGGGTTACGACCGGGCCGGCAAACCTGTAGTGGACTTGAATCCCCCCTCGGAAACAAGCACCGCCAATTTTGTCTCGCCGGACTACTTTGGCGCCAGCGTCGCGTTGGGGGGCGCGTGGCGCGCGCTCGGAAAGAAACGCGTTCTTTTTCTGACGGGCGCTCCCTTGGAAGCGTCGGTTTCCAATCGCTTGCGCCTGGCGGGGTTGGCGGCCGGCTTGGGGCAGAACCCGATGGGATTCCTGGTTGGTTGCCGGGTGATCATCGCGGATTCGGTGGAAGAGGAGGGCGGCCGTCGGGCGATGCAATGGATTCTCTCCCGCGGCAAGTGGGTCCCGGACGCGGTTTATTGCTTCGGCGACCTGCTGGCCCTGGGCGCAGTCAAGGCGCTGCGCGAACACGGCGTGAAAATACCCGCCGAAACGAGCGTGGTGGGCGGAACGGGTTTGGACCTCTCAACCACAACCTGCCCCGAACTGACCCGGACCGGACAACCCTTCGAGAAAATCGGGGAGGAACTCGTCGGCATGCTTCAACAACGCATCCGGTGCGGAGGGGCATCGGCGCCCGGTCGTTTTCTTCCCATGTCTTTTATCGCGGGCGGGACGACCAGCGCAAAGGAAAATGAACTGCTCGTCTTGCAGTGAGCGATGGCAGGATTTGTCATGGGGGCGGGGTTAAGCAAATGTAACTACTCAGGTTCAGGGTTCAATGGTTCACGGTTCACGGTTGGAAAGACATGAAGATCGAGCGTTTTGAAGACATTGAGTGGTGGTCCCGCCACGGCGGGAGCGCGCGAACTGACCTTCAAGGTCTATCACCTGACCAAGGAACTACTTCACGAAATACGAAATGCCCGTGAAAAAGACAACCGTGAACCGTGAACCTGATAACCTGAGTAGTTACAAAGAAGATGCAAATCAACCAGTTGAAGGGCGCCCCATTCGAACGGGGCAGGCAACACGGCGCGCTGCACCGGGACCGGATTCGCGCATTTATTGAAGAGAGACGAATGAAGAGGGATCAAAGCGCCATTCACAGTCCTGAGCTGTTAAACGGATTCATCAGGTGTCATCAGAACTTTTCGCCGGATTTATATGAAGAAGTAAACGGCATTGCGGAAGGCAGCAATGTGTCCATGGATGATATCTGGCTGGTCAATGGCTACTGGAGATACTTCCGGGAGCTGGAATGTCTGAAGCCGGAAACCGCCTGCACGTCCTTTTGCTATCGCAGGCCGGGAACAAGGGAAGTGTTCATCGGCCAGACTTCCGACCACAGCGATCCGAAAACGCAGGATTACATGGTTGCATTCACACTCCAAGGCAATGACATCCCTGAAACGTTCATGGTCGCTTTCTCAGGAAGCGTTGGGTTGTTCGGGTTCAACGCAAACGGTCTGGGAGTGATGCTGAATAATCTGCCCACGCTTGATGTGAAGGAGGGCGTTACCGCATTTTTCGCCGTCCGCGAGGCGCTGAGATGCAAAACCGCCCGCGAATCCTCGGAACGCCTGGAAAAAGCGGTTTTTGGGGCCTGTCATCATTTTCTGATTGCCGACCCAAGCGGCGCCGTGTTCGGCATTGAGACGGCGGGAGACCGAACGGCAAGAATAACACCCGAGACCGAATGGTATGCGCACGCCAACCACTACACCGATTCCAGGTTCATTGGCCCAAACATGCCGCCCGCGCATCTGGACCCGAATCATGCCGGCCACAATTCATATTTGCGGCAGAACCGGATGAGTGAAATTCTGCAAGAATTTCCGGACGATGCGGATGAAAAAATGCTGCTTGCGGCGCTGGGCGACCATGACCATGCGCCCTCCTGCATCTGTGTTCACGAACCGCAAAACGGCAAGACATGCGCTGCAATCGTCGTTGCCCTCCATAAACGGAAGGCATTTCTTGCAACGGGCAATCCCTGCGAAGGAGTATTCGCCGAAATTAGATTATGAAATGACCAGGGGGGTGTGGTAGTCCAGCGACTTTCGGGCGGCGGATTTTGCCGATGGCTTCCGAAAAAAAGCTCCCCCCCTGCTCAGAAAACGCCTATAGTTGTGGGCGCGGCGGGCGAGTCATCCGTCATCGGTCCACCGCAGAGCGGGACGCCCGGCGGATCGCGCGTTTGCAAAGACCCGCCTTGGCGGGACCAACGTTGGGAAAAATGCCGGGAGGCAGGTTATGCACCCGGCGTCGCCTCACGAAGCGATTCAACCAGGAAATCGGCGAGGTGCACCACCCGGATATGGCCGGCGCCTGCCTGGCGCAATCCCGCCTGGATTTGAAGAATGCAACCCGGGTTGGTGGTCACCACCGTTCGCGCGCCGGTTTTCAAAATGTTCTGAACCTTGCGGTCGCGCAACCGGCGGGCCATCTCCGGTTCCGTGAGGTTATAGCTGCCGGCGCTGCCGCAGCACAAATCCGATTCCGGCAGGGCGATCCAGCGGTCGCCGACCAATGTCCGCAGCAGCTTGCGCGGCGGTTCCGTGATGCGTTGCGCATGCGCAAGATGGCAGGCATCGTGATAGGTCGCCGGGAGCGACGGGTCCGGCGCGCGCGCGCGCGGCAAGGATTTCAACGGGGCCAGCCATTCGACAAGGTCCTTCACCTTGGCGCTGAAGCGGGCGCCGCGTTCCGCCCATTTGGGATTGGCGTGCAGCAACTGGCCGTACTCTTTGAGCGTCGAACCGCATCCTGCGGCGTTGATGATGATGGCGTCCACGTCGAGCTTTTCGAAGACCCGGATATTCCGCCGCGCGCAGGCCCGCGCTCGTCGGAGATTGCCTGCATGAGCGTAAAGCGCGCCGCAGCAAACCTGGCGCGGCGGCGTCACCACCTCGTAGCCGGCCAGGTTCAGCAGCCGCACGCTGGATTGGTTGGTCCGACCGAACATCACGCTCATGACACAACCGCTGATGAAGCCCACCCGGCCGCGTCTGGGTTCCGTCGCCGCCGGCGAGATTTCCGGCAGAACCGTTGCGTCCATCGCGTCAGGGAGCAGCGCCAGGGCGTCGCGGGCGAAGGACGGCAGGAGCCATTCACAACGGAACCGGCGGATCAGGTTTGCAGGGAGCAGCGCCAGCTTCAGACGCCATGGGAAAGGGAATACCCGCTCGATCACGATCCGTCGCAGAATTTTCTGAAACGCGGAGCGCGTGTGGCATTTTTCGATATGATCGCGCGTGGCTTCAAGCAATTCGCCGTATTGAACGCCGCTTGGGCATGCGACTTCACAGGCCCTGCAGCCAAGGCAGAGATCAATGTGATGAACGACGGCATTGCGCAGGGGAACCCTTCCGTCCTGAAGCGCGCGCATCAGGTAAATCCGCCCGCGCGGCGAGTTGTTTTCGTTGCCGGTTTCAAGGTAAGTGGGACATACGGAGAGGCATAGCCCGCAGTGAACGCACGCCAGCGCCTTGTCCTGGTCGAGAAACCGACTCAAATGCGATGGAACGGGCGGGTTCATGGAGAGTAACTACTCAGGTTCATGGCACTTGGCGCTGCGGCAGCCGCTTGGCAGCCACGCCGCCGCAGCTGCCTGGCAGGGCAGCCACAGGTCGCGGCGACCCGCGACGCGGTTGCCAAGCGACACTGCTGCAGTGCCAAGCACCTTGTGGGGTCGCGCTGCCAAGCAGGTTCACCGGTTCACGGTTCACGGTTATCTTTTCCACGGGCGTTTCGTATTTCGTGAGGTAGTTGTAATTAACCAGGTTGTCAGGTTCACGGTTTCCGCCCCAGGCGGATTCAAAGGTTGAAAGTTTACCACTCTGTGGTACGGGGCAAGCGGTTTCACGTGGAGAAAGCGCTCGACCAGCCTGCTGTTGCGCGGGCAGGTCTTCATGCTTTTCCAACCGTTGAACCGTTGAACCCCTGAACCGTGAACTTGAGCAGTTACGGTCAAATCGGGATGTCGGACAGGATGTGTTTGGGATCATAAGCGTCTTTGATGCGACGGGCGAGTTGACCGGACGGCTTGGTCTTAGGCGGCTCAGGTCCGCCGCGGTAGTAGATGACGCCGTTTCCGGCGCGCGCGACGAACGGCGACTCTTGCAGCCCGGCCAGGGAACCGACGATTTTCGAGGGGATCGCTGACAGGCGGCGGACCAACGCGAGAGGGGCGTTCCAAAAGCGTCTTTCATATTCCAGACTGGATGAGTCGCCGGCGCCGAGGTCACGTATCCGGCTGATTTGCCAGGCAACGTCCTCTTTCATACCGGCGAATCCGGCCACCACGGTGAATGCGGAAGGCGGTTCCAGCCCGCCCGACACCTGATGATGCAGGTCGAGGGCGACGGGCGCGACTTCCGAGCGCCACACCCCGCTCAGGAATGCGCCGGCCTTTTCCAGGGTGTCGAAGTGCGCTTGAACAAACTTCTCTGCTTCGGGCAGCGGCCTGAGCTTGAACGTAGCTTCGAGAATGACACCGAGCGATCCGCGGGCGCCGACGAAGAGTTTGCAGAGGTCATAGCCGGCGACGTTCTTCACCACGCG
>JACQHZ010000418.1 GCA_016198745.1 Verrucomicrobiota bacterium
CAAGGGTTCAGGGTTCAGCGGTTGCCTGCCCGCGCAGCAGCAGGCGGGGAAAAGCATGCCCCTGCTCTGCGAATCGCTACGCAGGGCGCGAAGCAAGGAGATCAAGCATTTTCTCTTCCAACCTTTGAACCGTTAAACCGTGAACCCCTCGCTTTCGCGGGGGCAGGCTCTGACAACCTGAGCGGTTACGAAAGACGGCACATCCATCGTCCTCCACCACTCCATCATTCCATCATTCCAACAATCCATGCCTTCACGCTCATTGAACTGTTGGTGGTGGTGGCGATCATCAGCATTCTGGCCGCGCTCTTGTTGCCAGCCCTGAAACAAGCCAGAGAGACGGCCAAAAGGACCATTTGCCTTCAACATTTAAGGCAGGTATGCACGGCAACGCTCATCATGGCGGATGAAAATGAAGGTTGGATCAACAGTATCAATAAACCACTCACGGACGCCGGAAACGTGAGTGTGCCCACGGATGCCTATTGGCTTTATCGAATCACCAATTATCTTGGGAAAAGCGATATGCTGGTGAAGTGGGGGCCGGGCCAAAGTGGGTGCCCGGGCAGGAATCCAAAAAGCAACTATGGGACTTATGGCGCCAACGCCACGTTTGTTGGTTTTGGCTATCCCGCCGTGATGCATTCGCTTACGGAGATAAGACATCCTGCCCGCATTTTTCTCGTTGCCGAATGTTACTGGTGGTATTCAATCAGCAGCACGTATTTCAACTACACCGTCCCGGATGGAGTCGCTGGTCTCCCGCGCCATTCTCCAAGAGGCTTGAACTTTGCTTTCGTTGATGGCCACGGCGAGTTTCTCAAGGCAAGTGCGAACCTCGATCCACCGGACTGGACCAGCCAATGGGATACCATCCCGGGAGCGACGGAGTGGTGGCCCTATTCCGCATGGAACGCGGGAATCTTTGGCGAATAAAAAATGACCTCACGCGAGCGATTTCAGGCGGTGATGAACTTCCAGCCGTTCGACCGGCTGCCCTTGGTGGAATGGGCCGGCTGGTGGGATCAAACGATCAAACGTTGGCACAGCGAAGGCCTGCCGTCGAACGTCACGGACCGTTACGACATCTGCCGCCATTTTGGTCTCGAGGTGTACAAGCAGGATTGGATCAGCCCGAAAGCGCCCCCTGCGCCGGTTCATGGGGCGCCGGTGGTCCGCACGATGGACGAATACCAGAAAATCCGCGGCGCGCTTTATTCCCCTCCGGTTGTGGACAAGGATCGGTGGCGCGCCTGGGCTGAGGAGCAACACCGGGGCGAGGTGGTGTTGTGGTTTACCCTGATGGGCTTCTTCTGGTTTCCCCGGGGACTGATGGGGATCGAGCCGCACCTGTATGCGTTTTACGATCAGCCGGAGTTGATGCACGCCATGAACACCGACCTCGTTGCGTGGAACCTGCGCATCATCGAGGAAATTTGCTCGGTCTGCACCCCCGATTTCATGACCTTCGCCGAGGATATGAGCTACAATAACGGTCCGATGTTGTCGCAGGCGCAATTCAATGAGTTCCTGAAACCGTACTATCGGCAGATCGTTCCCCTGCTGAAAGAACGCGGAATCCTCTCGATCATTGATTCCGACGGAGACATCACCCGCGCCGGCCCCTGGTTCGAGGAGGCGGGGTTGGACGGCATCCTCCCGATCGAGCGGCAGGCCGGAGCGGACATTGCCCGCCTGCGGGCGGCGCATCCGCGAATGCGCTTTATCGGTCACTTCGACAAGATGACCATGAATCAGGGCGAAGCCGCGATGCGCGCGGAATTTGAGCGGCTCATGCCCACCGCGGTCACGGGAGGATTCCTGATCAGTTGTGATCACCAAACTCCACCCGGCGTTTCCTATCAAGACTACCAGCTTTACCTTCGCCTCTTCCGCGAATACGCCGAAGAGTCCGGGCGGTGCTCGCGCCGATAAGCTGGACATGGGAGGACTGTTTCCGGCGATATGACAAAATCTCAGAAAGTTGTGGACAGGTCTTCCGAAAAAGTGCTAAATCTGCTTTCAAGATAATTTAGTGCTTTTCCGTGAAACCGATCATTGGAACCCTTCGTGACCAGATCCTGCGCGATTACGTGACCAGCGGCATCGTGAAGGTGGGAGATCGCCTGCCCTCGACGGTCGAGTTGGCGATGCGCTACCAATGCAGCCAACCGACCATTGGGAAAGCAGTCGCCACACTGGCTGCCGAAGGATGGTTGATTCCCCGTCGGGGCAGCGGCGTGTACGTGGCGACCACGCCCGAGAGAACGGGAAAACGTCGGCAGAGACGGATTGGCTGCATTGTGCAGAGCCTGCGGCCCGTTTTGTCGCATCGAGTGTTTGAGGGCGTGGATTTCGTTGCCCGACGGGAGGACTGTCTGCTGGAGGTGGCCAGCAGCAATTGGAGCGTGACGGAGGAGCGGCGGCAGATCGAGCGGATGCAACAGCGTGGCGTGCAGGGGATCGTCCTTTCTCCGACGACGTGCCGGTTAACGGAGCAGGAGTACCTGGGCCATGAGTTCCGCGATTTCCCGATCGTGGTGGTGGACTTGTATCAGCCGTGGATGAAACGTCCGCACCTGATTTTTGACAACTGGACGGCGGGACGGGAAATGACGCGGCATTTGATCGAGCAAGGCCGCAAGCAGATTGCCTTTCTGAAGTTTGACGACGCGATTCCGTACCGTTCGGTGGACGATCGTGTGGCGGGATATCGTCGGGCGCTGGAGGACGCGGGCGAGCCGTTTGCGCCGGAGCGGGTGATCGCGTTCGAAGGCAAAGGACCCATGACGAAAGGGCATGTGGCGGCACTGGAACGGGTGCTTGCGTTGAGGCCAAGGCCAACGGCATTGATCACGCCGTACGATCCGTACGCGGAAGCGAGCATTGAACATCTGCGGTCGCGCGGGATTGCCGTGCCGGAAGAGATGCTGGTGGCTGGGTTCGACGATTTGCAGGAGAAAACGTGGGGGGAACGATTCCCGACGACGCGCCCCGATTTTGTGCGCATGGGCGAACGGGCCGCGGAGATGTTGCTGGAACGGATTGGCTCGCGCTATCCGGAGACAACCGAAGTGATTCTGCCGTGCCCGCTGGTGCTGCCGGCGGGACCACGCCTTGCGAGTGGCAGGCACGAGACACGAGACACGAGACGCCTCCCTTCAGTTGAACATCGAGCAGGCCGTTTTCCGAAATCCCTGTCACCTCCGAACGGCTTTACGCTCATCGAACTGCTCGTGGTCATTGCTATCATCGGAATTTTAGCTGCGCTGCTCATGCCGGCGCTTAGCAGGGTAAAAACCAAAGCCAATTCCGTGGCCTGTGTTAACAATCTCCGTCAAGTTGGGCTGGTGCTCTTGATGTACAGCGATGCCAACGACGGCAGATTTCCGCCCTGTAACATCGCCATGCACCCAAATGTTGCGGTATGGAACTGGCCCTACGCGTTAAAGCAGAGTGGATTTGTTGGAAATACCAAGGTGTATTATTGCCTGGCCACACAAAAATATGCGCCATCGTGGTCGACAACGTTTTTAGAAAATCCGAACGTTATCTGGACGTACGCGTATGTCAGTTATGGGTACAACGCCGTTGGCGTTGGCGATAATGTCATACCCCCAGCGCCGTCTGGTAATAATCCGGGGGATTCACTGAGGATTGGTCAGGCGGCCCATCCCTCAGAACTGGTGCTCTTATGCGACGCGAATATGGCGGCTGCTCCGGATCGTCCTTTTTATTTTGTTGACGTGGAGGGCAACGGCTTAATTCAATCCCGCCACTCTGGCGGCGCAAATATTCTATGGCTGGATGGGCATGCCAGTTGGATGAAGCGCGCGGAGTCGATTCAGAACGCTCCCTATACTTATCTAAAACGGGATTAAATGATGGCGCTCGCGATAGGATCGGCCTTTCCATATTCCATGAAAACGATCCTCACAATCAATCTGCTCACGTTTTCAATGTGGGTGGCGGAAATCAACCGGGGTTATGCCGCGGAAAATCTCGTGGTCAACGGCGGATTCGAAAAAATCACCGCGGATTTCCCGGACGGGTGGGGAACCTACACGGAGGATGTCAAGAAGGCGGCTTCTCCAGACAACCGGACGTGTTATTCGGGGAATTACGCCTTGAACATCAAGGGAGACCCCAGCAACAACTGGATGCCGGTGTTCTCCAATTCCATCCAGGTCAACGGGGGGGAGGATGTCACCTTTGGCGGTTTTTCGAAAAACAACGGCAAGGAAGGCGATAGCCTGTTTTCACTGCTTGAAGTTGACGGAAATGGGAAAAGCATCCGTCACAATGAAATCCGTCCGCAACTGAACAGTGACTGGAACTACTACACAAAAACGCTGACCCTGAGCGCGGAGACACGCACCATTGCCGTTTATCTCGTGCCCCGAAGCCTTCGCGGGGAGGTGTGGTTTGACGATGTTTTCGTGGCAAAGGGCAAAGTGGAAATCAAACCGCCGGAAAATCAGGTCAAGAAAATCAGCGCCGATAAATCGACAGGTGGGGCCGAAACCCCGGATCTCCGACCGGACCAGGAGCTGGTCGTCAATGGTGATTTCGAAGCGGTGAATGCGGAGGCGCCATTTGGCTGGAAATTCAAGAAGGAAGGGCGGGGCATGGCGTTTGCGCTGGCCGACTCAGGCCCTGGTTTCGGATCCCGATGCGCCAGTCAGATTCACTCCCAATTCGGTTTGGGCAGTTACAGTCATATTACGTCTGAGGAGCCAATCAAAATTACCCCCAAATGTTTTTACCGCCTGAGTGGCTGGCTGAAAACTTCGGAAAATGGTCGCAGTTCCTGGACGACGATTCCGTCAGAACGGGGTAAACGGTTGGAGGGGGTTTGTCTTCAGATCGAGTGGATGAATGATTCCAACCAATTGATCAAGAGCGATTGGTCCAAAACCGTCCAAACGGGCGGCAAGTGGGAACGGGCGGTCCTCAATGCCTCCGCCCCCGCCAGCGCCCAGTACGCCAGGATCGTGGTATGCCATGGCGATTTTGAGGGGACAAGTTATGTCGACAATGTATCCTTGAAAGCATTGCCGGAGGGCTGGGATAACGTCGAGGATTGGGATGTCAGCGACACCAATCTCAATGAAAACGGGGTTCCATGGAATTTTGAAATCAGCGGGGTCGAAAATGGCGCCGTTAAGCTGGTCAAGGAAAGCGGAAAAAACATTTTTACTTTTTCCGCTGACAAAAAGGGGTTGGGTCATCTGACGCTCAAATTCCCGACCGTCGATTGTTCGTTTCCCGGAACCTTTAGCATTCGAGGCGATGGAAAACTCAACCGTCTCGAACAGATGCCCTCCCTCTTGTTCCGGGTTGAGTATTACGACGTAAACAATCAGTTGTTAAACAAAGAGGAAAAAACCTTGAAAAAAAAGGCCCCGATGGAGGGAGCAATCGCCTTTTCGGAGACGGTCACCCCGCCATCCGAGACGGCCTGGTTCAAGGCCGGCCTTCTTTTCCAAGGGAAAGGAGGGAGTTTTACCTTGCGCAATATCCGGTGCGCTCGAATATTCAAAATCACCCTGAGGGATTTTGGTCGTCTCGATGAAGGATCCGGTGCTTGGCAGGCGGAGTGGATCTGGTATCCCGAAGATCCCGCCGTGGATTGCCTCAATTCCCACCGGTATTTTCGATATGACCTGAATTTGCCGAATCCAGTTGAATACGCCCGGATGCTGGTGACGGCGGACAATGCTTACGATCTCTATGTGAACTCGCAAAAGGTCGGGACCGGGGGCAGGTGGGCAACGCCGGGCGAGTACGACATCAAGAGCCATTTGGTTGTCGGAAAAAATGTCATCGCGATCAAAACCTTCAATATTGAAGGTCCGGCCGGCCTCTTGGCGGAGGGTGTGGTTCACCTGGCGGACGGAACCACTCTCACCATCAAAACGGACCCCTCGTGGAAATCAACCAAAGGGGAGGATGGCAATTGGTTGAAAACGGATGCCGATATCAGTGGTTGGAAAGAGGCGTTGTCCCTTGGGCGAGCACCGGTACCCCCGTGGGGCGCCATCCATCATCCGAATCTTCGCAAGGCGACCAAACTCCAGGCCAAATCCAACATCACGTTGGTCCCGGACGGAACCGTGGAAATCAAGTTGTCCTTTGAAGAAAACGCGGTGGGCCCCTGTTTGAAGAAAAATGGCGGTCGTCTGGCGTTCAGACTGGGCCAGGTCATGCTGTGGGAAACCGACGTGAAAATGCAAGTGAGCGAAAATGAGAAAACCGGCCAGGCATCGGCAAGCATCAAACTGCCCGACTATTTTCCAAAGGGGCGATATGACCTCGTGCTAAGAAGCGGGGATGCCATCATCAGCCGGCCGGACGCCAAGGACGATTCCATTGGTTCCTTTGAAAACCCCGTTGAAGAGTTACGCGGATTTCCAAAAGTGACGATCCGGCCGCTCAATAACACTCCCACCGCCTATATCAATGGGAAACCGCACACGCTATTGCACCATTGGTTTACGAGGTTCGACAAACGGGTTGCGGCCAATTGCCGGCAGATCAACATCATGCCGGCGATGAACACCGGTGACATGGGGTGGCAAGCTCCCAACGAGTACGATTATCAGCGCTTTGATGAGACCGTGTATCAATACCTGGCGGAGAATCCCGACGGGTACTTTTTCATTAACGCCGATGTCACCGCGTGCGATCTGGGCGCCCTGACCAAATTCCCCAAATATCCTTTTTGGACGGAGATCAATCCCAAGGAGCTTTACCAGAGCGAAGAATCGGGCGGCAAAATCAAGGATTATGGCGGCGCCTGGAAAAGCTTTCCATCCTTTGGCTCGGAGAAATGGAGGAACGACACCGGCGAAGCTTTGCGACAACTCATTCGTCATATTAAGGCGCAGCCCTATGCCTCGCATGTGGCCGGTTTCTGCATATCACCTTACGAATGGTTCCACTGGCGCTGGATGGATGCCGACGTGGATGTTTCCGAACCGATGGCCGCCGGGTTTAGAAAATGGCTGGAAAAGAAATATAAAGACGAGGGCCGAATCCGCGAGGCATGGCACGATCCGACGGTCACTCGATCCGGCATTACCGTGCCATTGAAAAAGGAACGCGAGCATGCCGTCGCGGGCCTTTTCCGGGATCCGCAAAAACACGCCCGGGTGATCGACTTTTACATTTATTACAGCGAGGTGATCGCCGATTCGTTGCTGCGCTTCGCCAAAGCGGTCAAGGAGGAAACCGACGGACGGTCCCTGTGTTTTGCGTTTTACGGCTACGCGCTTCACCTTGCCGATGGCAATGCCGGCCTGCATTCCGGGCACCATGCCCTGCGCAAGATTCTGGATTCACCCGATTTCGATATGCTGGCATCGCCGACGGACGGCTATATTTTCGAACGAGCCATCGGAGGCACCGGCGGGTTCATGGCGCCGCCGAACACCTTCACCTTGCACGGGAAACTGTTTTGTTCCCAACCGGATCTTCGAACCCATTGGTCGCCCCAGGATGTCGAGCGGACCAATACCTTGAAGGATGATGTCCATATTTTCCGGCGGGAATTGAGCATGGACGTGACCAGCAACGTGGAAATCGAATTCCTTGATTTTGGAGCCGGTTACACCATGGGTGAGCCGCGTCTGGTGAAGGAACTGGGCCGTTTTAAACCGATTTATGACTTTTCACATGGTTTCGACCGGCGACCGCGGAATGCCGATTTTGCGGTAATCGTGGATGAACTGAGTCCCGCCTACATGGGGAAGATTCCCTCCAGCCTGGAAGGTCATTTCCTTTACCACCAACGGCCGCTCTTCTTCCGAACCGGGGCGGCGCACCGGTATTATCTCCTGAGCGATCTGGAACGGAAGGATTTTCCGGATTTCAAGTGTCTCGTTTTTGTGAACTGTTTTCACCTTTCCGACGCGCAACGAAAAATGCTGAAGCAGCGGTACATGAAAAATGGACGAACCTTGGTTTTTGTTTATGCCCCCGGTTATGTGCAGGAGAATCTTTCCGTTGACAACATCAGTTCGCTGCTGGGCGTGAGCGTCAAGATGTTGCCGGATCCGGTTCAGTTGGCGGTCAAGATCGACGGGGAACGATTGGGAACAACCCCCATGGAATCAACGGGTATCGTTTACGGATGTGCCAACGGGGAGGTTGCGCCAACCTTTTATGTGGACGATCCCTCCGCAATGGTACTGGGACGGCTCGTCAAGTCGGATAAGGCGAGTTTGATTTATAAAGACTGTGGCGACTGGAAACTGGTTTATTCCGCGGCCCCCATGCTGCCGCCCCGGTTGCTGCGGGACATTGTCAAATCCGCGGGTTGTCACATTTATCTCGAATCGGACGATGCCCTTTACGCCACCACGAACTTTATCGGCATCCATGCGCACAGCGGAGGCGTCAAGAAAATCAATCTTCCCGTGGAAGGCGATGTGTATGATCTGTTCAAGCGCGCCGTGTTATTCAGGAAGGTCAAACAATTCAGTGTGGATCTTGACCGTAACGAGACGGGTTTCTATTTCGTAGGCGACGGTCGAAAGGCGGAGTCTTTCTTTAAAAACCGAATCCACGAAAGAGAACCAGTAAACATTCACCCCTGATGAACATGAAAACTTCTCTGCACTTATTCAAACTCACCGTTTCAGAACCGATGGGCGCTCGCCAAACATTTTCCATTATCTTGGGGAGCCTGTTTCTCACGGGACTACCCGGTCTCGCGGTGGAACCGTGCTTCTACGCCTCGTGGGATGAATCGACGATCGCGGATCATTCGACATCCTCTACCGCACCGTTAAGAGCCTCCCTGGTGACGGTGGATCCCAAATCGGCTCACAATGGGAAAGGGGGGCTTAATGTTCAAACCGATGGCGCGGTGATCGCGTACGATACCCGGGACATGTGGCCGAAGGATGAGGGCACGGTGGTTTTCTGGTATCGCCCGTCCTTTGATGTCCCCGCCACCGATTCGCCCCATATCCTGGTGTACGCCTCGAACAAGAAACAAGCCGCGGCCAGTTATTTTATCATTCGTTTCGAGGAATCGGCGCCTCCGCACAATATGCTGCAAGCCGTGTCCGTTTCAGACAACACCCCAACCTTTGCGGTGTGCAAGCCGAAATGGCAGGCTGGCGAGTGGCGCCAAATTGCCGTGACGTGGGACAAGGAGGAACTCGTCTTATATACCGACGGGAAGGAGGCGGGCCGGGGGGATCTGCGCGCACCCCCTCCGGAAATCGACGACGCGCTTCACATCGGCTCCCTGTTTGGCAAACAGGCCAAAGGGGATTTTGATGAGCTGCGCATCTTTCCGAAGTGCTTGCCTCCCGAGGAAATCCAAAAACTCTACAACTCTTCTGCCAAGACCAAGTAACGGCGATTCATGACGAACTCCGTTCCCCTACCGGTTCGCAAGAAATTCAAAGACTGGACTTCGGTTTACAGTTCAGCGCCACACCTCAGTCCAACGGTCATCCGCGAATTGGCTCGCGCAGCCGGCCTGCACATTTACAGCGAGAGCGACGATGGGTGCTATCCCGCTTCCGTCCTGGTGGGTTTGCACGCTCGCGATGCGGGTCACAAAACGATCGCCTTGCCCCAAAGGCAGAGGCGCATCTTCGATCTTCTCACAGACCAAACGCTGGGAACGAACACCAACACGATTAGTTTTCCCGGTGAGAATCACCGCACCTATCTGATCGGCTGGGAATGAATCTCGGCGATCATTTAACCGGGAAAAAGGCACAGGTGTGCCTTCGAGGAAATCTCGAGAGTCCTGGGCGCAACCGGCCGCATGACAAAATTGTATAAAATGTCGGCAACAGTGTGCTGGCGCTTTTTGGCGGGCTGGCGTATTCTGCGGCAGGCTTCTCTCTAACTTGGAGACCATTATGACGAAGAATTCGAAATCATCCGGAAAACTGCAAGTGGGCCTGGTCGGCATGGGCGGAATCGGCAACACGCACGCGGCCAGCCACAAGCAGGATCCACTCGCGAAACTTGCAGCGGTTTGCGACGTGGTGAAGGAAAAGGCCGACGCGGCGGCGGCCACGCACGGGGTCAAGGCGTACTACAGTCTCAAGGACATGCTCGCCCATGAGGAACTCGACGTCGTGGATGTGACGACCGGCGGCTATGAGAATGGCAGTTGGCATTTCGAGCCGACGATGGAGGCCCTGGCGGCGGACAAACACGTGCTATGCGAAAAGCCGCTGGCGCACGACATCGGCGAGGCGCGCGAAATGGTGCGGTACGCCTCGGAAAAGAGGCTCTACCTCGGCTGCAACCTGAACCATTACTTCACGCCCACCGCGGAACGCGCCAAGAAGTACATGGAGGACGGGCAGATCGGCGAGCTCATCTACCTGCTCTTCAAGGTCGGCTTCAACGGCGGCGAGGAAACGTACAGTTTCAACAAGTCGCCGCGATTCAACCAGCCTTACGCCCACATGAAGGCGTTCCTGACGCATCCCTTTAGCGTGATGCGCCATTTCTGCGGCGACATCACCCACGTGCAATCTTTTTCCACCAAGTCCGGCTTCCGCAAGAACAAGGGCGACCTGCTCGTGTCTGTGAACAGCGTGCACTGCATGTTCGCAAACGGGACCATTGGCTATTTGTTAAGCCAGCGTGGTGACGCGGTCTGGGGACTCGGCGGCTGGTGGAGTTGCGAGGTGGCGGGAAGCAAGGGTACCTTCTGCATCGAGAATTGCATCGAGAAACTGACCTACTGGCCGGCGCCCAAGCCGGGGCAGTCTTTCGGCCTCGGCCAGGGTCCGACGCCCGAAATTCTGGATACCGGCATCAAGGATTTCGGCGCGACCTTTCCGCTGCGCATTCACGCTTTCCTGGAGGACGTCACGAATGGCGTCCCGCGCGAGCGCCTGCGTTCCTCGGGGCGCGACGCCCTCGCGACCCTGGAGTATATTTGGGCCGTGATCGAATCCTACGAGAACGGCGGGGAATTGGTGCGGCCGCATGCGTTGCCGCCGCTCCACGGCGATCCCCGCGTGGAAAAAATCTAAGAACCTCCATGCTTAAAGTGTGCGTAATCGGAATGGGTCCCATCGGCAACCGCCATGCGCGGATTTACAGGGAGAATCCGCTGGCGCAACTCGTCGGCGTGTGCGACCGCGTTCGGGAACGGGCCGACGCGAATGCGAAGGAATTTGGCGTGCCGGCGTTCTACGACACACCGACGATGCTCAAGGCGCTGAAACCCGATCTCTGCAGCGTGACCACCGGGGGTCACGAGTACGGCAGCGATCATTACGAGCCGACGATGCAGTCCCTGGAGGCGGGTTGCCACGTGCTGGGAGAGAAGCCGATCAGCAACGAGATCCCCAGGGCTGAGGAGATGGTCGCCAAGGCGCGGGAGAAGAACCGGTGTTACGGAATCAACCTGAACCACCGGTTCACGCCGGCGGCGGTTCTGGCCCGGAAGTGGGTGGCGGAGAGGCGACTGGGCCACCTGCTCTTCATCAATATGAGCATGTGGATCAAGAATTCGACCGAGAGCGCTCCGTTCTTCCAGATCAAGGCCCTGCATCCCCACACGATCGATGTCATGCGCTACTTTTGCGGCGACGTCGAGGCCGTGCAATGCTTCGCCACCAGGGCGCCGGGCCGGCAGATCTGGTCCACGGCCCATTTCAACATGCGGTTCAAGAGCGGCGTGGTCGGCGGCCTGACCGGCAGCTATGACATCGAACGCGGGCACCCCATGGAGCGCTGCGAAGTGGCAGGAACCGGCGGCCGGTTCGTGCTCGACGACATGTTCCGGGAACTCACGCTTTACCCGGCCGGTTCGCTGGAGAAAACGGTCTATACGAATCCGTCCTTCGGCGGTATGCGCGATTTCGAGGACACCTTCCGCAACCGGATCGGCAAGTTCCTGGAGGAGGTCTCCGCGGGCGTGGCGCCCGCAGACATCGACGGCTCCGGAACCGACGGCCTGGCCGCGCAGAAAGTCCTCGCAGCCGCCATCGAGTCCATTGAAACCGACAAAGTCATCACGCTTTTCTGATTTATGAAACGCACCCGTTCAGCTTATCCCTTCACTTGGAATGGAAGCGGGATCCAACATGAACCCTCGCGCCATGACGCAATGGCGCAAGGAACTGAACCCAAATCCGGACGTAAGGAGGAATTTTGGAGGGCGCTGCGGTGCCTGTCCCCCACATGGGGGATCAACGCCCACCCTGCAGAGGGTGGCAAGCGAGGGAGGCGATCCCGCCACGGCGG
>JACQHZ010000408.1 GCA_016198745.1 Verrucomicrobiota bacterium
TTGCCGCTCCCGCTTCGATTCCGGCAGTCTGCCGGAAACCCTTGAATCAGACAAACACGCGCAAGTTGACCGGCATCGCGGACGTGGACACAGCCCTTCAGCAGCAGGAGCCAAACGCGCAACGGTGGGATTTTGCAATTGGTTATCAGCATACCAATCGAAAAGCTGAATGCGTTTATTGGGTTGAGATTCACACCGCGAGCGACAAGGAAAACTGGAGCATGAACCGTCACGTCAATGCCATTGCCGGACGGTTGAGATGACTGACCACAACCAGAGAACGAACCGGTACAGGCCGAACGACAGCAGCGGCAATCCCAACCCGCCCGTGACGCCAAGAATCACATTGGGATAAACTGCCTGGTTCGCCCACAAACAGGCGTTCTGCCGGAGCACTCGAAGGTTCATGGACAACGCCATGAGGGCGGGGTTCGCTTCCGGATGCTGACGGACGTACTCATCCAGATTCGGATGATCCATGAGCATCACAAAAAGCAGCCGGGGATGAATGCCCTGAACGCCGGTCAGCAAACCCGACCAACTGGCCTTCGAAATCACGGGCAGCCACCAGGTTTGCATGAATGATCCCGGGAGTTTTTTCTCAAGGTCGTGCAACCCGCGGGAAAAATCCTCCTCCGCCAGGCGGTCAATGGTTTCCGAATCGCCGAGCACACGCGCGAAGTTCTCGACGGTCTCTTCGCCCGTGGCTTCATACTGAACCCGGTCCAGCAGAACGGCGCAGATCAGATGGATCGCGATCCGGTCCAGCGATCTCTTTTCGCGAATTTGATGGTTGAAAGCCCTTCCGCCGCCCCACCATGTCCCGGCGTAACCAAGCCCCAGTCCCATCGAGACGACGAAAAACGCCGGCCACAGCCAACGAACAAACCGGCGCCATCCGCCGGGTCGGTCGAGGGGCGACCTTTGTCGGAGCGCCCGATACAATGCGTAGCCGGCGACCGAACCGCCGATCCATGCGCCCAATCCCCAGAGCATGGCATGGACAAGGACCGCGCGCGTCAGTTCGCCAATCTCCTTCCATTCCCGCCGCATGAGGGCCGAAAAATTCGCTGCCACGCGGGAAACGCCTTTTCCCATGCGAAGCGTTTCTTTTTGGAGAATCGTCGTGTCGCGCGCCGGCGTCTGAACCGGTTCTGCCGTCGCGCTATCGGCGCCGGCCACCGCAAGGGACAAGGCGGTCATCGCGATGACAATCGCCAGAATCGCCATTTGACGAAGCAGAATCATTCGCTGCGGGTTCATCAGCATGCCGTCCGTGAATATTCCATATTGACCGTTTCGCGCTTTTCGTCAACGCTCATGCCACCCCCAATCTTTACGAACAAATCTTTCCCATGATCTTCGACACACTGGAACACTCGGCTCTTTACGAACATCTCGGCGCAGGCTTCGCCCGCGGATTCCGCTACCTTCAGGCATTCAAACCGGACACGCCGGATGGCAGGTACGAATTGGACGGCGCCAATGTGTTCGCGCTGGTTCAAGGTTATGCGACGACCCCTGCCGCGGGGAAAAAATTCGAATCGCATCGAACCTACATCGATCTGCAATACGTGGCGGATGGCGAGGAGTTGATCCAATACGCGCCTATTGCCGCCCTGACGGTGGATACGCCCTACGTCGCCAAGGACGATTACCTTCTGTATCGGGATTTTGCGCCCGCGACCTCGTTGATTTTTGCTCCCCGCCATTTCGCCCTCTTTTATCCGAATGACGGCCACAAGCCCTGCTGTTGCGTGACCGCGCCGGTGAAAGTCAGGAAGGTCGTGGTCAAAATCCGCGTTTGACGGCGGGCGTTCCTGCTCAGGTCCTCACCGAAAATTTGATTGCTCCGCCCCGCGCCCTCTCTGCTATGCTCGCGGCGGAAATGCTCACCACTTGCCAGGGTCAAGATGATGCTGTCATCGCGGGGGAACGTCCCCGTGATCATTGCGGTCTTTTTGGCGTCTTCGGCCATCCCGACGCGGCGCTGCTGACGTACTACGGGCTTTACGCGCTGCAGCATCGCGGCCAGGAGAGCGCGGGCATTGTGGCGTCGGAAGGCGACGGCGAACCGCTCCGGCGGCACACGGGCATGGGACTTGTCTCCCAGGTGTTCGATGACGCGATCCTTCGCACGCTCAAAGGCAGCCGCGCCATCGGGCATGTGCGCTACTCCACCACGGGTTCAAGCTCCCCGAAAAACGCGCAGCCGATCCTGGTGGACTGTTCCCGCGGCCAGATCGCCATCGCTCACAACGGCAATTTGGTGAACGCCAACATCCTGCGGGATGAACTCGAAGCGTACGGCTCGATTTTTCAGACCACCGTTGACAGCGAGATCATCCTGCACCTGATGGCGCAGCCGCGGCATGGCGATCGTGAGAACACCCTCCTCCATGCGTTGGGACGCATCCGCGGCGCGTATTCCCTGGTGATCATGGGCGAAAACGAAATCATCGGCGTGCGCGACCCGCAAGGGTTCCGCCCCCTGAGCATCGGCATGCTCAACGGCGCCTACATCCTCAGCTCGGAGACGTGCGCCTTCGATCTGATCCATGCGAAATTCGTGCGCGACGTTGACCCGGCAGAGGTTGTGATCATCAGCAAAAACGGACTTCGTTCGGTAAAGATGGAGCATCCGGAAGCCCGCAAGGCGCTCTGCATCTTCGAGTACGTCTATTTCGCGCGGCCCGACAGCAGCCTCGAAGGACGCACGGTGGCGCACGTCCGAATGGAACTGGGCCGTCTGCTCGCCCGCGAACACCGCGTGGATGCCGATGTCGTGGTGCCCGTGCCGGACTCCGGAAATTATTGCGCGCTCGGCTACTCCGAGGAATCCAAAATCCCAATCGCCTTCGCCTTTGTCAGAAACCATTACATCGGACGAACCTTCCTCCAGCCCACCCAGTTGATCCGAGATTTCAATGTGCGCGTGAAATTGAACCTCATCCAAACCGCCGTGGCCGGCAAACGCGTGGTGGTGGTGGACGATTCCATTGTGCGCGGCACCACCGCGCGCGCGCGGGTGATCAACCTCCGTGAAGCCGGCGCCCGCGAGGTCCATGTGCGCGTCAGTTGCCCGCCTCACCGGCATCCGTGCCATTACGGAATCGATTTCCCCACCAGCAAGGAGTTGATCGCCAGCTCGCATTCCATGGAGGAAATCAAGACGTATCTCGGCGCCGATTCCATCGGTTATCTCAGCCTCGACGGGATGGTCCGGGCAACGGGACATCCGCCCTCCAGATTTTGCACCGCATGCTACACCGGCGATTATCCCGTGCCGTTTGAGAGCGATCTGGACAAATTCATCATGGAAAAGAGGCGCACACAACGGCCAGCCCTCACCGCCGATGTCGTCGAAGACCCGCAACAACGGCTGCTGTGATTGGACGACGCAAAGGCAGGAGGTGGAATTTTGAAACAGGGGCATGGTTCAACAGTTCCCACCCACCTGTCCCCCTCTGAAGGGGGATCAGAGGGTGGCCCCCCCCAAGATGGGGGGCAGGCAGGCAGGGTTCACGGTTCAATGGTTAGCTTTGGCGCAAATCGCACCGATCTTGTGAGAATTGGAGAAGAATGAAGATGCCCAAGCGCATTTTTGGCCTCAGACTGAGGTGTTCCCAATGTGGATCATGGGTGCATGTCCGTGGCGAGTCTGATCTTCATGTTCTGTCGTGCGCTCAATGCAAAACGAGCCATCTCGTTTTCCCCTCTGATGACATCTACGACTTGGCCGCAGGCTGCGGCTATCAGGGCCCTTTTCTTCTGCCACTTAACGAGCAAAAAATTCCGATGGAGGTTCAACTGCGCACCCGGAGGGTCCTTGGTTCCCTCGTGAACCTTGGAGTGCTTGACCGGGACAAGTGCTTCGGCTGCGGCAGTTCCGAGATCGGTTTCCGGTGTGGTTGCTGCAGGATGGGATACTGCCGGGAATGCGGCGCCACCAACAGTCGATGCTCCGCATGTGCTTACGGTGCAAGATTGCGGAAGTTAGTCGCCATCGTTCAAACCACCCCGCACATGAACGTTATTGTAGACAAGAACAGGCAGCGCGGCATGCTGTTCGGGCTTGCCGTTGGCGATGCCTTGGGGGCCGCAGTCGAATTCCAGCGTCCAGGGTCTTTTGAGCCGGTATCCGGTTTTCGCACAGGTGGTCCTCACGGATTAGCGCCGGGCGAGTGGACTGACGATACCAGTATGGCCCTCGCTCTGGCCGACAGCACGGCAGTGGGTTGGTCCCTCAATGATCAAGCCCAGCGTTATCTTGCTTGGTGGCGGCGCGGGAAGTACTCCGTCAATGGTTCCTGCTTTGATATTGGGATTACAACCCGCTCGGCGCTGTCGCGTTTCGAGCGTCACGGAGACGCGCGCTTTTCCGGTGACAGCGCAGAGAGTGCGAGTGGAAACGGTTCGATTATGCGGCTGGCGCCCATTGCGATCCGTTATGCGGCTCTTTTCCCAAGTCAGTTGGAGGAGTTGGTCAGATACGCAATTGAATCGAGTCTGCCAACCCACGCCAGCCCACAATGCCTCTCCGCTTGTGCCTATTTTGCGACAGTCCTTTCCGCCCTCGTCCACGGACTCCCACGTGAGCAGGTTCTCCGAGAAAACTGGGAGCCGCTACTGCGAATTCTGAGCATCCACAGGCTGCACCCCGAAATTCAAGAGGTCGCGTCTGGGAGCTTTCGACAGAAAAAGCCGCCCGCAATCCGCGGTTCGGGCTATGTCGTCAAGAGCCTGGAAGCCGCCTTGTGGGCCTTTTATAACGCGGTTGATTTCCGCGAGGCGGTGCTTCGCGCCGTGAACTTGGGCGACGATGCGGATACAACCGGAGCGGTCTGCGGCCAACTCGCAGGCGCCTATTGGGGTGAGTCAGGGATACCTCGGGAATGGCAATCAGGGTTGGCTCGTCGAGAATTGCTTGAAACCGCCCTAAAGAATTTGCTGAAGAACGATGCTGGAGAGATTGGCGCCTGCTAAATGATGCCGGCAATCTGGTGATGCGCCTGAATGGAGGCATCGGCGAGACCCAAATCCGGACGTAAGAACCGTTCTGCTTGGCAGCCACGGCTGCCGCAGCCAAGTGGCTTCGAGTGAAACGGCATCAACAAACCATCGATAACGCTGCCCCGAAAGCTTCGGGGTGACCGCCGTTCCGCGTTTTCCGTCGAGAACCACCCGGCGTCGGTCATAAACCGCCGCTACAGTTGGCGATTATGTCCAGATCGAGGCGAGAGGAAACGAGTTGACAGCAGATGGCTATAGCCATACATTGTACATATGAGCGAGTTGCGCTTCGAATGGAATGAAGTGAAGAACCGTGAAAACCAGCGGAAGCATGGCGTTTCCTTCGAGGAAGCGCAAACCGTCTTCCTGGATGAACACGCCATTCGCTTCTCGGATCCCGACCACTCGACGGATGAAGACCGCTTCTTGATATTGGGAATCAGTTTTCGTCTGCGAGTGCTTATCGTATGCCACTGCTACCGGCAAAGTGACACGGTCATCCGGATCATTTCCGCCCGAAAAACCAACAACCAAGAAGAAACCGATTACTGGAATTGGATGTGACGTTATGAGAGACCACTACGACTTTCGAAAGATGAAGGGGGAAAGAAACCCTTACCTTAAACATCTCAAGCAACCAATCACCATCCGCTTGGACAAGGCGACGGTTGGCTACTTCAAGACCCTCGCCGGTGGCCTTGGGATGCCTTACCAGAACCTGATCAACCTTTATCTGCGGGACTGTGCTCTCAACCAAAAGAGGTTGAATCTGAAGTGGGCCGCATAAGCCAGTACCCTGGCCGTCATGGACCAAAATCGCCAACCAAACCGCTGCAGCCCCAAAATGCCGGGTGGTGCGGGTTGGCTGAGCTTTTGTTCTGCAGAACGCGTTCAGGTTGCCAAAATGAGCCGCTGGCTAGCAGCCTGTCGAACTTGCGCCCGACAGGCTGATAATGGGAGTTTTGCAAGTGTTTGCAATACAACGCAGGGCAACGTATGAACAAACCGAGCAGACGGACGATGCCAAGGTTTGGTTTTGCCTCCAAGCGCCACTCCGGATCGAAAATGCACTCCCAATCCCTTTGTATTGCAAA
>JACQHZ010000410.1 GCA_016198745.1 Verrucomicrobiota bacterium
ACTCACTCAAGCGCGCAGATGTGAATCTTTCTGCCAAATCAAGATTCCAAAGGTTAGTAGTACAGAGAACACAGAGAAAGTGCATGGCAGCGCCACGGGTGTCGCCACGCCAAGTGAATAGTTACCGAGTCTCATAACTCCCGCACTCCCGCGCGGCGCGGGCGGCGGCCAGCATGTTCTCCGACGGAGTGAAACGCGGGACGGCGCACGCGCTGCCGAGCACGTAACGTCCGCCCGGTTTACCGGCCTCGACGCATTTTCGCGCTTCGGCAAAGACTTCTTCGGGCGTTCCATTCAGGAGGGTGAGACAGCTCAGCCCGCCCATCAGGGTGAGTTTGTCCCCGACTTTTTCCTTGGTGTACCGGACGCTCATCCCGCTGGTCGGGTCAATTCCATCCATGGCATCCACTCCGACCGTGAGCAGGCCGGCCAGCAACGGATTGTAGTTTCCGCAACAATGCTTGTAGCAGAAGACCCCCAGGCGATGAAATTCCTGCGCCGCCTCGCGATAGGCCGGCGCGCAAAACCGCTCATAGATGGCCGGCGAAATCACGCTGGCGGAGGCGTAAGAATCGCCGATGTAAATGCAATCCACGCCGATGGAAATGAACGCCTTGCCTTTCTCGATGGAAATGGGCACCGCTTTGTTGATGAGCGCAAGCGCCAGATCAGGCGCGTCGAGGAAACTCAACAGGGCGGCCTCCGATCCGCCCAGTTGCTCGACCATGAAATTGATGGTCTGGCTCGAACATAATCCCACGACGAACAATCCTTTTTCGTGGGCGCGTGCAACGCACCGTTGGACATCCCGCAGATAGCCCCGCTCGAGATATTCCTGGGCCGGCATCACTTCGATGGCCCCGGCTTCCCGAATGGTCCGCACCACCGGGGGTGGCGCCAACGGAATCAAAGCCCCGCCGCCCGCCACGTCGTAGGTCCCCTCCCTCTTACCGGTGGATCGGTCGCGTTGAACCAGTTTGCCCCCCTCCTCCGCAACCACCTTGTCATCGTACCAGGCAACATCGGGTCCCATGAGAAACCGGACCGCGTCAGTCGAGTAGCGCACGGCGGCCCCCAACATGCATTCAGCGCCGAACGCGGGGTTGATCAAGGCGTCTTCAAATTTCCGTCCACACGCCTGGCAGGCGTGATCCGTGGAAATGGTCGGGAGGAAAGGCACCCGATCCGGAATCCCTCCCGAATACACGGTCTTCAGTCGGTCTCTGGAAGTCATCGGCCGTCGCGCGTCCATGCCGCCGACTTTATGTCACCGCCGGATAATGAGCAAGCGTTTGTCAGTCTCCCCGATCGGAAGCCCGGTGCCTTGATATCTGGAACTTGCGCTTAGCACCTTACGGCTGAAATCCCACGCAAAATGCACAACATTCTTCCTTTTGGCTCCGGGAGATTAACCGCGGATTACGCGGATGACACGGATATGACGATCTTCGGCCGCCTATCCGCGCCTATCCGTGTCATCCGCGGTTTATATTCTTGGTTCTGGCTTGGCCAGGTTAAGTGGTTATGCAAAATAAGTTGAACACCATGACAAAAATGTGACACAGCCGCCCCCGGCTGTGCATCGAGGGAAACCATCCCTCCACGGCGGGATGCCACACATCAAATTGGCGAAGTTATTTTTGCGCAAGCGCTAACAGGGGATGAAATGCTTTGCAGCAGGTTTTGTGGAAGACTATCCTGTTGGAAGCACACGGGTGACGATTCCTGCCAGATCATGAGAAAACCTGAAAAATCTCCTGAAGCATTCTCTCCGAAAAGAGTGCTCCTGATGGCACTGGGTGGGTTGTTGATCGTCCCGCTGGTGGGTTGGTTGTGGATGTCGCCGCAAACCCGCAAGGACACGCGGCTGGTTCTTCATGTGAGTTTATTCAATTTCACTCACGAGAAAAAAAATCTTCGCGCTATCCGTGGTGCAATAAGAAATGGTGACGTGGCAACGGTCAAAAAACTGGTGGAAAACAACCCCGAACTTGTCAACGCCTATGATGGGTCGCCTGCGCAAACACCTCTGCACACGGCAGCAAGCCATGGACATCTTCAGATTGTGGAACTCCTGTTGGCAAAGGGCGCTCAGGTGAACGCGAAAGACGAATATGGCGCCACTTCACTGCACAACGCAGCGAGGTCTCGTCACAAAGACATTGTCGAACTCCTGCTGTCCAAAGGGGCCGAAGTAAACAAAGGGGATTTCTTTAATCACACCCCATTATATCGTGCCGCGGAGAACGGCAATCAGAACGTGGTGAAATTGCTGTTGCAAAAGGGAGCAAATGTCCATGTCAGGGATTCCGAAGACGGCACGACTGCCCTTCCTCT
This sequence comes from Verrucomicrobiota bacterium, assembly GCA_016198745.1. Taxonomy (GTDB): domain Bacteria; phylum Verrucomicrobiota; class Verrucomicrobiia; order JABWAM01; family JABWAM01; genus JACQHZ01. Next base: position 2,338 of record JACQHZ010000410.1, read on the forward strand.
CGCTATCCGGGGAAACCATGAAAGGATCGTGCACATGCTGCTTGCGCGCGGGGCGGATGTGAACGTTGCCGATCACGATGGTCTGACCCCCTTGCACTGGGCAGCCCAAAGAGGTAACACCCGGATCGCAACTCTCCTGATCACAAAAGGCGCCGCGGTGAACGCAAAGACCGAAGCGGGAGTGAATCCCCTTCACCTTGCAGCCCTTGCAGAAAGCACCAACATGGTGGAGTTCCTGTTGTCGAACAAAGCTGAACCCGACATTTTTGTGGCTTCGGGTCTAGGAAAAGCAGATCGTGTCGCGCAATTATTGAAGTCTGCTCCCCATCTTGCCCTGGTCCGAGACACCAATACCTGGACCGCGCTGCATTGGGCTGCCGAAAGCAGCCAGACAAACACGGCGGAACTCCTGCTTGCGCACGGAGCTGAGGTTAATGCCAGGACCCAATGGCTTAATGGACCCAGTGGCACCTATCCCAAAGAAGGTGGAGATGTGCCGCTCCACTTCGCAACCAAACACGAGCATACGAACATGGTGGCCTGGCTTTTGGCCAAGGGCGCCAATGTCAACGCGGTGGGTTTGAAAAATGAAACCCCGCTCCACGTGGCAGTGAAGAACGGTCATCTTGATATCGTTGAACAACTGCTGGCTAAGGGCGCAAAACTCAATTTAAGAAACGATGATGACTGCACACCCCTGGCTCTTGCAGTGGAAGGAGGCCGCAAAAAAATTACAAAGCTCCTCCTTTCCCGAAAGGCGGACGTCCATGAAACAGACCTTTATGGCGCCACTTTATTACATCGGACTGGTGACAAGGAGATCATGAAACTGTTGCTTGCCATGGACACGGAGATCAAAAAGGCGGATATCCATACAAAGAACAAGTCTGGACGGACTCCATTGGATTTGGCCGCAGTAAAAGGGGACACGGAAATAATGGAATTGTTGCTTGCCAAAGGCGCGAAATTGACCTTCTTTGCCGCGTCTGCGCTTGGCAGAGTCAATGACATGGCGCTCTTTCTGCAGGCTGATCCCGCTCTGGTCAATGTCCGAGATGATCAGGGTAGGACGCCGCTGCATTATGCCGCCCAGACGGGGCAAACAAAGGCGGCGCAATGGCTTCTTGACCGAGGAGCGGATGTGAATGCGAAACTCTATTGGTGGGGCCACACGTCTAGCGGGAAGCCGGTTCCTCGGCATCACACTCCACTGCATCTTGCTGCAAAGAAAGGCCACATTGACTTGGTAAAGCTGTTGTTGGCCCGTGGAGCGGATGGGAACGCAAAAGATGGATTGGGCGTTACCCCTTTGCACCTGGCGATTCAGAAAGGCCACATAGAAATGGTGAAATGCATCCTGGCCTACAAAGCCAACGTCAATGTCAGATGGGAACCGTCGAGTTTCGGTCACTACATGGCAAATCCACGTAAAAGACCTCAGTCCATCAGACCATATCTTAAATCAGGAAAAAGATATGGGTTCACCGGAACCCCTCTGGACTACGCGGTGATCCTCGAGAACAAGCCGCTGGTTGAACTGCTTCTCGCGCGCGGGGCTGATGTCAATGATGGATTGGGGCACAACCCGACGGCCTTGCATAAAGCCGCGGGCCGCGGCGACCGGGACATCGTGGAACTCCTGCTTGCCAAGGGCGCGGAAGCCAACGCGAAGCTTTACCAATCCCATCTCACTCCGTTGCACATCGCTGCATCGGATGGTTGCCAGCAAGTGGTGGAAGTTTTGTTAAGCCATGGAGCCGATGTGCACGCAAAGGATTGGCTTGGTGAAACGCCGCTGGATTATGCGGTCACCCAGGATCACCCCGACATCGCCGACCTCCTCCGCCAGCATGGCGGACGGGAGTAATTCCAGATTCCGGGTGATGGCTTCTCACTCTTTTGTTGCGGCTCCATCGCCCATTCCCTTCGGTGATTCCACGACTCAAGCTCACTCTTAAAGAAATGCTCCAGACGCGGCAGACGCGTGTCCGGACACGGGTCATTTGCCCGCAGCAGCAAGTCCCTGATTGGCCGAGGCATTATCCGGACTCACTTCGAGCACTTCGGCGAAAAGCTTCCGCGCCTCGGTTTTGTTGCCCATGTAGTAGCAGCTCCAGGCCAGTCCATTGCGCATATCGATGTCCGACGGATAAAGTTCAAGGACCTCCTTGTAGTGGGTGAGCGCGAGCGCATAGTCTTTGCGCATGTAATGCGAGTAGGCCAGACGACTGAGACCGGTATAATTGCCCGGATCCTTTCGCAACACGAGATGCCCCCACTTTTCCGCGGCCGTCCAATTGCCGAGCGCATTCGCAGCCTTGAGCGCGCCCACACACGGCTCGACCGCCGACGGCATCAACTCCGCTGCGGCCTGATACGCCGTCAGTCCCTGGGGGTACTGCCGCAAGATCAGATAAAGATAACCGGCGCGCATCTGGCAGAAATAGTGACGTGGATTGCGGTTGAGCGCCGCCAACACCGGCTCAAGCGCGCCGTTGAAATTGCCTTTGGCCTCGGCATCGTAGGAAGCGCGCAAGGATGCCGACACTTCCTGCCCCCGCGTTTCCAACGCGCCGGGGAAAATGCCGGCGAGGATGATCAGCATGACCAAGATCGTTTGACAGGGAATGCGATGGGATTTCATAGAAGGATTCGGGTTGCTTCGAGTTTCGTGCCATGACCATTTTCCATTCGAATGGACACCATGCCCAGGGGAGGCGCAAAAGACAATCGCAGAGTTCGAAATGGCCGGTCTGTCGCGGCTGGGCGCTGGTTGAAAAAGCGGACAAAAAGACGGGTTTCGACCTGCCAAACGGCCTGCTCTCCGTTGGCCGGCTGGCGGGACAACTCGTTGGCGGCGGCGGGGGATTCGCGCGACATCTTCGATCGGCATCGAATCTGAAGAGGTTCAGCAAACGGCCGCAGCAGGTTGATCAGCGACGCGCTGAACATGTCGAGGATGTAGCGGGCGCCGAGCACGTCTTCCCATTGCAACTCGGCGTGATGATCAAAGGGAAGACGGGATGCGGCCAGGAACAATCCGTAGAGCGCACATCGGCGCGTCCCCTTGAAACTCACCGCGGTGAAGACGCCGTTGCTGATGAAGAAATAAAGCCGGGCGCGACAAGAGGATTCCAAATAAATGTTGCCGTAAAGATCCACGTTGACCTTCCAGGATTCGATGAACTGTCGTCGGCCGGCGCGAACATCGAAACGCGCCTCATCGCCGACGTTCAATCGCAACGCGCCGGTCAAGGCGAGGTCGCCTTCAAAATTGCGCAGCCGCAGGCCGTTGGGGGGAACGCCGGTGAGGTGAAAGCAATCTCCACTGGAGGTTTCCTCCACGTAGTGGAGAAATTCGGCCGCGCGCGTGGGCGATCCGATTTGCGGCTGGCTCTGCACGTGAAAATGCAGGTGCGGGACCGTCGAGCGGCCCGAATTGCCGCACCTGGCCAGCAATTGCCCCTGCTTGACCTGTTCATTAAGTTGTACCTTCATGGAACCGGGTTTCAGATGACAGAGCACGGAGTAAATGCCGTAACCATGAAAGAGCATGAGCAGGTTGCCCCAGTTTTGCTGGTTGTTCATCTCGCCGATCCGGTTGTCAGGAACACCATCCGTCACCCAAACAACGGCGCCATCCGCCGGAGCAACAACGGGCAGGTCGTAGGCGTAATAATCCCCAAGCTCGGCGCCTGCTCCGCTGAACATTTTCCCGTCCGCTCCAGCAACCTCGAAGTCCCATGCGTGCTGCCAGGGCGGTTGGTGGGTGAGGTCGGACCGGGGCGGTTGGGTGACCGTCCAGGTTCCAAGAAAAGGCAGCCGCATGCGAACGATGCTGCTGTGGCCGAGGCGTTGAATCCGGTTGAGATGAATCTCCAGGTTTTCCTCAGCCGAACCGGAAAGAAAATCAACCGCCAGCAGCGCGCGAGGCTCGGTGCGGAACCGCAGGACGTAGAGCAGCAACAGCGCCGAAAAGTTGAACGGAACGGTCAGCGGCTGGATGTTGAAGCCGCCGAGCGCGGATTGGAAAGCTGCGCCGCAGAAAACGCAGAGCACAACGCCCAACGCCGCATAGACAAAACTTGCCAGACTGGGGATGAGAAAGATACCGCCCAGAACGATGCTGGTCAACACGAAGTTGAAACCGACCGGCCCCAAATAATCCCTTGCCTGGCCGAAGGACAGGATGTCCAGAAGCCAGACGCCTTCGAGCAATCCCAAAACGGCCAGCAAAAAGGAAAGCCGCGATTCGACAAGCAACGCGACGGCGATCAACAGACCAGCCGCCGCGGTGTTTTGAAAAAAAAGATTGCCCATCGTCTGAAAAAAAAGCGCCAGCGTGGAAGATGGGCAAAACGCGTCGGGGATGAAGACCGAGCGAATGGGCGATTGCAACGGATGGCCGGTGATGAAAACCGTCGCCAAACTCAGCATCAAGGTTGCCAGCACAAAGGGACAGGACATCACCGGCAACGCCAGATACGCATGGAAAACGCCGTTGAGCGACACCGTGAGCAATACGGAGAGAATGCTGACCGCGATCAGGAGGGTCAGATAGAGGGCGGCCGTTTCCCGGGTGAAACTGAAAAGAAAAGACACGCCCAGAGCGCAAAGCAGGGCGTTGAACGAAAGAAAACCCTGACCGGTCAGATCCGGGTTAAAACCCATCCACCGCGCAAACAGCAGGCTGATCAGAACCCCGGCCAGCCCCGTGAAACCCGCCATGGGATCGTTGAATGTGGCCAGAAGCAACAACGCGCCCACCGCCCGGCGGCGCGAGAAGATGATCGAGGCATAGGAAAGCAACGCCGCGCCCGCCCATCCGCCGCCGCAGAACAGACGCGTCCAGACGCTTGTGATCGGGATTGCCTTCAAGGTTTTGGCCGAAGGCGTTGCGGGAGACTCTCCAACCCCATGATGTCATCGAGCGTCTCGGCGCGCCGGATAACCTCCGCCGTTTGCTCCGGCCCGATCATCACCACCGCGGGGCGCCGGTGGATGAACTGCATCCACTGCGTGAGGTTGTAAGCGCCCACGGGCTTGAGCACGAGTCGGTTGCCCGGATGAAGATCCGGCA
>JACQHZ010000427.1 GCA_016198745.1 Verrucomicrobiota bacterium
AACAAGATTGCAAACGTTAGTAGTACAGAAACGTTGGGAATTGGTTGATAAACAAACTTCATTCCGGCCGGCGGGTCCGGAATTTTTTCGAGAAGCTGTTTGGCAACCAGGTCTTCAAGCGAGGAAGGAAACCGCCCTTCGGCTTGCGCGAAATTCCGGATCGCGTTCTCGATGGCGCCGGTGTCGGCCTTGCCTTTCAACTGGTGTGCATCCTGCAGGCGGGAGATCATCTGATTCTCCTGTTCGGGGGACACCCCGCCGCTCGAACTGGAGGGCTTGCCGCAACCGATGGTGATCAGGCAAACGATCGCTATGACAATACAGCAACGCATAAAACATCCTGTGCTCCGGCTTTTAACCTACCCCATGATCATCCGCAATGTCAAAACGCGGGACTTTCAGCCTGCATTGTTTCCTCCGCAGCGGCGGAAGAATTCGGTGTTCAACGCCGGACGCTTTGATATTGCTTGAAAATCATATAACAGCCGGTTATTGATGAAGGCGCCTCAGGAAAATTTGGGCGAACATGTTTTCGTTAAAAGACAAGACCGCATTGGTAACCGGTTCCACATTCGGAATCGGTCTCGGCATCCTCAAGGTGTTCGCGCGCGCGGGTGCAAACGTGGTGATGAACGGCCGCCGCAAGCCGGAGGATCATGACGCGCTCATGGCCGACCTTTCATCGCATGGCAACAAGGCGATTTTCGTTCAGGGCGATGTCACCAAGGCGGGGGAACGCGGGCGGATGTTGAAGGAATCACTGGATGCCTTCGGACGATTTGACATTCTGGTCAACAACGCGGGTTCATTTTTCGATCATGGCTGGTCGAATCTCACCGAGGAAATTTTTGACCAGACGTTCAATCTCAACGTCAAAGGCATGCTTTTCACATCCCGCCTGGCCATCGAACATTTTCGCAGCACCGGGCAACGCGGGAGCATCGTCATGGTGGGATCGGTCAATTCGTTTGCCTCCGAGCGGGGAACCACCTGCTACGACATGTCCAAAGGGGCGATCTTGATGATGACGCGCGCCCTGGCGGTGGAAACCTTCAAGGACAACATCAATGTCAATGCCTTGTGTCCCGGCCTGGTGGACACTCCGCTGGTGCGTCGGTTGATCGGAGACGAGGCGAAGTTCAGGACGGTGGGGGAGGGGGTGCCGAAGGGGCGGTGGTGCACCATTGAGGAATGCGGTTATGCGGCGCTCTATCTGGTCAGCGATGAGGGCAGTTACATGACCGGCCAGCACATCATCCTTGACGGCGGCATTCTGGCGGTTCAGTACACCAGGATATCCGATTTGGGCACCGAAGGTTTGGGAACGTAGTGACGGATGATGATTTCCAGGCGCCGCCTGTGCCTCAGTCGAGGCGTGGACGCGGCGGGACCTTCAGTTCGTGCACCTCGAGTTTCTTGATGATCGCCCGGGCCTTGCACTGGGTCAGCCAGAGGTCCACGTTGGCGTATTCTTTGACGGTGAACCAGAGGCGGACCTTCTCGGTGTGACCGGCGACCCCCTGGCTGGCGATGGTGCGCCGGTTGTTGTCGTAAACCTCGCCCAGCGCGATCCGGAAAAAGCTCTTGTCCGGAGAAGCCTCGACGAACACCCCGTCGTCGCATTCAACATAGGCCTCGGCTTCGAGAACATAGCTTTTGCCTTTCTCGACGGTCAGCCGCTTGTGCAGGCGGACGGCATTTTGTTCATCGCCCTGCATTACAATGGCGCCGTTCTCCACCCGCAATTCCTTCGCGGTAGGTTTCGCCGTGGGGCTTTTGCCCACGCCCTGGGTCGCTTCCCAACCCGCGGGCACAACCTCCCCGCCTTGGCGGGGCCACTTGTCGGGCGCGATTTCCGGTATCATGTTCTCACCGTTGCGTTCGGGCTTGAAGACATCAAACGGTTTCGTGGCGATCATGACCATGCGATAGCCCTCGCCGGTGAACATCAAATCCATTTTGCCGTCGTTAATGGGAAGTTCCTCCTGGATATGCGGCTCGTAGGCGTACACCTTGCCGTTGAATCCGAGCGCCTTGAGGTCGAGGCGGACGGTCGTTGCGATGGGTTTGCGCTCGATGTTGAGCATGCCGAGCAGCAGTTTCTCGCCGCTGCGAACGTGAAAGGTCCCCTTCACGCTCGGATTGCCGGTGTCGAGAAACTTTGCGTTCTTCCAGTAACCCCACAGTTCCGTGCCTTTGTCGTACGGTCCGATCCATTCGCGCGCGGCCCAGATCGGCGTCGGACTCATCGCGCTGCGGCTGTACGAGGTCTCGAGATTTTCCCGGATCATGTGGCTGCCGCGCGGGGAGAGGTTGTGGAGCAGGCAGATGCCGTAGCGGCAGTCATACCCGATGAACGGGGTCTTGGCCATGTAACTCACCTGCCACCCGTGCGCGCCGCCCATTTCCATCGTGACCAGATACCCGCCGGCGTCGAGTTGGCGCGTCGGCAACGCTACGACGAACTCGCGTTCGTCCGCGAACTCGCGCGCCGCTTCCGACAACGGTTTATCGCCGAGTTTCCTGACCACGGCAAATTTAGCTTTCGCCCCTTTCTCCCATTGCTTCGCTTTGCGGAAGTCCGCTTTCACCGATATGATGCCGGGCGAAAGGTGGTACGGCGTCAGCGTCATCTGGATCGGCGGCGCGATCACGAACGGCAGCACGCCCGCTCCAAGGACCTGCTCGCCCTGGGCGAGACGGTATCGCAACAGGTACTCACCAGTTTCTGCGGTGGACACCCGGACGGCGCCGCGGCGGTTGGGCGGGATGGATACCGTCGCATTCGTCGTCGCGGATGGCACGGGATCGTACTTGGCGGCCTCCTCCTTGATCAACTCCGGCACGGAGGCAAGGACAATGTCCTGCGCCTCGGTATGGCCGCGCGCGAAGCTGGTGAGATAACTTCCCCTGGCGTCGGCTTTGCGTTTGAACATCTCGAATGACACGGCGACGCATAAAGCGTCGTGTCGTCGTGGCCGAGGTAAACGCGCGAGCGGACGTCGCCGGCAATCCCGCGGTCCGCGAGGATCAATCGCGGCAGCAGGGAGGCGCCGTACCATTCACGTTTCTCGACAATACCGTCTATTTTGGGCGCGGTTGCAACGCCGGGGACGGGCGTGACGTTGAAACGCTGGATATCCTTTACATCGCCGGCATGAGCGAAGGCCATGCACCCCAGCCACGCGACGATGCAGTGAACGACCCTGGGAGAAAGAAACGTCATTCCCGCGAAGGCGGCAATCCAATTGGAAAAGCGGAAAAAGGACGGCCTGGATTCCCGCCTTCGCGGGAATGACACCGAGGGACGGCATGTGAGAGTCGAATGATTCATGGTTTCATTCCTTCCAAAGTTTGATTCCTTTCCCGAATTTGGCGGGCACGATCTCGTGGCTGCCCTCGAGTTTGCCGCCCTTTTCGCCCGAGGAACCCGAAATGACGTCGGCCGGGCCGCCCTCACCGTGATCGAGCAAGAGCGTATAGGCGTCGGAGTCCGGAGCGGTATTCATCTGGTTGCGAATCTCATCGAGCGGACGCGCGACGGAAGAGATGCGAAGCTCGTCGAGAGTGAAGGAACTATGACCCCGGCCGATCAGAAGCTGGGCCCGGGTGAGATCGCCATGCAGCCAGCCTTCGACCACCACATTTTCGGAGGTGTCCACCCGTCCTTCGCCCTGCAACGGACCCGCGTTGGGTTGTCCCTTGCCGATTTTGCCATCGAGGTAGAGGCTGCGCTTCCGCCCGCTCCAGGTCCAGGCGATGTGATGGGCTTCGCCCGTCTTCCAATGGACTTTCTCCGACCACACATAGGACTGCTGCGGGACGCATACCCGGCCATCGCAAGCGAGTGACCCCAACTGATGTGGGTGAGAATGTAGTGCCAGCCGTTATCGTCGGGAAAAAACATGTCGAAGAACGTGCCCGCCGCGGATTTCTCATTGTCAGCATCGTATCCAACGACAACCCAGAGTTCCACCGATCCTTCGTCGAGTTGAAGATTGCCGCGCGCTGGATAACTGAGGCCGCCGAATTGGCGCGCTGGTTTTTGGGCGTGCGCGGAAATCAGCGGGAGGCTGAGCAGGAAACATAAGACGACAACCCAACTCCATTCTGTGATTTGCCTGGTTGGCGGCTTCTTCGATGCAGATTTCATTTTTGCTCCCTCCACAAGTGCAAGTTCTCATCGGGAAAAATCAGATCAAAGTATGTTGCATGCCCGGTATTTTGCCTCGGGTCGGCCTCCATGCCCTGCGGCCCTGTCTGCGTGTCCGCACAGGCAGGCACGCTGAAACCGGAATGCGCCCAAAAGGCAGATCAGGTCAATTCATATCCAGCCTTAAAACGTCGCCATATCCCAACCTTGAAAGAGTGACCATGACCCGCTCCCCCTCGACTTTGAAGGGAAGGACGCCGCAATAGGCACTCGTCACTTTTTTGAGGGGTGCGCTTATTTTGAGCGAGACCGTGACGGCTTGCCCCACTTCCGGTTCGTAATTGGCCAGCGGGACAAAATAACCTTTTGGCGCTCGAATCAAACGCAGGTCAACCAGCCGGCCGCCTGCGCTCGCCAAGGGTTCAAAACGGCGCTCTTTCAAGGGCAGTTCAATGAGGGCCTTTGCGCCCGCATCAAACCGGGTCGGGACGGTGTGCGTCCATGGCCCGCGGTCCGGCACGTGCGGCGGCTGCAAAGCGGACCACAGATACGCCAGTCCCGGCAACGCGGCCACAAAATACACTCTGCCTTTTCCCAGTTGGCGCGAGATCACGGCGGCGCGGCCGTCTTCCTTGAAGGATGCCAGCGTTTCACAATGGGCTTCAGCTTGAATCCTTTCGTGGGTCGCAATCTGCGGCATTTCCCAGCCGTTACCCTTCAGAAATGACAATGGTTTGAGAAAAGGCAGTTCCTGGCGCGGCCGCATGAAAGGGTCCCGTTCCTGGATGGCGCGGGACTGGATGCCCAAAAGTTGTTGCAGAGCGGGATTGGGATCGTGATAGGCGTCAAACCGGCCGGCCCCGGCCGTGGCCATGAGCACGCCGCCATCCTCAATCCATTTCTGGAGCGCAGGCACGGCCTCTTTTGCCAGGCAATCGCCTGTGGCGTAGAGGACCTGGTAGCCTTTGAGCACATCGGGTGTCAAATCCGCTTCGATCAACAGATCGGGCGCGGCGCCAAGAAAAGTCAGGGCATACCATAGCCCCATCCGTTCCTGGTGGTAGCTCAGGCGCATCTGTCGAAATCCGGGCGAGGAGATATCGTAAGAAGCAGGGTCCGTGGCAATCCGCGCATAGTCCCATCGCTCCGTGCTTTCGCTGATCAACATGGCCACGGCAGAGGGCGCCAGACTCGACTCAAGCACCAGGTCTTCAATCAAACCCATCGAATGGGTCACATCGCGGATGCAGCGGTAACGTTCGACATCCCGCAGATCAATGTAATTTTCTGCGCTGTCGCCATTCATGGCGATACAGAAGAAATCCTGCATCTTGACGCCATGCGCCAGATGGGTGAAAGCGGTGCGCAAAAAACTGGCGGCCGTATTGCCGGGCGAATGCGGCATGACGTATTGCCGGATCAATCCCTTGGGATTGGTTCGCAGGCCGCAGCGAAAGTGTTCGGCAAGATATCCGTTGACCATCGGCCCCGGCATGCCGATCTGCCAGAAATATTCGCTGTGGCAGGCAAAGTCTGCCGCACCGCGCCTGAACCAGGTCACAAAACGGGCCACATCGGGATAATACCACGGATGGCAGCCGTAGTTGAGGCCGGTGCGCAGATTTTCCCCGAACAAAGCACGCGCCCTGCGGTTGCCGTCCACAAAATAGGCGATGCCCGTGTCCTGAAAAAATGCAACCGAATCCACGTATAAACGCGGATTTTCGGCCGCCGCCCCGGCGGTGCTGTCCGGACGCAGCCTGGCGGCATCCGCCGGTCCCCATGATTTCCGCCAGTATTGATCGGGACGAAACGATGGCCGGTTTTTCTTCAGCCATTCCTGCCAGAGCTGCGGATAGACCGTCTCGGCCATGATTTTGGGATTTTTTGTTTCCGCGACTTTTTCCTCCTCCATCCAATAGAGTCCGTGATGGTAGTCTATTTCGTCGCCGTATTGCAGGCTGTCAATGAACGGCAGGGCGTTGAGTTTTTGATAACGTTCAAAACAAGTCCGGAGGCTCGTCTCCGACAAGGGGCGGCACAAAGCGACCGCGCTTTTGTTGTGCGTGAACCCCGCCGCGGTCAGGTTTGTCAGCATGGTGGGAAAATCGAGGCTGTGCATCGGCAGGGAGCGCAGCCCGAGAGCCATGTATAGTTTGCCAAACGCGCGGCCTGTGTCCGAGTCTTCGTTGAGCGTGAAGGACATTCCGTAGCCAAGGGGAAGCGTCGGCGTCCTGCCCACCGGCGGCGTTGCTTCCAGATGTTTGAGCACGGCATGGATTCGTTCCAATGGCGCGGCCGGCGCATCGCCCTTGTTCGGATAGGGAGGCAGGTACACGCTTGCGAGGCCGCCCGACGATGCCACGGTTTTTTCGATTGTGCCTCCGACCGGTCGAACCTGGAGTTCAAACGGCTGGCCGGACGCGCTTTTCAGACTGAACAAATTAACATGCGTGGTGTCCTGTGTCTTGAGGGGAGTCCACTCGCTGCCGGCGGCGGGCGCGACCCTGGCGGCAAAAGGAAACTTGCTGTAGAAAAAACTGTGGAAAGGCAGCCGATTATAGGTGAAGCCAAAGACGAAATCAGCTTCTTTGTCGCCGCGGTTGAGCACGCGCGCTTCATAACGCGCCCCGCGCGTGTCGCGGAACGCTTCGAGGATGGGATAGAGCGGGACGGTCTTGGCATAATGCGTCCGCCAAAGGTCCTGCGTGTCTTTGGTGAGGTAGAGCAAGTCAATGTTTCGATGGGCGCTCACTCCCGCCGCCTGGGGCTGCTCCACGGCCTTGAGCCACAGCCGCGCCTTGCCCACGGCCAGTCCTTTCACATCCATCTTCTCTTCCGTAAGTCCCTCCGAACCCCAGGAAAGATCTCCCTTGCATTCCACGGCGAGATAGCCAAACCGCTGGGCGTCCTTCCCGCCCATGATTTGTTGCGCGATCGTTTTGCCGTTTTGTTCCACCAACACCTGGAAACGCATTTCGCAAAATGTCGGATATTCATAACGCACCCAAAAACGGTAATCCCCCATTTCGGAAATCTCGACGTCCAGGTAGGCCGCCGCCGTGGAATCCTTCTCGTCGCTGCACAGCAACCGCTCGCCCGATACATGCTGAAACCCGACGATATCCACCATGTAATTGCCTTCCCCGTTTTTGATGACCTTCCAGCCTTTCTCGACGTGAAAATCCTCCGCTTCGATGGCAACCGCAGGCCCAAGTTGAAAGACCTCCTCTGCCAGGCCGTTCAGACAAGGGAATGTTCCCAAAGCAAGGCAGCCCAGGATGAAAAGCAAACGATTGGGTGAAGTTGGGTTCATTGGGTTTAATGCCATCTACTCATCAATTGCGGATGATTGCCGTTGCTGTAGCGGCGGTCTATGACCGCCGCCACCGCCTTACGGCGCTCATAGAGCGCCGCTACAACCAGCCGTATGAAAAGTCCATTTTTGAAGAAGAAATGGTATAATGATTCCACGGTTCGCTGGTGCTCCCTCACTCCCAACCAAAAATGGCCGCCCAGGTGGCATTCGGGCACCAACCACTCCCGCCAGCGGGAACGGTGGCGTTCCACCGGGCAGGCTGCGCGAACTCGGCGTGACCATCCACAAAGACAAAGTTCAATCCTTTCCCTTGATGACGAGGACGCGTGTCGTAGCCAGAGCCTAATGCTCCGGTGTTGGTAATGTTAAAGAGGGTGGGGGTGTCTATTTCCGTGTATAAATGCATGTCGGCAATGAGAAAGGTGTCCGCCGGATATTTGGCCTCCTGAAGCGAATGGGTGTTCCAAGGAAAACTGCCGAAAATGGCGCCGCCGATGCGGCCATTGACACCGTAATAAGTGTCGTTCTGATTAATGCCATCGGAACTGGCCTTCCGGATGCTGGGACAACCCACCGGCTTGTCCTTTTGGAGAACCGAGATCAAAGGAGAGGCGTTGGTGCCGCTCCCGATGTAAGGGCGGATCGCGGTGGTCCAGATCACATCGCCATTATGAATCCGATCAATCCATCCCTCTTGGTCATCGGCAAGCAGGAAAAGAGCGGTTGAAACCTGTTTGATATGCGCCAGGCAGGCCGTCCGTTTGGCGGTCTCGCGCGCATTTTTCAAGGCCGGCAACATCAACGCCGCCAGAATCGAAATGATGGCGATCACCACCAAAAGTTCAATCAAGGTGAAGCTGAAGAAGTTCGAAATTTGACGCCCCACGCTGTAGCGGCGCTCATAGAGCTCCGCTACAGTGCGGCAGGCTGTAGCGGCGGTCTGCGACCGCCGATGGGAGGCGGCGCTTGCTTCGAAAGTCCTCGGTGCAGGCCTGAAGGTAAAATGGATCATCGGAATGGTGACTGGTGAGAAATGCGGTTTAATCCCTATTCGGCCTGATCAGGATGGGTTGGACCAGCGTTCGACAAGAGGTGGATTGGTCCCTTTTCCCGGCCAGATGGATCAAAATCTCCATCGCGCGACGCCCCATTTCACGGTAGCCTTGATCAATGTAGGCGAATGGCGGAACGATTCGTTCCGAAGGGAGAATGCCAAAAACGACCACATCCAAATCCTTGGATGCAATCAGACCGGCCTCCCTGGCATGCGACTCCAGGACTGTGGCGCAGTCCCACTGGACGGCAATGAAGGCCGTGGGGCGATCCTGGGAGCGCAGCAGCGCGAGGAGCCGCTCCAACTCCCCGGCGCGATTGGTCCGCATCAGGTCAGGGGCCAGTTCACCGCCCTGTTTTTGCAAAGCATCCTGAATGCCGCGAACAAACTCATCTTGATAAGCCGTGCGGTTCGGTTCGCAAAATACGCCGATGCGCCGATGCCCCAAATTCCACAGGTGCTCGACGGCCATCCGTCCGGCCACCGCGTTATCTGAATTGACGTTCCAAACGGGTCGTTGGCAACGGTGGTCGCCCAGCACCATGAGCGGAGCGTCTTCCGATTGAAACGCTTCGAGTGCGGAGTCGTCCACCGATCCCACCAGAATTCTGCCATCCACCTGAAAATGATTCGTCAACTCCAAATCCGCCTCGAAACCTTTTTCGAGCGGTTGATAAAGGATGGCCTTATGCTCCCTTCTGGCGACCGAGGTTATTCCGTACAGAAAATTCAAATAAGTGGCCGCATCTTTTGGATCGAGAACCGGAGTGAATCCAATGGTATTGGTGGCAATCCGGGCATTGGACAGGGAACGCAAGCTGGGAAGAAAGCGGGCCGCAGGATGCGGGTGATACTCTAATTGTTTGCAGGCGGCCAGCACCCGATGCCGGGTTTGCCGGGAAATCCGACCTTTTGAGTTCAAGGCAAGAGAAACGGTGGCGGTCGAAACGCCAATATGCCGGGCCACATCAGAAATACTGATCCTATTTTCCACAGATGAATCCTGCATGATTAAAAATTAAGCAAATGATTAACCACGTATTTTAACCGTCGTCAAACATTAAACTGATGTTCTCCATCATGGACCGGGATTCGGAAGGCTGATCCGCTCCATGAAGGCGCCCACGATCATTCAGTTCCTGGAGTAGGGATGCGGTTTGGTGAAGAAGCGTGTCGTTTGGAAAGTGTGCGAACACCTTCCACTCTTCAAGCCTCAAATACCCGGTTGACGGATGCCTTTGACAGCCGTAGGTTGGTCTCGCTGATAGAAGGAGAGTTTGTTCGATGAAACGCCTGTGTCTCTGCATCTTTGTTTTTGCCGTTGGCTCTGTCTTGGCGGTTCCGAGGACTTCCGTTCCCGACAGGGAGAAGAAACGCCCGTTCCAAGACGACGCCGCGCCTGCAATCCAGGAACCTGCCGCCGATCCGCGCGCGGAGGATGTGAAGGAACTGCTTGAACTCTTGAAAAAACGAAAGTTCAAAGAGCTTGAAGAAACCGCGCGACGCCTGACAGGAATCGCTCCGGCCGAGGCTCGGTTTCACTATCTGCGCGCCGAGGCGCTGGCCGGCCTGGGCAAGATGCAGGAAGCCGATGCCTTGCGAGAGAGCGCGCTGCAATTGAATCCCCAGGATGAAACCGCGCACGCCCTGGCGGGCGACATGCTGTACGACATGGGACGCTCGCCATGGAACAAGCGCGAATGGCGCAAGGTTCTTGATCTTCCCCCCGCCACCGGTCTCAACGAAGCCAACGCGCACATCGAACTCGGTTGGATTCTCGCGGCGGAAAGCGCCTCGGCGGAAGCGGCCAATCATCTCGAAATGGCGCTCGAACTTTTTCGCCAGGCAAAAGCAGCCGGTCTCAGCATCGAATTGGATGGCGCCCAGGAAAACGATCTGGGGGCCAAGATTCGACAGTTGCGTAAAGAAGCAAACGCCGCAGACCCGCAGACAGGGAAAATGACCATTCATATCAACATCAGCGTCAAGGACGACAAAGGGAAGGAAATGGCCCGAGCAATCAAGGAGGCCGAATACAAGGTGGAAATGACGGTCCAACCCGCCGGTGTCCGGGTTCTGGATGAGCCGGCGATGAAACTGCGTTATGATCCCAAGACGGAACACATCTTTTTGAACGCAACCCCCCTGGGCAAGCAGCGCCTTAAATTGCTTGCCGAGCAGACGCGCCTCGCGATCTTCGCCGGCGATTGCTGTTACATCTATCGTGTTCATCGGGAAAGCGGCCGGATGGAACAACTCGCCCGTTACGAACGGGATTACGTCTTGAAATTCATTCCCAACGGCCCGTTGCGCGAGTTGAAAAATGTCAGCGTCAAGCTCAACGACAAGGTTGATAATTGGAACCATCTCCAGGAGGGAGTGCCTTTCGACATCCTGCCCGAGAGTCTGAAACTCGATATCGAAGGAACCGACGCCTCCAACCAGCGGTGTCGGGAAAGCATCACTCTTGCCGTGCCCTTCAAAGAATCCGACCTCCCGACCGAATGTCGCGGTTGCGAAAAATGCCAGCCCGGTTTCCGCAAACCGCAGCTCAAACCGCCGCCCAAGACCCCTGCTTTTCCCACTCAACCCAATGCCGGCGGCTGCATCCTTTGAGCAAATGCGCCCTGGCCTTCCACGCGCTGATGTTGCTTTTCCGACGCAAACCGTGCACCGCGCCGTGTCAGCGCGTGTTTGCCGCGCAATGTCCGATAGCGGGTGGGGTTGAGGCCGCGTCAGACGGCGCCCAGCGATTGCAGGTATTTGCGCATCCGCGACAGACGCGGCCGGTCTTCCTCGATCTCATAAACGCGCGTGAGATTCATGAGCATCCGGCTCAGCACCTGTTGAGATGAGGCCGGATTGAGATGCTCGGGTCGAAACTCCTGATCGCGGGATTCAACCATCTGCTTGCACGCAGCCTCGTTAAGGAGCCGTCCGTGGTTGAAGGGATCGAAAAATTTGTCCTGCCAACCCACGATGAAATGCCCCGGCAACGCCACGCCGCGAATTTCCAGATGGAGGCGCTTGCCCAGGAGCAGATAAAGCAGCGAGAGCGTGATCGGCACGCCCACCTTTCGTTCGAGCACCCGGTTCAAGTACGTGTTTTCGGCTTCGTAATAACGGTCGCGATTGCCCCGGAACCGGTGTTTCTCGTGCAACACAAAGCTCAACGCGCGGATTTCGGAGGGATTCCCTTCACGCCCCGTTTGCGCGCGAACTTCTTCCGCCAGATCATCCAGCATCCCGCGATAGCGGGCCATGTCCGTGGCGGCATATTCAGTGGAGGCCAGCAACAAGCTCGCATCTTCCAGATCGAAATCGGCGGCATGAGATGCGCGTTCGCAGAAAGCGAGAAATTCCTCATGAAAATGCCCGTGCTTCAACCGTTCGAGGACCTCCAACAAATGCCGTTCCGGCGGCGACCCGCGGACCTCCTTGAGCCAGTTTTCCAGTTCCGGAATGGCGCCCTCTCCTTGTTCGAGCAACTGCTGCTTCACCAGTGAAAGAGTGGCGGGATCATCGTCTGAAAGCAGACGGAAGAGCGAGTTCTTTTGGCTTTCTGTGAGGTAGTGGTTCAAACCGGCCTAATCTATCACGGATGAAGCTGCAGAACAAGACATCATCTGTGCTGCGAATCGGCGGCGGGTTCCGCCGCGGAAGCCGACGGATTGAGCATGGCAACAACCCGCTGCTGCATCTCCTCAAGCCGGTCAAGCCGAAGCTGCGGATCGGTGATGATGAAGACCTCGCCCGTTCTCAGATGTTCATAGACGAGACGTTTGCCGCCGTCCTTTTGGGTTTCGCGGTGCCGCAATATCCGTTTGCGTTCGAGCATGACGGCCAGGATGTATTTTGCTTCCATTTCGGCCGGATTGTTCCGCTCGATCATCCGTCGAAGGAGCGATTCCGCATCCTCCTTGGGCAACGGGTCCGGTGGCGGCGGTTCCGGCGGTTCATAAATGCCCTGCCAATAGGAAATCACACCCGCCTTTTCGCGGATCATGGGGCCGCCGGAGGCGTCCCAGCATCCGCGGCAAAAATCCTGTCGTTGATATCCGGCGGGGACGAGCGTTAATACTGTGTGGCAAGGTTCCTTGGCGACAAACGAGGCATGGCATTGGCTGCACGAATCATGGCGCGATTGGATGTTCCATTCTTCCATGGGTGCAAACTGGAAACTCTCAACCCAAAACGCAATCCAAAACGCAACCCGCGCCCCGGCCTGCTGCTGACACGTGAAGCGCATGGGGGAGGTGCTTTCCGTAAAATGCAATTTGCAACGCACAAGGGGCAGGCGTACATTGCTTGAAGCTTGACGCCGCTTCCTCCTGTTGCGCGGGATGAGCGGCGCAACAAATTTAGCAATGCAAAATTCGTTCGATGATTACGGTTGGTTTGCCCGGCCGCGGCCTGCGGTGAAATGGCTGCTCGCGGCGCACGGAGGCGCGGTCGCTTTTCAACTGGCCTGTCTCTGGAGCGGAAATGGCGCATGGCAACGGTTTGTTCTCCTCGACACTGTAACCCTTAAACAAGGCCACGCGTGGGAATTCATCACCTGCCTGTTTCTGCACAGCGGCCCTGCCTCGTTCATCCTGGGCATCCTGATGATCTGGCTTTTCGGCAACCAGCTCGAATATGAAGTGGGACCGAAACGGCTTGCTCAAATCTATTTTCTGGGCGGCGTGGGCGGCGGAATGGCATGGTGCGTCTTCGACCTTCTGGCGTGGGATGTTTTTCATTTCCTGAAATTCGCCCCCCTCTACGGGACTTGGGGATCGGTCAACGCGATGGTGATGGCCTTCATCGCGCTCTCGCCTGAAAGCCATTTCTTTCTCATCCTCCCGCCGTTCACGCTGAGGGCGCGCCACATGGCGATGATCATGATCGCCATTTCGGTGATTTTTCTTCTCTGGGGCGACACCGATCAATTTGCCAGCCTGGGCGGAATGGCCGCCGGCTGGTTTCTGGGGAGATCCCTCGGCGCCCCTTGGAGATTGCCTTCGATTCGCTTGCCCAACCTTTTCCGCCCAAAGATGCCGTCGCTTCGTGTCGTGAAGAAAGAACCGTTGCGACCTTCATCCGACGCGGATTTCATGTCGGAGAAAATCGATCCCATCCTCGACAAGATCGCGCAACGCGGCATCCAGAGCCTCACCCGCGAAGAACGCCGATTGCTGGAAGATGCCAAGGATCGGCTCCCTTGAAGCGGCGAAGCCGCGCGGGTTGATGTCCCTCAGCATGCTGCCGCATGCCGCCATTCGGAATGGAGCACCGTCTATCGCGAGGCCCCCTCCCGCAAAACGGCAATGGCATCCTGAATCGCCTGATCCAGGGAGTGTTCAGGCGAAAAGCCTGTCAGACGTTTGAGCTTCGCAATATCGGGGACGCGGTTCTCCATATCCTCAAAGTCCGTGTCATAAACCCGTTTCGGATCCACGTGTTGAACGACAGAGGATGACCCGGTGAGTCGCAGGACCTTGCGCGCCAATTCCAAAATGGCGACCGGCCGCGGATCGCCGACATTGACGACTTCTCCTTCCGCGTCGGGATTGTTTGCGAGCAGGCGGGTGGCCGTCACCGCGTCATGCACGTGGATGAAACACCGCGATTGGGTCCCGTCGCCAAATACGGTGACCGGCTCGTTCTTGAGCGCCTGAGAGATGAACCGCGGCACAACCATGCCGTGTTCCGGGACCTGCCGCGGCCCGACGGTGTTGAAATATCGGACCGCGACAAACCGCAATCCCCGCTCCTTGGCGTGGCCGAAGGCGAGGAATTCATCCAACGCCTTGGCGCAGGCATAGGCCCAACGCCCCACCGAAGTCGGACCAAGAATCAACTCGTCGGACTCGGCGAAGGCGGCCTTGCGGCTCTTGCCGTAAACCTCGCTTGTCGAGGCGAGGAACACCTTGCGTCCGTGCTGTGCGCAGTTTTCCAGAACCACCTGGGTTCCCTCGACGTTGGTGATGATGGTCTGCAAAGGCGTCCGCACCACCAACCGAACCCCCACCGCAGCAGCGAGATGATAGACAAGATCGGCGCCTCCAACGAGGCGCTCCACCACTGTCGCGTCCAGAATGCTGCCCTGCGCAAAATGAAATCGCGCGTGCCCCCTGACCGCAGCCAGGTTCTCCATCCTGCCGGTGGAGAGATCGTCCAGGACCGTCACCTCATCGCCATCCCGAAGACACGCCTCCGCCAGATGAGACCCGATAAAACCCGCTCCGCCAGTAATCAGGATGCGCATGATGAAATGATTCGACGCCGGGTCAACCCCCATCCATCACCGGCTCGATGAAGGTCCCCGAAATTTTCTTCATGACTCACTCAAAACTTTCCTCCTTGCCCGGAAAATCCCCTTCGCGAACATCCCGCGCGAATTGCTTGAACGCGCCGCTCATAATCGAGCCGAGGTCCGCGTATTTCCGCGCTGCTTTCGGGGTGAGCCATGCCTGCAACCCCAGCAAATCGCTTGTCACCAGGACCTGCCCATCGCAATGGAGTCCCGATCCAATCCCGATGGTTGGAATGGACGTCTGGGCGGTGAGTTTCCGCGCCATGCTCGCGCGGACATACTCCAGCACGCACGCAAAGGCGCCTGCGCGTTCCACCGCGCGCAAATCCCGTCTCAGATCTCGGACCTGCGCGGCCGTCCTGCCCTGAACCCGGTAGCCGCCTTCGCGCAACACGCTTTGAGGGAGCAGGCCGAGATGCGCCATGACCGGGATACCGGTCTCCACGATGGCCCGTATTTTTTCGGCCTGCGCGAAACCGCCTTCGAGCTTGACGGCGTCAGCGCCGCCCTCCCGCGCCATGCGCACCGCGTTGCGCACAGCTTGGGCGATGGATTGGTGATACGAACCAAACGGCATGTCGGCGACCACCAGCGCCTTCGGTCGGGCGCGCGTCACCGCCTTCAGATGATGCAGCATCTCCCGCATCGTCACCGAGACGGTGCTCTCGTAACCAAGCAGCGTTGTCCCCAGCGAATCGCCGACGAGGATCACATCCACGCCCGCCTCATCCAACAACCGTGAGGTGACGAAATCCGCGCAGGTCAACGCCACGATCCGCATGCGCGCGCGTTTCATTTCCCGGACCGCGGGCGCGGTGATTTTTTTTCGGATAACGGTTTCTTTCATGCGGGCTTCTTCTTTGTGTAGCTCCGACGGCCTTGAATCTCAACAAGCAAAACCGGACCATCCATCCTTCTGAAGCCGAAATGTTGACACGGGTGCATTACCTGCATCTCGGCCTTTTCCCTCGATTCTGGCATGCTGATTCGCTTGTTGAA
>JACQHZ010000428.1 GCA_016198745.1 Verrucomicrobiota bacterium
AACGGTATCCCCGGGCTTAACGATCCGCCGGCCAATGGCCACCTGCAGCCCCTCGATTCGTTCCGGCAGAAACGCCAGCAGTTTCGCCTCGGTGGGCAGGAGACCGGTTTGCACGACTGCGGTTTCGCCAAGATATTGCCGGTGGCGGACGTCATAAACGTGGCGCGGCTGCTGAAGCTTGACGGTCAGCGCCAAACCCGGCGGGTCGCGCTGCGCCCGTTCGGGAAGCAATCCGAGGAAGTTCGCCCGCCCGTTGTCGAAGACGTAGCTGCGCACGTCGGTCCGCGGGTTGCCGAGGGAGTCGAGGACTTCGATATCCGCGGCGATCCCGGCTTTCTCGGCCAGAACCTTGCGGATGCCGCCCCATTCCTCGCGCTTGTCGGGCGATCCCTTAAGATACAGCCCGTAGCCCTTGCCGTATGCCTTCGCGCCCTTCGCGTTGAAATCGAACAAATCATCCAGCGCGCTCTTGGTGAGGGCCACGCCGCCTTTCATAGTCTGGCCGGTGCCGCCGCAGGCCGGACAGGCTTGCCAGACATTGCCGACTTCCACCCGTTTTTCGCCCTTGCATTTGGCGCAGGTCTCGAACTTGATATCCCCGGTGGCCTTCGTCTCGCCATAGGGCCGCAGGTATTCATCCACCAACGCCGGTGGGTAGTCGGCGATCACCAATCCTCCGGCCTTGGCGAACGCCTTGATCCGCTCGACCGTTGCCCGGCCAAGCGACTGACAGTTCGGTAGAAGCAGGACTTTTTGCGCGTCGCCAAACGCCAGTTCTTTTTGCGCGGCGTCCTCGCTCACCGCCCGGAAGTCCATTCCGATGTGCCGCAGCATGTCCTCGAATCTGAGCCGCGACTGTTCCCAACTGATTTCGCCGGGGTTGAGAATGCCAGCATAGTAGGAAGGATTGGACCACAGGATCGCGATCGGATCAATCCGTTTGCGGCTTTCCAGCAGCAGCTTGCCGGGGCCGCTTTCGAGTTCGCGGCACTCCTCGGACGCCTGCTGGAAGCAGAGTAAAGGCTCGCACAGATCCGGCGTAAAACCGTACGACCACCAGATCACATGCGTTCCGCCCTGGAACAGGTACTGCCAGGGCACAGTGCGCATCGTCCATTCGTCGCTGTTCCCGACATACGGCCCGATCCAGGTTCCGCCACGGTCGCCTTTCTCCTTGTTGAAGGATTCCAGCGAGCACTGGGTGAACGCATGGACAATGTTCGCCATCCGCGGCCAGTCGTAGTCCATGCCGCCCTGGCAGTCCAGCGCGACATAGGCGCCCGGATCGCGTGACTGCACTGTTTGGCAGATGTCCTCGCTGACCCGGTTGAAACGATCCACCTGATGGAGCTCCTGCTCCAGCCACCGGGTGGATTGTTGGGCGGTTTTGGCCGCGGCGAATGAGATCAGGTCGATCTCCTGGAAATCCTTGAATTTCGCCTGCCAAACCTCGTTCAGCTTCCCGATGTCCCCGTAGCGCTCCTTGAGATAGAGGTGGTAGTCCTTCAGTGCCGCCGGATTCGACCAGGCGCCTTCCTTGCGGTCAATGAAGCATTCCTCGGCAATGCAGTAGGCCATGGTTCCATAGCGGCGATAGGCCTCCGTGAAGCGGGTGTAGTTCCGTTGCGTGTCTTGCAAGACTTCTTCCCTGGTCCCCTGGTAGTCACCCGCGCGCGGAGAACAGATTCTGAATCCCCATGGGCCGAGACAATATGGCCAAGCGAGGAGATTGTTCCGAGCCAGATTGTCGGCCGACTCGATGTTCAGTTCGAGCGGCACCCAGGCGGCAATGTCGTAGTAGCCTGTGACCCCGTGCCGTTTGCATTGGGGAAGCAACGCCTTGGAGGCGCGCGTGCCGGCCGAGGCCTGAAAATATTCCCCCCAGAACAGGAACTGATAATCATCCACGGCATTGGACGGTAGCCCCACCCAGCGTTCCTGCTGGTCGGACACGAACTCCTTGTCCATGACCTTGACCACAATCCGGTAAGTGCGGGAAAGCGGATACCGGATTGTCTTGAACTGAAAATGTCCGCCCGCATCCGGCCTGACCGACTGGATCAGGCGGTCGTAGGTGTCCCACAGTTCGATCACCGGGGTCAGCCCGGCCGCCGGCGGCTGTTGCCATTTCACCGTGCCGGCAATCGGTTCGTCGCGCCGGAAATAGTCCTTAGCCGGCTCGATTCTCCCGATATGCGGCGGCCCGGCGACCACCATCCCTGCCGAGGCCCAATCCAGTACGCTCCCGTTTTGCAGTACCCACAGGTCAACAATGTATGTGCCCTGCCTTAACCGGGGAATGTCCGGAGAAATGACCGCTTCACCCTGCTTGAAAGTAAAAACGCCTTTGCCTTTCCGCAAGACCTGATTGGTTCGGTCGCGCACCTCATACGCGAAAGCGGCGTCCGGCCGTTCCTTGTTCGAGGAAGACACGACAAAGCTTGCCGGAGCGCCCGGCAGCGCGTGGTTCGCGACCGTGACGACCGGCTGCTGACATTTGACCTGGAGTCCCGTTGTTTTTCCGGTAGCGGCATAAAGCAATTTCCCGAGGATGGAAAAGTAGTAATCGTAAGACAGATCATCATCCGGCACAAAGGGCGTCAGCGCGATCCGTCCGGCATACGCCCCCCATGGACTGCCACCCAGGCTCAGGATATACGCTTTGTTCTTCATCCACCGGTCCTGGTAGTCCAGAAAGACAACGGTACCGCCGCCGAGTTTGCCGGCGCGAATCGTCATCGGGCCGATCCGGTAGGGAGCGAAGTGTTTGGGAGACGATGCTTCAAAGTCCTTGTCCAGCGGCAACAGGGACACGGGGACGCTTTGTCTGACGATTTGCGCCAGCGGGTTGTCCGCGCCGCCTAATGCCATCGTCCGCTGTAGTTCCTCCGCCACCTCCCAGGGGCTGATGAAAACCAGCGCGGCACCGGCCTGGACACGATCCAGAATCTTTTGGCGGACAACGGACGGAATGGCCGGCCACTTGACCTTGCCGATGATAATCGCATCATAGCGGAAGCCGCCGCTCAGGAACCGGTTCGCCGTCTCATTCAGCGCCTCTTCCGATGGCACGAGATCATAGGCCGGCTCCGCTCCCGCCTTGTGCCAGAAGTCATGGGACGACATGGTGATCACGCTCACGTCCGCGGGAATGCGCGACCGCAGTTCCACCGCTTCCCTGGCCGCGGTGACCGGCATCAACACGAGTAATTTCAGGTTGCCCAGCACGTAGGGTTCCGCCCACGCGATGCGCGGGCCAAACAAGCCGCCCGGCAGGTTGTCGTAAAACCCATTGCGATGACGATAGCCGGGTGGCGTTTCGTGGGTGTACTCGGTCACCGTCCCGGCCCCGGTGGCCCTGAGCGCGCCAAGCGCCAAGACTGCCGCGGCCAGGATTGCCTTTTGCGTGTTGGGCATCATGAAGTTCATCATCTCTCGTTTGTCTTCCGTCCGAAATAATTCCGGAACCGCAGTTCTTCTTCCATGCAGCGCAGACTGTAATCGACATGGTTCAGGCGCGAATAAGTGCGGGTGATGGATTCCCAATCGAGGAACGCGCCCTCGGCCGCGCCTTTGCGGGCAAAGGCGTCAAGCGCCGCCAGCCGGTCGGCATTCCGCAACGGCCCGGCTTCCCGCAGAATCCATTGCTTGCTCGCGGCATTCAGCGCCGCGCGTTGACCGCGCCATTTCGCAAAATCCCCAAAAATCAACTTCCCGAAATTTTCGGGACGATGAAAAACCGCGCCGATGGCCGACCAGGTTTTGGCGCCGGAATTCTGATTCACGCACACGTTGAGGCCCCAGGCCGCCGTCGTCGCCGGCGGCTGCCGACCCAACTCGCCCAGGGAAACGCGCACTTCGAGGAACCAGCGGTCCGGCGCTACAGCCACCGCGGATTCCCAGGTTCCGTTCCAGGCGCCATCCTTTTCCGCGCCATCGTAGCGGTAACCGTCCAATGACGCGACAAACTGAAAATAACGGCCTGTGCCTGATGGTTGGACAAACAATTCGACAGATTCACGCGCCGTATAGGCATCGGTCTTTGCCAGCGGTTTGCCCGCACCGTCGGTCAGCGGCTGAGCCTGAAGTTCCCGCAGGACCTGCGGACAGTTGGTTAATGGAATCTCCACCGCGAAATAAATATTTTCCGCATCGAAAAGCACCCGAAAAGCAGCCGAAGCAGGAGCGAGCCAGCTCTGTTCAGCGTAAGGGCGAAAACCGGCGAATTTCATCGCCTTGTTCCAGGCCGGCTCGTCGAGTTTTCCGTCAATCGTGATCTTGCCTTCCGCGTCAGATGCGAAAGCCACGCGTTCCTGGCAGTCCTGAGGCACCTCTGTCAATTTACGTTCACCCTCGCGGATGACTCTCCCGATAAAAATATCGTCAAAAAGAACCTCATGCGGCCAGGCCGTCAGTCTTGGGCTGGCGCCGGTCGGCGCGCGCCCCGTGACTAAGACTCGTTCCTCGATCAATGACCAGGAATCTTTTCGCAGCGTCCCTTTTTCCGAGAGTATCTCCGCGCATCCCTCGCCATAGACATGAAGATAGATTCTGGCGGCACCTTCGCCCTTGGCCCAGAAACGTATGACATAAACATCGCCATCTTTCGTCTTATACGCGTCTGGAGAAGTAAGTGAAAGATAGAGATTGCCGCCATGGAGGCGCAAAGCTTTCCGTCCGGAATGCGCGTCCTTATCCTCCAGTTGCAGCAGCTTACAGCCCTCATTGATTTGCCCATGGATCTTGGGAAGTAAATAGTTGCCCTTGGCATTCTTCGTGAACTCCGTTCCTTTGCACTGGATTGTCAGATAGTTCCAGACGCTGGCGGCGTCAGGCCCGTTTTCCAGCCACTCCTCCATGCCGCCGTCGCAGACCAGATTATCGCTGAGATCCTCGGCATAATTTAAGGATGGGAGCGACAGGATAAATGGGAGAAAACAGAGGAGGCTCCGCGACAGGTGTTTCTTCATTGGCACTGTCGCCTTTATTGTTTCAGGAGATTCTGAAGATTGATAAGCCCGGACGTATCAAGGTATAGGGCGCCCCCGCCACCATCCAAGCCCAGCGATATAATTCTCCCATTACCAGGATCGGAAAAAAAGAACACTGAGCCGTCATTGCGCAGACAGTTATTGCCATTTTGATGATTCGAACCAACTGATGGATTGGCTAGTTGCGTGGACATATGGCAGGCGTCCATCACCACCACCCAGCCGCTGTTATACACCTCGCCGCCGGCATCGGGATTCGCCACATTATCAAGTTGAAAGGGGTCATTTGACTTGCCTGCGGGGTTGGAAGTGAAAAGCTCATAACTGCACATCAAGTTCGGAACCCACCAAGGATTGTCGCAGGCATCCGCGGCAGTCACATAGGAAGTCCACATACACCAACCCGGCGTGGTTAATTGTTTGGAGAAAAAGGCGGTTGAACCTGACCGGGCGGATGGACAATAAAGCGTCTCGACGGCGGCTCGTCGGCCGGCGCCAAGATAGCCGTGTTGAACCAGCGCCCTAAAACCGCAGGGCACACCGTTCGCGCCCCAACTGAGATCGGAAGGATATACGGTATGGATGAACGGATAGGTGACCCAGGGCACCCAGTTGTTCATATTAGGCGGCAACATATAGCCATTGTAATCCGTGGCGTACAGGCGCATGGCATAACCAATCTGTTTAAGGTTGTTCATGCAGACGGCCTTTCTTGCCGTTTCCTTTGCCCGGTTCAGCGCCGGCAACAACAGCGCCGCCAGCAGCGCGATGATCGCCACGACGACCAACAACTCGGCGAGGGTGAAGGCGGCGAAGCCGCCTGCTCGACGCTCAACGCCTGACTTTCTGTCATTCCGAGCGTCAGCGAGGAATCCCTCTCTGGTGGGAGTCGAAAAAAGGGATTCCTCACGGAGTTTATCCCCTCGACAGACTCGGGGCAGGCTCTGAGTGAGAGAAAGGGATTCTTCGCCACGCTCAGAATGACAGCCAGCGAAGGATTCGGAATGACACTGTGATATCATTTTCAGGTTGGTGTGAAATATCCGGGCTAACAGCCTGAGCAGTTACGATTGCCGGCTTGAAGCCCGCACCACCAAGTGGGGCTTTACCCAAATGTGTTTGGGCGGCGTGCGCGGGTCCCTGATCTGCGCCAGCAACCGCTCGACCACCGCCGCCGCCATCGCCCGGTGGTCCGCCGCCACCGCCGTCATCGGCACGTTGAGGTATTCATGAAATTCCGCGTCGCCCAACGACACCAACGCCACCTCGTCCGGCACCCG
>JACQHZ010000432.1 GCA_016198745.1 Verrucomicrobiota bacterium
CAAGAATGGCCAATCCGGTATAGGGGCGGGGTAGGTGGTAGGGAAGAAGGGAGCCGGGACGTTTATCCCCGCCCGCTTCCAAGAGCGGGAGGGCGTAAAGCCCTCCCCTACACCTGCCTGTGCGTGTTCGCACGCAGACAGGTCTCTCGGGAAGTTCGCTTATTGGGTTATCAACATATCAGCGATCATAATTGTCTCGCAGATTTCACCTTACGTCCGGATTTGGGCATCTTCTCCAGCGATTCTCATTAAAGACACGCGCTAAAAAACGGAGAACATCCACATCCTTCGGCAAAAACGCGTTGGCGTCAGCGTTTGCCTGTTGAATTTTTGACTTCGCGAAGCACAAACTGGCGGCGTGACTCAACGACATTCGCGAATTTGGCTTGCAGGTTTCCTGCTGGTGGAGGCGGGTCTGGCGTTGATGCTCACGCGCGGCATTGCCGACCGCTGGCAGACAAGCATGGACTACAATGCGGTTGTCTGGTGCCAGGCCGCCCACAATTATCTTCGGGCGGGCATCATCGAGACCGCCGGCGTGCCCTCGTCGTTTCACTTCGGGCCGCCGCCCATCCTGGTCGGCGACTACTATTTGCACCACCCGCCGCTGTTGCCGCTGCTGCTTGCCGGCGTTTTTGCCGTCCTCGGTGAAAGCGAATGGGCGGCGCGCCTCCTCCCGATCCTGTCCATGCTGGCCGCCGTGGCCGTTCTGTGGCTCCTGGTGCGCGACGAATTGGGCGAACGCGCGGCGACGCTGACCGCCGCCCTGCTCGCTGCCACGCCCATGGTCCTGCACTACGGTTCCATGGTGAACTTCGAGCCGTGCAACCTGCCCTGGATGCTCGCCGCCGCGTATGCCTGCCGCCAGTGGCAAAAAACGGGGCGACGCCGCTGGCTGGCGCTTTTGTTCGCGAGCCTGCTGGTGGCGATGGAGATGGCATGGATGGGGCATTTCTTCGCCCTGACGCTTGCGGTCTATTGGCTGATCGCGGGCGGGAAGATGGAACGGAAACTCAGCGGGATTGTGGTGGCGATGGCCGTCGGAACGGCCGTTCTGTTTCTCCTGCAAACCATGGCGGTGGATTCGCAGGGCTGGCTTGACATGACGAAGGCCGTGTTTCGACGGACCGGAATCAAGGGAAGCACGACCTGGATGATGTGGTTGAATCAGATGTGGGAATATCTTTCGACGTTGATCCTTGCGCCCACATGGCTGATGGCGGCGGCCGGAATGATATGGATGTTCCGACGACGACGGACTTCCGATGGGACGCATTATCTTTGGTCGGTTTGTGCGTGTTTCGCAATCATGAACCTGGCCTACATTGTGGTCTTCCGCAATGCGGCGTATCACCATGGATATTCGATTTTTTACCTTGCGCTCCCTCTTGCGATCCTCGGCGGCATCGCGCTGGATGCGGCGTTTGAACGGATCAACCAAGCGGTTGCCACACACCGGGTTCGACGAACGGTTCCCGTGGCAATCGCAGCCATCCTGTTTTATCTCGGAATCACGGCAGCCGTTGAGTTCCAAAAACAGCGGGTGTTGTTGCACATCCTCGATGAGAATGCGTGGGAACCGCCCGATCTTGCGTATTCGGTGGGGCTTGCGCTCCGCAAGGCGTTTCCAGAGGACACTGTGATTTTCTGCAACTTCCAAAATCATTTTCTGCCTCTGCTGGCATATTACGCCCAGCGGAACATGATCGCAGGATTGCCTGCGCCGGAAAATTGGAAACCGGCGCTGGCAGGCTGCCGCCAGCCTCATGGCGCTCTGATCTGGATGAACGCCCCTCATGCCGAGGAAATCCTGGGATCGCTGCCCGATGGAAAACAGACGAAGACGTTGATCGAGGGAATCCCTTTTGTCCTGTGGAAAGCGGCGGACACGTCATTTGCAGGAATACCGCGGTAAGCAGCCAAAAGGCGGATTTTTTTGCGGTTGCGCCATCAACTTTTGTCGGTTTTTTCATGCCGCGAGCGTAACCGCTCCGCTGAGCTTCCGCTTCCGGTGGATTGCCATTTTCTTTCGGCGGATTGCACCGCGCGCGCACATTGGTATGTAGAGTTCTTTCGTTCTTCAGGCGCGCTGGTAGCGGCCTTCGGCAGGTGAACGGGTACAGCCAGGTTCTTCACCATGGAAAGCGACACCATCATGAACGTGGCGAGCAGGAAAAACATGATGTCGATCAATGGGATGATCTCGATCCGGGCTTTTCGTTTCGCGTTAAGCGAAGGAATTTTCATTTTCAAGCGCGCCTGATTTTCCTGCCTGATTTTTCATGCAATTGGCGGTCGCCATCTGGCAGGCGGCCTTGGTCAGCAAAAGTTCCAGGTGCGTCGCGGCATCCTCCATTTCGCGCCGCGCCGCCTCCATCCGGGCATTCAAATAATTGAAGGGCAGCAGTGCAATGATGGCGATACCCAGCCCGAATGCTGTTGCGATGAGCGCTTCGGCGATGCCGCCCGTAATGGCTGCCGTTGCGCCCAATTCCTCCCCGCCCAGGAGTCCGAATGATCGGATCATGCCGGTTACCGTCCCGAGCAGGCCGAGCAGCGGCGCCAGCGTGATGATGGTGTCGAGAATGGGCAGCCCGCGATTGAATCGCTGGAGTTCCAGGTTGGCGGCGCGCAGAATGGCGCTGGAAAGCGATTCCGCCCGGTGCTTCAAAGCAAAGACGAGCGTTCGCGCCACGAAATCCTCGCTTCCGCTTCCACAACGAAAGGCCTCTTCCAGGAGTCCCTTTTCAACGTTTCCCAGGATGTTTTCGACGACGTCGGGGGTTCGTCTTCTTTTCTCACGAACAATAAATAGCAATCGTTCGATCACCACGGTTGCCGCCACGAGCGATGTGAGGAGCAGCGGCCACATGATGGGACCGCCTTTGAGAAAAAGCTGGATCATTTCATCAACGGCCTGGATTCAAATCATTCGAATGGGAAGTCTTCCGCAGTTGAAACTCGATGGGCACAACCACCATCGAATTCACGGGAATGACGCCAAGGCGGGCGGGATTGAAACGCCATTTTTTCACCGCCTGAACAGCGGCTGCGTCAAGGAGAGGAAATCCTGAACTCTGGTCCACCTCCACTGAGTCGGGAATCCCAGCGGATGTCACGCGGACCGCCAGAAGCACCGGCCCCTCCTGATTCAACCGCCTCGCTCTTTCAGGATAGGATGGCGGTGGATTCTTGAGGTAGTCCGGCCTGGCTTCCGTGGCAACACCGCCGTCCGACTGAAGGGTGGTTGTATCCCGGCCGGACCGGTCGGAGCTGCCATCTCCAGGGTCGGGCTGAGGGAGGTCTCTCCTGGCGAGGCATCTTTTGTCGGAGAATGATCGTTTCGCAGGCGGTTTCTCGGGCGCGGGAAGCGATGGGATTGCGAGTTGAGGCGGGGACTGTGGCGCGGGAATGTCCGCTTCGCGGATTGGTT
This sequence comes from Verrucomicrobiota bacterium, assembly GCA_016198745.1. Lineage (GTDB taxonomy): Bacteria > Verrucomicrobiota > Verrucomicrobiia > JABWAM01 > JABWAM01 > JACQHZ01. The sequence continues at coordinate 3,434 of JACQHZ010000432.1, forward strand.
CGCGTGGTCCCAAATTGGGCGGGAATGGGTGCTCTTCGGCCTGGATTTCCACAGGCGCCGCAACCAGATTCACTTCAACACACGATTCGCCAACCGACATGCCGTATTGCGCCGGCCGTGCGATGCTGAAGTTGAACCCAAAGAGGACGAGGCCATGAAACCCGCAGGCAATGGAGAAACTCAAGAGCCATTCCGAATTCATAAGGGTGCCTTTCCATCCTCAGCCTGAATGGCGCCTTGCAGATTGCTTCCAGGTTCCATGAAATTCAGAACCGGATGGTCACCGCGGTTTTCACGTTGAAGCCGGGTTCCGTATAGCGGTTGATGTCAAAACGCGTGCCTTCGATGCCCCGGACCGTGCTCCACAGCCAGTAGTTTTCGTCCGTGAGGTTGTAAAGCCCCACGGTCCATTTGCACCAAGGGGTGATGTCCCATCCCCCGACGAGATCCACGGTGGTGAAGGCGGGCGGGATGAATTGCTCCGCCGCGGGGCCTCCGCCGGTCACGGAAAACGGGCCGTTGTCGGGGATGCGATTCGGCTGTTCGACGTGCGTGATGTTCAAATCCACATTCCAAGGGTTTGCCGCATATCGGAAGGTGGAAACGAACTTGAACGGCTGAACCGTCGGCAACGGTTGATGGCTGTCCATGTCATTTCCTTTCGCAGCGGCGAAAGTGAAGATCAGGCTCAGGTTTTCCAACGCGGGCTGGTAATATTCCAGCGGCAGTTCGATTTTTGATTCGATCCCCATGATTTCCGCCTCGGTGAGATTTTTCGACTGGAACAGCCTGAACCCACCGCCCGTGCCGGCATTGGCAAAGGGCACGATGAAACTCTCGTACCTGTTGTAATACAGGGCCTGGCTGAACCGGACCGGTTCATAATCGCCGCGCGCTCCCCACTCGAAATTGTGGCTGTGCTCGGAGCGGAGGTCGGGATTGGGCACGGTCCGATAGGGCGGCCCTGCAACGCCTGTATTGAGAATCGCGCCATTGAGGTCCTCGCTGGTTGGATTGCGAAATCCTTGCGAGTACTGGCCGTATAACCGCAGACGCTCATTGATCTTCCCAATCCCGCCAAGCCGCGGAGTAAACCCCTGGTCGCGAAAACCCGTGGGCGGCACGCCGCGGGTCGAGTTCATGTATCTCGCGCTGTTGTTGGCCACGAGATCGTAAAAATCATAACGCAACCCGCCAATCAACGTGATGCCGGCGTCCGCGAACTCAAGTTCGTCCTGCAAAAAGGACCCGAACCTTAACACGTCCGTGTCGGGAATCTCTTTCAATGGGTTTAACGCGCCCGTGACATCCACGGCGGTTGCAACGCCTGTGGTTGTGGTGAACTGGAGATAGTCCTTGTCGCGTGAAACCGCAGCGCCGGCCCCCTCGAAACCATAGGTTAAACGGTGTTTCTGCCCGTCGAAATGATTTACTTCGGTCATGAGTTGGAGCGCGCCTCCGGTAACGATGTCGTCATAATCGCCAATCCGCCTGCGGGTGCGATTTTGAGTGGCCGTGCTGACCGCTTCCCTGGAAAGGTCCGAGGTGCTCGAAGGCTGATGGTACAACTGCCACTGGAGGTCGTTGAACCACAAGTCGCCGCCATCGTCATGGAATTCATGTCGGAGACTGACGCGCCACCGTTCGACATCCTGCTCGAATATGGACATGCGCGTGGTAACCGGTCCCACCCTCACATCCCGGAGGGTCTTAACGTCCGTGGTGCTCTCGCGCAACAGGTATTCGGCGGTTGCGATGATTTTGTTCCAGAGGTTCGGCAGGAAACTCACCTTTCCAATGGCGGCGTTGGAAGCGTGCTGCTCCGGGTTGGCGGGGAAATCGCCCTTGTTCTGCCGTTCTTGAAAATCCCTCCGGGTGTAGGCAACCAGCGCCTGCGCCTTGGGATGCTTCGATGCATCGTCCTTCGTGGTTTCGAAGGCGAATTTCGCCGACTCGTAAAGGCCAAGGTTGGCCGAGTCGAATCCCTGCTTGTAAGATGAAGAATAGAGATTCGGGGTCAGGGTCAGGAGATCATCGGGCTCGCTTGTGGAATAGGCCACCACCCCGCCGATGGCGTCGCTCCCATAGAGCGTTGAAGCGGATCCCTTGAGGATTTCCACTCGTTTCACGTGTTCGAACTCGATGTAATCGCGCCCGATGTTATAGACGCTGCCAAAGGTAAATTGGTCGGGCTGGCGGATGCCGTCCAGATCCATGCGGACACGATTGCCCTCAATGCCGCGTATATTGACACTGCGCGCGCCGCTATTATAACGAGGCGAAATGGATGAAGCGCCCGATGGCGAAGCAGGGACTTCAACGCCGGGTTCGTAGCGAAACAAATCCCGAAAACCATTCGCCGACTTGAATTGAAGGTCGGTTTCATCATAGACCGACACGCTGGCGGGGGTGTCTTCGACCGCGCGCTCGGTGCGCGTGGCCGTGACGGTAATCTTGGAAAGACGGACCTTGTCCGGTTGCGTTGCATCCGCCACCCGGGCGCCCGGGACCCGGGAGGCGGCGTTGGTCGTTCCTGCGTTTGCGTTGTCCGCCTCCGGCGACGCCGCAAGAAGGAATCGGGCGCTCAACAAAAACGCAATGGCATGGAAAAGAAAAACTTTTCTGCCGGAGAAAAGACTTCGACTCATGCCATGTTTTGGGAGGCTGCGGTTGGTTGGAGAAGTTGTGAGCGGAAGCGCGCGAACGGAGAGGGCGGCGTATTTCAATTTCATGGCAAGCAGTGTAAGCGCCCAGTGCAAATCCCGCTTCCGATGGATTGCTGTTTTTTGTCGTTGAATTGCAGAACGGAAGAACCCTTATCGCTCACTATATGGACGCGCATAAATCATCCGGCATCTTCAATGCGTGTCCTGCGCTGAATACAATCCTGATGAAGCACGTGCCTCATTGTTATTGTAATAAGGATGGAAGCCGAGGAACGGAGGGGATTGAAATGACATTGAATTTGAGACGTTCAGCATATCAACCGGCGGTACCTCCGCTGGATTTTCTGATGAGAAAAGAAAAGGAAAGAACCGTCACGGACGCCAGACTCAGGAGACACAGCCCGGAGGACGGAACTGCCAGCCATTGCAACGACTCCTTTGCCGCCATGACGCTTCCGAGTCCCGGCGCGATGAGCCCCGCCCACATCCAAAACACGGAGTATCCCAACGCTCCCGCGCCCTGTCCCAGGGCGATGACGGCTTTCCACCTCGGCGCGACCGGCAGTGCCGCCAGGAGGAACATCAACGCCAGGGCCGCCGTTCCCAGGCCGCCGGCGTGAAGGTGGGACCGCTTAAGGTACATCCAGGACTTGTCCAGGACGCTCTTCATTTTGGCCTCGTCGTTTCCATACACCCCGGCCAGCACTGCGGTCGCCTTTCCTTTCAGATGCCCTTTAATGCCGTCCTCGAAGGCGCCGAAGGCGCCGCCAAGGCCGAAGCCGTAGAGGAGCGTCAGGAGCGCGAGCATCGCGCCCCAGCGCATGACGGACCATTCTTCCAGGAGGTTTTGCATTATGGCTTTTCGTATCGCGCCCTTCGCCGCGCGCCAAAAAACACGAGGCCGGAAAACCCCCCGACCAAAATCAAAATCCCGGCCGTCAAGGCGGCATGGTCTTGGAGGGTGTTTTTGATTCTGGCCAGCGGAGCGGCTTCTTTTTGCAGGCGCACGCCCTCCCGCTGGGACCTCCCTGCGGCTTGGCGAACCGCGGCGATTTCCTTGTCATAGGTTTTTTTCAGTTCGGGAGACAGGGCGGCTTGGATCATGGCCCGCAGTTTCGCGTTGTCGCAGACGAAACCGCTGCACCCGGCGCCGTGGTCTTTGATAAGCTGGGCGTGGATGTTCATGAGTTTCTGGACCACCGCCGGGTCGGGTTTCCAATAACCCTTGCGCACGGTCTCCAGCATGACCGCAGTCATCTCTTGGAATGCGTAAGGATTTTCCCGTTCAAAGAACGCCTTGATCCCCAACTGGTACTTGTCGTCTATGTAAACGTCGTTCAGCGTATCCCACAGTTCCCGATCGATGGCCTTGGGTTTCATCACGTTCCAGCCGTAAACGTTCCGGAATGTCTCCGCGAAGAATTCGGCGGAGGAGGCGCCGCCTTTCTGATGGTCTTGAATGAACTTGGGGTTGAAAAGGCTGGAGCGCGCTTCCACCCACACGGCTTGTTTCAAGCCCATCATGACGGGATTGTGCTTGTTGCGGATGTCCGAGAAATAACCGTCCGGGTCCTTGCCGGTTACGTTCCGGACCGTCAGGGCCAGCCCGCCCATGAACTCGTACACGTGGTCCAGGTTCAGGGGACCGGTGACGGTGGAGGAGCGGGGATGCACGATGGTGTCCACGTGCTGCAAGGCGCCCTCGAAGATGCCGGGCGTGAAAGCGGACCAATCGCCCTGGGTATAGACCGCGCCCATGTTGTTCAAATACTGCCGGGCCACCTCGCTCTCTTTTTCCCACCGGTCGCCTTTCTCCACCAATTCCATGATCGCCGTTCCGTAGTTGCCGTTCACTCCGCCGAACACCCGGGCCGTGGCGAAATGACGCGCCTGCAACGGGGAGAGCCCCTTCTCCTTCATCACTCTCTCGGCGGCGAGGCTCCCCGCTTTGACGTGGTTCTCAAACCCGCCCGCATCGTCGGCCTTGGACGCCAGGCGCACGGCCTTGTCGATGAGGTAAATCCGCGAGGCGGCCAGGTCCCGGAACTGGCCGGAGGTTTGGACCAGGACGTCGATCCGCGGCCTCTGGAGCCGGTCCATCGGGATCAATCGCACGTCGTGCGCCACGCCACGGGCGTTCCACACCGGCTCCACGCCCAGGAGATACAGGACTTCGGCAATCGTGGTCCCCTGGTCCCGGATGAACTCCGAGCTCCACAAGGTCATAGCCACCTTTTGGGGGAACTCGCCGTTTTTCTTGACCTGGGCTTCGATCAGTTGGTCGGCCAGTTTCACGCCCACCTTCCAGGCTTCCTGGGTGGGGGTCCGTTCCGCGTCAATGGAGAACAGGTTGCGGCCCGTGGGCACGGCTTCGGGGTTCACGATGGGATCGCCGCCGGGCGAGGGCGCGATGTACCCGCCGTTGAACACGTTGACCACGGACGCCAACTCGGCGGCGGGGGAATCCATCAATGCCTTTTTGTATCGGGGCAGGTTTATCAAAGCGTCCCGCAGGTCGCGAAGCGCCCGAAATTCCTCTTTTTCCGGATCGGAGAGATCGGAGATTTTCGCTTTTTCCCAGGCGTGAAGCCGCGCCAGGTCCGCCGGCGCGATCAAGGACGCCGGGGCTTTCCCTTTCAGGAGGACATCGTTGACCATGCCGAAGGCTTGGGGACGGTAGCGGTGGTCGAAGAGAACCACGTTCTGCCTCTGTTCGCGAGTGATGCGCTCTCGGGCCAGGTCCACGTCCGCCAAGCCGTAGGCCACGGCGTCCAAGGCCATGAGGCGGGCGGTCTCGACCGCGTCCCCGTCGGCGTAGGGGTTGCCGAGGGTGTAGAGGCCGCGGGTGATCTTTTCCCACTCCACGGTGTGCAGGTGGCGGATGAGCTTCTGGACCACCACCTCGTTGACGTCGAAGTCTTCGGCCTTCTCAAATCCCAGGTCTTTGTGCAGTCCCAGGACCAAAGATTTTTCCCGGATGGACCGGCGCATCTCCTCCTTGAGGGCCTTGTCTTCGGTTTTTTCATACTCGTGGAAGACTGTATGGAAGGACTCCAACTCGCCGTAAAAACCGGACTCCGTCAGAGGCGGCGTGATGTTCGACACCAACACCGCGTAGGACCGCCGCTTGGCGATGACGCCTTCGCCCACGTCGCCGATGTGGTACACGTAAGCATGGGGCATGGCGCCCATGAGAGCATCGGGCCAGTCCGTGTCCGAGAGGGCCACCTGTTTCCAGGGCATGAACTCATAGTTGCCATGGGTGCCGAAGTGCATGATGGCGTCGGCCTTGAACCCCTTGCGCAACCAGAGGTACGCCGCCACGTAGGGATGGGGCGGCGCGCGTTTCACGCCATGGGTCAGTTGATATTCTTCATCGCCCAGGGCCGAGCCGAGCTGCGGCATCAGGACCACGTTGCCGAACCGCACCGCAGGCAAAACAATGTAAGACGTCCCGTCTTTTTCGTGGGACAGATAATCCCCAGGCGGCGGGCCGTATTGTTCCCGCAAGGCCGCGCGCATTTCCGGCAGGAGAGAATCCTTCGTCCAGGACTGGTAATCCGCAACGGGGACCAAAGTCGGTTGCCCTTCCTTCAACAAAGTCTCAAGACTTCCTTTGGCGTAGTGTCCCAGCACGGGTCCTTCCCGATAAACGCGTTCCTGCAATTCCTGACTGGTTTTCGGCAGCGGGCCGGTCGCATAACCTTGGGCATTCAAGGTCCGCAGCACGTTCAACAGGGACGGGATCACCTCCAGGCCGCTGGCCACCAAAGCGTTTTTACCGTTGCCCTTGTAGTAAATGATGGCGATTTTCTTGTCGCGGTTGGATTTGGTTTTGAGCGTGAACCAGTTTTGAACGCGGTCCGCGAAGACCTCCACCCGTCGGTCAATGGGGGCAAACACGTCGTATCCTCTTTCGTCTTTCTTGAGCGCCGCCACGACGAACGGATCAATGGTCCCGTCCAACTCCGGCATCACCACGCTTTGGCTCAAGAAGCCGCCGTCCATGCCCCGCTGGTCCTTCATCCATTCCGTGTAGGGCTGGTTCACGGTGAGAGCCATAAGGACCGGGATGTTGCGTTCTTTGAGCCAGGCAATCGTCTGATCCGCCTGACCCGGCGCCAGCCGGCCGTGGGGCATGAGCACCGCCAAATCCGGGGAGATGTCCTTCAGAAAAGCCAGGTTCTTCTGAAACCCGGCCACGCAATAGACGTTCAAATTCCTTTTTTCCAGAGATAAAATGAGGGCGTTGATGTGCTCCCGCCGGCTGTTCCGGGGGCCGCGGTTGGTCGAGAAAAGAACCACCTTGGGCGCGCCTTCTTTGTAAAAACCTTTTCCCCGGTAGAATTTTTCGTAGGCCGCCACAGTTTCGAAATACGCTTCTTCATCCAGGTGACAGAGCGCCTCCTCCGGAATAACTCGCGGTTCCGCGGGAGTGGCGGCGAAAAGCCGTTTGCCCTGAAAGTTCCGACGAACGTAGTGAAGAAGCCCCGTCCGGTTTTGCCGTCCGCCGTTCCGGAGGTAGCCCTCCACGCGCTTTTTTTCTTCTTCCGCGAGGTTGGTCAAAGCCGCCAATTCGGACGAGGCATGGTCTGCGTAAATCTTCCGGTCCTTGTCCCGGGCAGCCTGGAACCGCGCCTTTTGCGCCTCGTCCAGGTTGACGCCCGCGCCGAAGAGAAATATGGCGTGATAGCGCGTCAGTCGCGGCGCGGCGCCATCCTTCAGGGACAGCCGGTGGATGCGGATCAGAGGGGAGTCGTTGGCCGCGTCGAACTCCGCGACCATGTGGTCCGGGTAATTCACAAAGACCACCTGAGTGGGGCTGAGGACAAAGACGTACCCCACCCATCCCAAAAGGCCCGCCGCTAGAATCGTTCCTGCCCATTTCTTTTTGGTTATCCGCGACATGTGGTTTCCTCCTTCATCGTGAAATCCGATCACTCCGGCACGTAGATGATGTCGCCGTTCTCCAGTTCATAAGCCGCACCCACACGACGGCCTTTGCCGCTCCCCGCTCCTTGCGTTCCCTTATACTTGGTGATTTTCTTCCCTTGCTTCAGGATGATCTCCATGTCCTCTTTCCCGGGGTTTTTCACGAAGGTAACGTTCTCCTGGGTGAGAAATTCCGGGACCTGGAAATGGGTGACGAGCGCCACCATCAGCCCCACCGCGAGCACCATGGCCAAATCAAAGAGGTTGACCAGGCTGGAAACCGGGTCGTCGTCCTCGTCCTCAGCGCGAAAAAACCGTCGCGACCTCATTTTTTACCCTCCTTGATCAAGTCCCAAAAGTGCTCGAGATGGTTCAAATCTTCCGCCGCCCACCGGTGCTTGATCAAGTGGACGACGAACCCGATGATCGCCACAAAAAGACCCACCACGGTGCCGGAAAAGGCTACCTGCAGGTTGTAGGCCATGGAGGCGATGTCCCCGGAGGCCATGGCGGTCAAAGCCGGTCCCATGGGAATGAGCGTGACCATCAGGCCCAGCATCGGCCCCACGCGCATGAGCATCTTGGGGAATTCCACCTCCTTGCGACAGGCGGTCTCGAAATCCGCCAGGCATTTTTCCACGTGGGCCGGACGCCAATCATGCCGCCGCATGGACCGGAGGGCCTGGAAGAACCGGTCCGGCCCGTCGAAGGCCGGCGCCGCCAACGCCGTGACGCCCTGTTCCGCGGCCTGGGTCAAGAACATCTTGAGCCGCCGCTTGAGAGCCAGGCGGTTCATGTACGCGCCATAGAACCCCCCGGCCAACCACAGGGACGCGCCAAAGGCTGCCACGAGAAACAAGACGACCGGAATCAACAACCCTTCGGACACCATGAACATAAACTTCGTGATCCAATTCATGAAACCGTTTCCCTCCTTTGAAACAAATATCCGACAGCCGCGCCGGCCAAGAGCAGGGTCGCGGTCCCGGCGAATGCCTCTCCCTTGACAGGAACGCCGGCGGGAATCGCTCCCGCGCCTTGGACCAGGAGGGGCAGGACCATGCCCAAAAGGGCCAACATGACGTGGGTGAAGACCTTGAGTTCCAGGCGCGTTTCCCACCGGGGCACGGCCATCCCCAGAGCCGCTTGGCCCAGGGTGAGCAGAACGAAAAACCCCGCGCTGAAAAGAAGCGCCTGCATCCAAAAGGCGCCGCCGGCCCCCCACTCGAAAAACAAGATCTCCAGAACGAACACCCCGCCACCGGCCGCGACCGGGGGACAAAGGGGTCCCAAGCGGCGCAGGACGCTCGCTTCCTCCGAGAAATGCTGTCGCACCAGCGCCCAGGCCACTCCCAGATGAAGCATGGATTCGATGATCAGGAACACACAGAGATCGGAAAGGACCCGTGGGTCCCCGAGTCCGCGCGTCAGTGCTCCGGCCGGTACGCGCACACACAGGGGGAACGCCAAGAAAACCAAGGCCGACCCTATTCCTGCGTAACAAATCCGGGCGCGCCGGCTTTCGCAGATGGAGATCTGAATGACTGTTTGCGCCAACCCAACACAGCCAATGAAGATGAAAAAGGAATTCATGGCGAACCGCTTTGTCACACGGGCAAGGTCGTTTTCATGCCGCGAGCGTAACCGCTCCGCTGAGCTTCCGCTTTCGGCGCGTTGCGATTTTTTTGCGGTGAATTGCGCCGAACGAAAAGAGCGCCGCGCCTTTGGTCCCGCATATTTCACGATATTCCGCACGCCCCCTTCAGGCTATAGGGGTAGGGACGGGGCATTGGTTTGCCCCGCCCCTCCCTCCGAACCGGACAGGCGGATTTCCCGCATCCGGCTCTCCAGTCGGTGAGTGCCCACACCCA
>JACQHZ010000008.1 GCA_016198745.1 Verrucomicrobiota bacterium
GAATTATGTGCAGTAATACAGACGGCAGGCCCGCAAAAAAGCCAAGAACAGCAGGAGAGTCAGAGACATGACCACCTCAACTCCACATAATCCGGAGCTTCACATAACATTACCATCTGTTGGTGGAGACGCTCCGCCCGAATTTGGTCAAGGGAATGCAGTATCTGAACTCGACGTACACGCAGCGGTTCAATGTCCGGCACAAACTTGCGCGGGCACCTTTTTCAAGGGCGCTACAAGGCGTTGCTGGTGGATGCGGAGGCGGCGGGTACATCCTGACGGTGAGCGACTACATTCACCTGAATCCGGTGCGTCCGGTGGCGTGCATGGATCGGCCCAACTGTGGAGGGATCCATGGAGCAGCGCCGGCTGGCTGAGTGGGATGCGGAAGAGGCGCCCCGAGTGGCTTCGGTGGGAACGGGTCTATGGAGAGCTTGGGTTGAAGAACTTCGGAAGTCGTTGTCGGCGAGATTATCGGGCATATCTGGAGCGGCGGTTGGAGGAAGTCCGCAAGGATGACCGTCGGAGGGCACACGAGCGGTGGGGGAAGATTCGTCGCGGGTGGTGCCTGGGTTCGGAGGGTTTCATCGCCGTGATGAAGGGAAAACTAAAGGAACTGGCCCGCAAGGGACACGATCAGGAGAGTTGGGCTGGTAAAGCGGTGGAAGCGATGGAAGAAGACCTTGCGGAGTCAGACACGGGTATCGGTGGGGTGGATTGCACGGGCGGTGGGGGTAAGGAGTGTTCCCGGAATGCGCAGTTCCAACAGCCGCATGAGGAGGCTGGTTCGGGAGGACAAGCGGGTCGCATTACTCTGGAAAAGGCTGGCTTGCAATAAATCTCGGACTGACCCTTAGTCCGATCTCAACCTATTCGCGTTCATTCTCGGAAAGGATTCGCCGTTCAAAGGCCGGAATGGGACCGAAGTTGACCGGCGTCCAGCGGACGGCATCCATGCCCAGCAAATCCTCCGGCGATTGCCCCGGTGACAGACCTTCCTTTCGCCATCGCTCCAAAGCGGTCGGTTCATAATAGGATTCAATGGCCAGGACCGGCAGACGATCCACCGGCTCATACCGCATGATGCGCTGAAACCGTTCGCGGGAATTCATTTCCGTTTTTCAGGCGGGATAGAATCCGATCTTCACCGCCTTTTTGGCCATGAGCATCTCGATGCCTTCCACATACCGCTCAAACGGCAACTTCACCATGACGAGTGTCTCGGTGTCCAGCATCTTCCTGCGCCACAGGCTGAGAACGAAGTCGGTGTCCTCGACGGTGGGACCCTCTCCCGCGCCCAGGATGTTCGTTATCCAGTGGCGGGTCGTGTAGGTGACATTTTCGTGGGGAACCCCGAAAATGGAAAGCGTGCCCCGCGTGTGATCCAGCGCGACCTGGAGGCCGGCGGCTATTCCGGAACAATCCACTGTCAATTGCAACGGACGTTCCTTGAGTCGGTTGATCTCGTCGGTGGCGCTGTTCACCGTATCGGTGGCACCCAGCTGCATCGCGAGTTCCAGCCTGGCTGGATTGACATCCACCGCCACCACATCGGCCGCGCCGAGCGCCTTGAGCATCTGCAGCGCGATCAAACCCGCAGGCCCCACCCCGGTCACCCCCGTCCGTTTCCCGACAATGCACCCGAGACGGCGGATGTAAGGAACCATAAACCTGGCCATTTCCATCGAAGCCGCGCCTACGTACGAGACTTCATCCGGAATCCTGGCCACCTTATCTTCAGGACGATTGATGTATTCACAATAAAATCCGGGCGCCGTTTCGCCGGCCGTGCACAACGCCGCCACGCGATCTCCCACCTTGAGGCCTTTTACCGCTGAGCCGGCCTTGACCACATCCCCGGACATCTCATGGCCCGGGTAACCCCACGGAATGGGGTAATGCGGATAGCCGGGACGCTCAAAAATATCCACGCCCTTGAAGAGCGTGATGTCCCAATGCGGGCAGGTGACGCAGAAGGCCACTTTGACGAGCACTTCGTTGTCGGCAACAGGTGGAACGGGGACATCCACAATTTTCACTGTTTTCGGCGCCATGATCTGAATTGCTTTCATGATAATCTCCTTTTCTTGATTTGCATCTTGCTCAGTAAAATTCGTTTTTACTTTTTCCAATCCAAAATTACGCCGAGAAAACTCGCCGACTTCTCCTCGATAAGCTTGTACGCCTTCGGCGCCTCTCGGAACGGGAAGGTGTGGGTAACCAACTCCTGCAAATGCATTGCGCCCCTGGCCACCAGGTCGAGGGTTTGCTTCAAGCGGTCGGGGGTGCTGGCGTTGGGACAATGGACGGTGGTCTCCCGCTCCCGGACCCAATGGATATCCAACAGGCATTCCCCTTCCGGATAGTAGCCGAGCAAAACCAGTTGACCACTGTATTCCAGCAGGTTGATGGCCATTCGAACCAGCGCAATCTGGCTGGCGGTCTCCGCAACCACAGGGACCCCCTGCGGATATTTCTTGCGAACCCAGGCTGGAAAATCTTCCATCTTGCTGTTGACCACTTCGTCCGCGCTGTATTTTTTGGCCAGGTCCAGACGGTTGGAGTGCCGTCCCGCCAGGATTACGTGGGCGCCCCGGTGACGGAAAACCTGCCCGGCATACTGGCCAACCAAACCATCGCCGATGACGATCACCGCATCGCCGCGTTTGACGTTGGGACGTGAGGCGCCATTGTAACCCACCTGGGACAGCAGGAGACCAGCGGCCTGCCGCGTGCTCACATTGTCCGGAAGTTTTAGCGCGTTTTTCTGGTGGGTCAGGTGATGGCGGACATGCCCGCCCCAACAGGACCCCGGCCATCCCTTGGCGATCCGCGAACCCGGCGTGAAAACCCGGTCGCCAAGCTCCAGCATGGTCACCTTTTCGCCAATCGCCTTCACTGTGCCGGCGGCCTGGTATCCGGGGACATGGGGGAACGGCGTCATCAGCGGTTTGCCCGGTTCACGCAATTTCCCCAGGAGCGCCCAGCGATCCGTCCCCACGCTGATGGAGGAATACTCGATTTCCACCAGGACGTCTTCGGGACCGGGTTCCGCGAGATTGAATTCCTGGATGGCGACTTTGCCGGGTTCCGTAAAAACAACTGCTTCAGATTTTCGAATTTTAATCATGGGTTCACCGGGTTTGATTGTACTGCAGCGAAGGGAGGAGATCAGTACCTCATATATTCGCGATGGGCGTCCAATCAACCCATCCGGCGACGGGACTCATGTCGTACCGAAAGTGTTCAAAATGGGGAACGGGGACCGGTTGGGAGGCGCCGGAGGGGTTGAAAGTGGGATACCCTTCTTTAATCCACCGCTGGTAGGTGGTGCTCCAGGGGCCGTGGTCGTAAATGCCAATCCTCTCGACCGGCTGGCCCTTCAGAAACCGGTTAACCAGTTCGCGGGAAGTCATAGACATAAGGTCCTAATAACGCCTCATGAAAGATGCAAAACTCTCCGTGGCGGATGGCATCTGGAAGGAATCGAGCGGCAGGTCGCCGATGGGATGCCTGCCGAAATGGCGGATGGCGGCAATCGCCGTGTGCACGTGTTCCGTGGGGGTGTCAACGGCGAGGTTCATTTCCAGAAAAGACTCCGCGTTGGTGTAGGCTTCGCGCATGTCCCCGCCGCAGAGATTGATCACGTGCTCGTTGATCTGCGCCATGATCGGAACAGCCCCCTTTCCCTTCGCGAACATGCCGGGGAAATCGGCCATGCGGACAATCGTTTCAGGTAATATCCTCATGACCGGCATCTTCCCACAAACCGCCGCGCTGTAAAGCTGATAGGAAATTGCTTTCCCATGGGGAAAATCCCTGGCGCAGCGGCATCGGGAAAATCATCCCGCCCAGTCCGCGCAAAGGAGTTCGGCTTGCTGGAGAACCGTTGCCGTGGCCTTCTCTTGCTTGTCGGGCGGGTAGCC
>JACQHZ010000413.1 GCA_016198745.1 Verrucomicrobiota bacterium
ATGTGGGGGACAGGCACCGCAGCGCCCTCCAAAATTCCCCCTTACGTCCGGATTTGGGGTCTTGCCTGTCTCTTGCCGAAAAGGCGACAACCCCGAATGCTGCCGGTATCGCCCTGCTTCAGACTCCGCATGGATCATCATAACATTCTGCATTTTTCATTCTCCATTCTGCCTTCCAATCACGGTTCCCACAGTTGCGTGTAAGTCGGCGAGGTGAATAAAGGATCCGTTTTCGAAACTCTCCTGGCCGAACCATCCACAAACAGGATATTGCAGCCGTTGTTGTGGAAGTACGAAGCCTGGTTGTCTCCCAATGTCACATACCCTTGCCCGCAAACCATCAAAGGACGATCCAACCGCGTTTGGCTGCGCCGCACGGGAAGGGAAAAGGGAGCGGGTGGAACGAGGCTGAGGTAATAATTCAGCGAATAATCCGTCCCATACGTGTAATAATTGTGCCCTTCCGATAAGTTTGGCGCGCCGCCCGCGTAGGTCGCAAACTTGACGCTTGGACAAAAATAAACGCTCTTGGGCCAGTCGGCGACTGTCTCGTAGGAGGCTGGAACGTAACGCCTGAGAGGAACCACCGCCCACGAGGATCCACCCACCACAAGTGGAATAAGGGCATCATCGCAGTCATCCGCGTACATCTGCACCCCAAGGTATAATTGTTTGAGGTTCGACAGGCACTTGGTTTGTCTGGCCGACTCACGCGCGTTCTTCAGCGCCGGCATCAGCAGCGATGCCAGGATGCTGATGATGGCGATGACCACCAGCAATTCGATCAAGGTGAATGAATGCCGAGTGCCGACCTGTCCCCCGTAACCTTGGCGAAGGGGGAATGCCGAGTGCCGACTTGTCCGCCGCAGCCCTGGCGCAGGAGGAGTGCAGGCAGAAAGTGAATTGAAACAGTCTTCTTTCATGTGAGCGTTCATGCATTTAATGACGTTTTAAGGTTCATGAGTATTCCTGCTGGTTGTCAGAAGCGGACCGCTCCTTGACTGCTGACTTTCCGGGTCTGTGCTTGCCAGCAAACCTGCACGGGGAAATCTTCCGCCGCCGTGAACTTCACCTCATGATTCCGAAATGCCACTTTTACCGGACCGCGGGGTGTCAGGACCGTTGCTTCGTATTCGTCCCTGGGCAACAACGGGCTGATTTCCAGGGCGCCTTCTTCCTCCATCCAGCGCGCGCGCAATGTCATCGTTTCGGCAAATGGGACGTTCGCCACGAAGAAATACGCGTGATGATAACCCTTGAGGAAATCCTCTCGCGCGACCCACAGATTGAGATTGGCGAAGAGATCGCGCAAGAACACCGGATCGTTCTTCGCATGAGCAAGGTAACTCAACTGCCGCGCCGCCATTCCCGTGCTTCCACGATGCGGCGTCTTCTTCCATTCGGGAACGATCCACATGGCCCAGCGATCAAATGCGCGCAGCAAACCGGCCTCATCGCCGCCCAACACGATCAACGCCTCGGTCACGGCGTTCATCGCGTGCCCCGCCATCCACGGGCCGCCCGGCAGATTGTTTGCGCCATGACAAGGCCCAACGCCGCGTTGTGCGACGAATGATCCCGCCGCTTCCTGAACCATCGCCACGGTTCGAGCGACCTCGTGCGCCTCGCGCAGGAAGTGACGGTCCCCGGTGTAACGCCACATTGCCGCAAGCCCGCCGGCGGGTTCGGCGTCGCGCCCGACGGCGCGCATCGGCCAGTTGAACCGGCCCAGCGCCATGTAGCTTGCCGCCATTGCCTCGGCGGTTTCCTTCAGATAATCGTCCCCCGTCTCAAGATAGCCATGGATCAGGCCGCCAAAACGATGGTGCGGCAACGCCATCATGCCCCAGTTGCCCGTGAGATGAACGGTCCACGAAGCGTGATCCGTCGCCACGTCTGCCGCAAAATACATGGCGCGCATCGCGGCGCTGTACGTCCGCCCATCCTGCCGTTCGCAGGCGTAACGCAGCAGCGAACCCGCCTCATCCGCATCGAGACTCCACGCGCGGGTTCCGGTGGCATTCACCTCCCGCCAGATTGCGCCGTCGCAGAAGTGCCCGGCGACCTGATTTTCCAATAGCGCGTTCGCGACGCGCTCCACGTGAGGATTCAGCGCGCCCCGCACCGGCAGGAACGGGCCGACGCCCGATTCCTCGCAGTGCGCGTACCACCATGCAGGGGGGACGAAGCGCGCCACTTCCGGCGCCGCGTTGCTCAGGGAAACCGTAAACCGCGTGGTGCGCGCCACGCCGCGCAGGATTTTTTCGGTTGAGTCCTTTTCCCATTGGATGGCTGCACCGACCGTGTCCGGCGAACTCGGAACGGTGGTCGCGGCAACGCGTGGGTCGAGAAACGGACGATAGACCAGCAGTCCGGGAATTTCCTTGGTGGAAAGTCGGCCGGGAAAATCCCGGCTGCACATTGTCAGCGACTCCCGCAGATTCAACCGCACGCCGGGCGCAATCGCAAAAACTTCGTCCGCGTTCGGCAAGGCTTGATCCGTGTCCGCCAGGGGCGCGTCGCCTGCCGTGAAAGCGAACACCGGCGTTCCATCAATGTCCTCGCCGTCGTTGAACAACCGCGTGTTGATGTGGCGCGCATGGACTTGCGCGACGCCGTTGGAAAAGAGGATCACGAATGCGTTGGCCGTCAGAATCTTGTTCGTGATTTTTCGGAACTGTTTGGCGTCGGTCTGGCTCTGCACCCAGGCGCGGTCGTCGCGTCCCGCGTAGATCAGCCCGCCGATCCGATAAGCGGCGGCCACCGGACCGTCCCATAGCCGATCGATTGTCACCCATTGCCACCAGTAGAAATTCTGATTTCGGATTTCGGATTTCGGATTGCTCTGACAGACGCCCATGCGGAAGCCCAGCGCACGGTCGCCGTGACGCAAGACCAGTTCGTCCACATCCTTGTAGTAACGATTGAAGCCGGACGCGTTGATCTTGATGGATTCGATTTCTTTGATTTCAAGCCGCCAGCGATGACTGGCCAAAGATGTCGTTTGTTGCGCGGCGCAAAAGCAGCCTTCGAGCGTTTCAGGCAGGAATTGTTCGGACAGCATCAATACCAGATTCCGACGCGGCGCAGGCATGGGCAAATGCGCGGTTTCAGGCCAAACGCCGAGCGTCACCGACTGAGCGGAGATCGAATCCAATGCAAAGCCCGATTCGGTCTGCGCGCGCGAAATGGGCAGCGAACATAGGCCGACCGTTGCCTTGGGTCGGTTGATGTTTTGAAGTCGAAGGCTCGTTTTCATTCAATGGGAACAACCGTTTGATAACGGGACCGATCGGGCGGCTGCGCGGGATCGTTGACGGCGATGTCGAATGCGACGCCTTGCGTGAACAACTCGTAGGCCTTTCGATAGACATCCTCCGTCATCCGCTTGCCCTGTGGAAAATCAATGATGCCCCATGGCTTGACGGGATCGGCCCCTGCAAACCCGATCACACAACCGTCCGGCACAAGAATCAACGCCGTCGCCTGATGCGGCTGCGGCCATGTCTTGCGGAGGGCCGCCACCATGTCGGGCAACACCTTGAGGACGCGTTGATAAAACTCCAACGCGGGGTCTTTCATGCCTTCCCCGCCGTCAATCCAAAACCCGTGGTACATCGCCCCGCGTTCCGCGCAATAGATCAATTCGTCCTTCCAAAACTGCTCGGGCGTCCAACGATAAAGCCCCTGGCCCCACCATGTCCCAAAGCGGACGGCGGCGCCGCGCATGCACGCAATGTTCAATTCATCCACAAAGGCGCGTTCCGGCTGGCGGCCAATGGCGCGAGCAATCTCGGCGATGTGATCCTGCAACCTGGCGTTCTCCAGGATGAACCCGCTGGCGCCGGCGCGCGCCGAATACCATGCCGCCGATGCCGGGCAATTATAATCGGGAACGGTTTGTCCGGACCAGAAAGAGTATTCTTCAATCAGTTTTTTTACCGCGAGGGAGTATCTGCTGCCGGCTTCCGCCAGATGGGTTGTCTCGCCGTGTTTGATGTACTCGCTGCGTTTGCGCTGGCGTTGATACGGTTCGTCCAGATGCGGCGCGAATCCGCGGAAATTGCTCCGGCAAACGTCGAAGATATCAACGTCCCATCGGATAGAATCGCTGAAATAGGCCGGCATGGCGTTGAAGAAAGAACGCGCCTCGCCCAAATAGGGCACGGTGACATGATGAAAAGCGCCCGCGCCGGCCGTCAGCATCTCGCGGTAGTGCTTCAATTCGCCGAACCCATCGAACGCAACCGTGATGAACGGCGGTTGCTGCAGCCGAATCATTTGCGGTTTTTCGCCCCTCCGTTCGTCCTGCGCGCCGCCGTTCCCCCACCAGTTTGCCTCGCCCCAGTTGACAGCCTCAGCCTTTCGCTCAAGATGCGGGAGAGAGACATCCGCGCGCAAGGCGCCGGTCACCGGC
Organism: Verrucomicrobiota bacterium; assembly: GCA_016198745.1. Lineage (GTDB taxonomy): Bacteria > Verrucomicrobiota > Verrucomicrobiia > JABWAM01 > JABWAM01 > JACQHZ01. Next base: position 4,418 of record JACQHZ010000413.1, read on the forward strand.
ACAGCGGGGTGCGGACACGGCGGCAATCCCGGCGATGGGCCGCCCGCCTTGGGGCGGATCAACGCATGATCGAGGTTCAAAGCGGGAAGAACCGCGCGAATGCCGTCGGTGTATTCGAGCAGCGGTTCGGCGTCCACTTTCAATTGGTACCGCCGAATATCGCGGAACTCAGGGCCTTCGACCAACAAGGACACGATCACCGTCCGTTTTCGATCGAGCAGGATTTTCTCGTTGGTTTCGTACAGGCCGCTCGCCTTGGCGGCCCAGTATTTGTCGAGCCGAACGACGCTTTGATACCAAAAATAGATTTTCCCATCCACTTTCTCCTTTCCGACAATGGCGCAATCCACGAGCGCAATCAGCGGCCTTTTATCCGGCGTTTTTGATGGGACAACCAGGTTGTCGCGGCAAAGATAGCGAACCCATTGGCCGACTTTCCACGGGCGAAGGCCGGGTTTGGCGGCCTTGTTGAACGAGATTTGCGGCGACTTCTCGGAGCGATAAGGGCGCGTCCAATCCTCGGTGTTGGCGGACGGCAAAACCGGGTGCGCTTGGTATTCCAGGAGCTTCAGCATCTCCCGGCGTTCAGGCAACACGGATTTCCCGGCTTCGCCGGTCTGGACCAGCGACAGGTCATCCAGCCAGACGCTGCCCGCGCCGCGAAGCCGGAAACTGACCATCATCGTTGCGGCCTCGCGTGAATTGATCTTGCACTCCCAGGGCGCCCAATCCGCGCCCGCTTTCAATTCCAGATATCCGAGGTTCGGCTCCACGTTCACAACGAAGGGTCCTTGGAATTCGTTCGACACGCGCACCCAACCCGTGAGTTTGTATTCCGTATCCGGATGAATGTCGGCGACCTCCTGGCCGGGCCAGCAGGTATGATGGCTCGGAGAAAAAGCCACCCGCAGCGAAGCCGCGCCGGAATGTTTGATGGCCGTGTCCTGGCGCATGACGGCATCCGTTTGTCCCATCAACATCCGCCAGCCCGTCGGCGCGCCCTGGGCGGAAGTCCAGCGCTCGAATCCGCCGTTGCGCAGGAGATTTTCTCCGCGGCTGACTTCGGGTAGCATCAGCAGGAGCAGCATCATCATGAAAAAGCCGGAGCCGTCTTGCAGCCATCTTGACTTGACGAGGTTGGTGCGGAGGGTTTTCATACGGTGCATTGACTGGTGATTTCTCTGACCTGGTCCGGCCAGCAAATGCGCACGGGAAATTCTTTGTCAGCCGAAAACCGCGCCGCACGATGGTGGAACGCGGCCTTCACGGGGCCGCGCGGTGTGAGGATCGTGGCTTCGTAGTCGTCACCGGGCAATAATGGGCTGACTTCCAGAACGCCGTTCTCAAGCCAGCGCGCGCGAAGGGTCATCGCTTCGGCGAACGGAACATTCGCCACGAAAAAATAGGCGTGGTGATACCCCTTGAGAAAATCCTCGCGTGCTATCCAAAGATTGAGATTGTCGAAAAGATCGCGCATGGACGCGGGATCGTTTCTCACCTGAGCCAGACAACTGAAATGCCGCGCTGCCATTCCCGTGCTGGTGCGATGGCCGCCCATTTTCTTCCATTCGGCGACAATCCATGCAACGTAGCGTTCAAGCGTCCGCAGCAGAACGGGATCATTGCCATTGAGTGCAATCAACGCCTCGGTTACCGCGTTCATGGCGTGTCCCGCCATCCACGGGCCGCCCGGCAGAGCATTCGCGCCGTGACAGGGTCCGACTCCGCGTTGCGCCGCAAACGATCCGTCAGGTTCCTGCACGGCCGCAACCCGTCGCGCAACCTCCTGCGCGCCATGCAATGCGCGGCGGTCGCCCAGATAATGCCAGAGCAGGGCCAGGCCTCCGGTCGGCTCCGCGTCGCGCCCCACGTTGCGTGTGGGCCAGTTGAACCGATCCATGGCGAGGTAGCTTGCGGCCATCGCTTCCGCGGTCTCGCGGAGATAGAAGTCGCCGGTTTCCAGGTAGCCGGTCAGCAAACCGCCGAAGCGTTGGTAAGCCAGCGAAAACAAGTTCCAGTTGCCATGCTGATGAACGATCCATTCCGCGTGATCAATGGCGATGTCCGCGGCATAATACAATGCGCGCAGCGCGGCAGCATGGCAGCAACCGCTTTGCCGCAGGCAGGCATGCTGCAACAAGACGCCCGCCTCGTCGGCGTTGAGGCTCAGGTCCTTGGTTTTGCCCGGCGTGTTGATGTCGCGCCAGATGCCGCCATCGCTGAAATGCCCCGTGATCTGGTTCTGCAAAATCGAATCCACCAGGCGATCCACGTATGGATCGAGCGTTCCCCGCACGGGCAGAAAGGGACCACTCCCCGACTCCTCGCAATGACTGTGCCACCACTCAGGCGCTACAAACCGCGCCACGTCGGGCGCCGCCTCACCCATCGAGAGCGTGAACCGCGTCGTACGCGCAACGCCACGCAGGATTTTCTCGGTCGAACCCTTTTCCCACAGCAACGGCAAATCCACTTTTGCTTCAGGGTCTCGAACCGTGCCCACGGTGACTCGCGCATCTTGAAAGGGTTGGTAGAGGAGCAAACTCGCGCCGGCCGCCGTCGTGGAAAGTCGCCCCGGACATTCGCGGCTGCACAGCGGCAGCGCCTCGGCCATGTTGAGTCGGACGCCCGTCGCAATTTCCAGCGTTGCGTTTTGGCCGGGCAGTTCCATCTCGATCGGTTGCAGCGGCGCATGTCCCGAACTGAAGGCGAACACGGGGACGCCGTCCAGATCTTCGCCCGTGTGAAAGAGGCGGGTGTTGATATGGTGCGCGCAGAACTGGGCCACGCCGTTGGCGAAGAGGATGATCATCGCGTTGGCCGTCAGCATCTTGTTCGTGATGGTGGGCCAGAGCCACTTGTCCGTTTGCCTCTGGACCCAGGCGCGGTCGTCGCGTCCCGCGTAAATCAGTCCGCCCACCCGGTATGCCGCCGCCACCGGTCCATCCCACATCGGTTCGATTCGCACCCACTGCCACCAGTAGAATCTCTCGCCGTGTTGAACACCCATGCGAAAGCCCAGTGAACGGTCGCCATGACGCAACACCAATTCATCCACCTCCTTGTAGTAGCGGTTGAATCCGGACTCGTTGATCTTGATGGATTCGATCTCCTTGATCTCAAGCCGCCAGCAATGACTGGCCAAGGATGTCGTCTGTTGCGCGTTGCGAAAGCCGCCTTCGAGCATTTCAGGCAAGGAATGTTCCGACTGCATCAACACAAGATTCCGCCGCGGCGCAGGCCCGCCTGCCTCCCGCTCAGCGAGACCGGCAGGCGATGGCAGGTGCGCGGTTTCAGGCCAGATGCCGAGCGTCACCGATTGGGTGGCGATGGTGGCTGCCGCGAAGTGCCGTTCGGCTTGATTTCGGGCAATCGGCAACGAACAGACGCCGATCCGAGCATCGCGTGGGCTGATTTTGTGAAGACGAAGGCCGGGTTTCATGTGGATTTGAATTCGAACCGCTGAAACGGTTCCACACACGGTTTGCCGCCGCACACCTCCATCCATCCCTCACGTGGGTTCATGACGACGGCAGCAAGGGTATCCAGCGTTGGGATGTGCTGACAGAGACCGCCTTCGCCGTGCGTTCTCAGCAGTTCCATCATCATTCGTTGCGGAGCATCCACGCGACCCGCCGCCAGCGTTTTTGCAAGGCGTTCGTAGCGCGCGCGCGAGTTGTCGCCGCAACCCGGACCCTCGGGATTGAAACGAATCATCTCAGGCGAGATGAAATGGTTGGTCCGAAAGAGCGAAACGCCTGTTGTCTGAACGATCCCCTGACAATCGAAACTCTTTTCCATTGAAACAACGCGGCCTTCGCGGTCGGCGAGCACCATGCCGATTCCCTTTCCCATGAGCGTCGTGCGGGAAAGAAGCGCCAGCGCATCGGGGACATTCCGGCACTGTGTCAACACGAGATGAGGCGTGATGTGCTGCGGCAGGCCAAAGCCGTGTTGGTTGGGCAGTTTCGAGGTGGACGTGGTGCCGATTGCCAATCCCGCCGAATTGATTCCGGCGTGCGGCCAGAGAAACCCAGCCCAGTGCAACGTCAGTAATTGCAAGCCCGCCTCGCATGATGCGCGATGCACGAAGTAAAATTGCCGCTGAGTGACATCGATATCCGCCGTATTGCCAAGGAGCACTTCGCCGTTGGTCCCCGCCACCGCCAGCGCGGTGCAACAGCAGCGCGCAGCATTGAAGGCGTTCAGCCGGTAGAGGGTGTCGAATGGAATCTGCGCGCCCTGTGACAAACCATTGAGTTCCTTCCAGAGATCGGGAAACTCCTTGCGCACATACTCCTGGCTGTTTTTCAGCAACTGCTCCTGTCGCTCGGTAAGTGTGACTTTGGACAACCAGGTGCGCACGCCCAACTCGACCAACGAACGGAGCGCGTCGCCTTGCGCATAGCCCCGATCAAACGCCGTCCCGCGCGTCTCCAGATACGGCATTTTGACCGCTGCAAGGCGTTCCAGTTTCCATGTGCGCGCAAAAAGGCCGGGTGTGGCGGACCGCTCCTCCTCCATGAGAATGCGCTCGCGGTTCTCCAGTTCCTCGAATGTCTCGCGTTCGAATTTCATCCCGGCCAGCGCCAGCGCCGATTCGCGAAAATGCGTTTCTGCGAGCAATTGTCGCGTTTCATCCTGCAGACGCGCCCATTCATCCTTCAAGCGGCGAATCTCGGAGCGCAACGCGGCGCGTTCGTCGTTGTTGAGTTGGATTTCGCCCCGTTGCCAGACGGCGAAGCGATCGAAGCTCATCCCCATCCGCGCTTTGTGGTCGAGCGTGCGCGCGCCAAGATCGAGGAGTTGCCACTCGCGCGCGTTGCGACGAAGGCTTGGGCGCACAACGGCCAGTTGCTGTGCCGCTGATTTTGCGCAGTGAAGCGCCGTCTCCAAGAGACCCAACGTCTTGGATCGTTCAGCGGGAGAGGTGTACCGGGCGATCCTCTTGCCAACTGGAAGGCCCGTCAGATCGAGCCGACTCAATCCGCGATTGCGGCAGCCCGTGTCTTCAGCGTAAGGCACGCGAATCGCCAGGTCCGAAAAAGCCTTCATTAGCGCATCCACTGCGTCACCGCGCAAGCCGTACCACCACGCGGCGAATGCGCGGTCAAACTCCGCGCGATCTCCGCCCGGTGTCCAGGCTTCCGCTGCCTGGAAGAGATACCCGCGCCAACACAACTCGTAGGGAATCGCTTTCGTCCAGTTCGACACGATCATGCCGCAGGCGCCGTCGCGAAGAGCGGCGGCGCTCAGGTCGGCGATGCCGTTCAAGGCCGGTTCGTAGTTTACCGCGACATGAGCCACGGGCGCTCCAAAACGGACGGCCGAGCATCCGACTGTGCGATAACCCGCCTTCACGAACTGCGGCAAGGCATAGGGGCGCGGCCATTTCCGGAAATCGTAATTCCAGTAAACGATCATCGTCTCTTTCGGAATTCGTTGCAGGCATTCGGGGTGATGCTCCAACATGTCGCTCCAGAGCATCGGGGTCAGGCCGCGTTGAAGCGCGCCTTCGCAAACCGCCGCCACATGATCGGTGTAAAGCGCCGAAAGACCGTCGCGATCCGCTTTCGCGCGGCAACGCGCGCAATGGCCCAGGTTCCGGGCTTCATCGCCGCCGAGATGAAAATGCGTGAGACCGGGCATTTGTTCGCGATGTTCATCCACGAGATCGAGGACCAGTTTCACCGAGTCCGGATTCGTCAGGCAGAGTTGGCGGTTGATGTCGGGCGTTTCACGCAACGCGGCGTAACGTTCATGACGCAACAAATAGTACTGATGGCCGAGGCATTGCACCTTGGGAATCAGGTTGAGGTGAAGCGCCTTGCAAGCTGCCACAATCTGCGCGATCTGGGCGGGACTGAAGGCGAAGGAGACGGACGCCTCGCGGTGGCGTTGAAACGGAAAGAGCGCTTCGAGTTCGAGAAGGACGGTGTTGAGTTTGCACTGCGCAAAACGCTCCAACGAACGGACCAATTCCTCGAAGTTCGGCGCGCTGTAAGGCATCCACTCGCGCACCAGATGATAGCAGATGTGCGCGCCGCGAATCGCCGTATCCGGCCAGTCCACGATGGTCATCTCCGGCATGGCTTCACCGGTGTCGGCCGCCAACTGGCGCAACTGACGCAACGTGGCCAGCGCATGCTGCAATCCGTGGTCGCTGCCCCCGGCGATCCATCCGTCCTCGGCGCGAAAGCGGATTGCATAGGCCTCGGGATCGGTGGCAAGGCGGACGGCTTCGGGCGGAAAAAGGGCGCGTTGTTCTTTCGCAAGATTCCGCCAAAGATGCATTCGAACGGGGGTTCCCCTGCGGTCTTCTTCGGCGCCCCACGACGGCAGGACGGCGGAATGAAAGCGTCCAGCGTCTTTCACGTGGAAGCGGTCGATGTGTCCCGCGCCGATGTGGACGCACTTGGGTCGAGGAACGAGATGTTGACGGACGATGGACAAAGTTTTCATTCTATTTTTCTGTGGAAGCAACCGGGCAGATCGCGATGCCCAGGACGGAAACATATTGACCGCCGCGTCCCTCGAATTCGATCCTCAAAAGCTTGTCGCTTTCAAACACGCCGCTGAACAAGCGGTACTCGCCTCCATTGGTCGTGACGTTGGCGGCCAGCGGCTTGCCGTTGACGCGGACGTTCTGACGTGGACGCGGCTCCCTCGGACTCATGTCGCCGAGGATGATTGTCACCTCGTAGCGGCCAGGTTGAACGCGCGCCAAAAATTCGTTGCGCCCCCTGGCGACAATGCCGTCCTGGAGCAGCGCGTCCTGACAATGATCTGCGCGATCGAAACTGTGATAAGGCGGCCGCGCCCAGCCGTAGCCCGGTTTTTCGTCAAAAAGCGTTGTGCTCAGGACGCGGCTCCAGCCGGCCTGAACCGGTGATTTCGGCTGGCCGAAATCAAACTTATGAACGGCATTTTCGAATGATGGCAGCGCCGCCAGTTTTGTTTCGTGCGGGTCGGGATCGGGAATGGCCGGCGTCGTGGCACTGCCTTTTTCAATTGCAGCAGGATATTTCGCGTGATCGACCACCGCATAAGTCCGGTCAACGGAACCGGCGGCGGATGCTTCGATGAATTTCTTGTTTGCCTGCGCGAGTGACGCATCCATCGCCGGCGTCTCCCGCTCATCGGTCTGGACGTAACCATAAAGCCAGTAACCATCCGACTCGATCGCCGCGCCATAAACCTGCGGTCCGATGTTGTCCGGATGAAAGTATTTCGGCCAGAAACCGGGATAATAAAAAGCGTGCATCCCCTCCTTTTGCCACCAGGCATACTCGAAAGCCGCGTGGTAATTGTAACCGTAGTAGGTGTTCTCGCTGAATACGAGAACAGGCATGGACGGCGCGCCGAGACCGCGGATGAACCCGCGGAAGAACCAGTTGTCGAAATATTGCAGAAAACCGATCAACAAATCAGGCGCTTCCTTGTGAATCTGTTGTTCGACTTCGCGCGCAATGGTTTCCATCTTCTTTTCCATAAAGGCGTAATAAACCTGGAGGAGCTTCTTATCGGCCAGCGCAGCCTGGCGTTTATCGGGAGGAACGGCGGCTGACGTTCCGACCTCTGGATGCAACTTCACGAATTCGTCGAAGGTGGGCGCGTCGAATGTGCAGCTATTGCTATAAACCTCGGCGATCTTGGCGCCGTACATTTCCAGATCAATCAGCACGCCGGTCAAGGGCAGCTTCTCCGCGACCGCCAGGCCTGCCTGGGACTCAGCAGACAGGCGATGGACGCGCAGCGTTTCTTTCACTACAAGATCCTGCCAGGCATTGTGATCCAGAGGCGACGGCTTGATGTCCTCGCGTCCATCCGCATGAACGTTCTTGACGAACTCGCGTTCAGCGAAGGCGTAGTTCTCACCGGTCGCATAATTGATGACATGAAAGAGGCGCAGGCCGCGTTTGTGAAAATAACGCGCGCAATCGGAACCGAGCGGCGCTGTCACGGCGTTGAAACCGAGTTTGGCCGCGCGATCCCAGAGCTGTTCGGAGACATTAACGAAGTCCTTTGGGGACGGGTCATAGACATATTGTTCATCCATGCCGAAAACCAGGCGGAGCTTGTCGGTCGCCAGCCAGCGGACAGCAGGACGCAAGTCCTGCGGATCAGAGCGGCGCAATTGAAGGGCGGGATTGGATCGTTTGCGAACAATAAGCCAGTTGAGGCTGCCGCCGGATTCGGTCTCCGGCAAAATCGGATGACGATTGCCAAAAGTGAGGAGCACACGCCCATCAGCAACCGTCGCTTCCATGCGCACCGGCACAGGCGTGCCGGCCGTTCCGACCAGGCCGGAGATTATCTTCCGGCCATTGACGGCAACAAACATCCCGGGCCTGAATTCCGTGGGAGAACAATCACCCATTAACATCTCCAACAAATAATCGCCGTTCGGCAAATCAAGCCGCAATTCGATCGGATGCGACGTGGAGAAAATCACCCCGTCGCGGCTGAGCGGATCGAGCGGATAAGCGAGTGGCCGATCGAACTCGCCCGGAGGCGGTTTGATCCAGCCATAACCAAGCTTGGCGTCATACGCCGTGGCGCGGGTGACTTGTGCGAATCCCTCCGCCACCGGCGAGTCTTTCGGGCCGAAATCCAGCGCAAGCACCGGCTTGTCATCGCTTGCAACCGCGCTTTGAATCCACAGGGCAAAAATCGCCGTTGCAATGGACCAATAAACGAGCGCGCTTTGATTCCCTAACCAAAGTAGGACAGGCATCCTGCCTGTCTCCCGCCTTCGCGCCTTCGCGACGACGAAGTCGCTTCGGCGACGCAGGCGCGAGGCCGAAGCCTCGCTATGGCGAGGTGAAGGCCCGGCAGACAGACCGGTCCGCCGGCCCAACGAAGACAGGCAGGATGCCTGTCCTACTTTGGCAACGACATATTGGTTCATACGAATTGCTAAGCGCCTAATTTGCATTTTTCCTTTCTGATCCAACAGTTGCCGTCGCAGCTTTCAACGCGTCTTCTGGAAACGGATTATCCTCGTTGTACAACCAGTACGGCCGATTCTCCTCGCGAACACGCCGGATGTTGATGCCGATCGCGCGGGCAGAGAGCGTTTTGGTGTAAAAACCGGGCGCCCAGACGGCGCGCGGATTGTGCGCGCGCAGAAAATCGTCCATCTCCTTGCCGCGTTGCGGCAGGTAACCGCCGTACGTGCGTTCATCAAGGACAAAGACCGGCAGTTTTCTTTCCGCGAGACCGCGCAACAGGCCGCGATAATACCAACTGTCATCCACGCTGTAGAAATGGATTTCAAACGCGGGCTGAATCTTTGCGAGACGATCCGCAAGTTCCTTGGTCCGGCTTTCCATCTGGTTCTGCAAGAAAAGGTGATAATCCGTCAGCAGCGTTCGCGATTCAAGCCACGCGGCGCGTTGCGCGCGCGCCGGAATTTCCTTTCCAAGTTTGCGCTCAAGCAGAAACCGGAGAAAACAATCGTCGCAAAAACAGTAAATATTCGACAGCGCGCCGCTGGTTTCTTTGCCGCCGTATTGTTCGGTGTCGATCAGGACGCCCCGCAACGCAGGCTGTTCCATGGACATGCGAGCAAGCGATTCGATGGCGGGGATCAGGTACTCCCCCCACCAGGCCGGGTCGAGTTGACAGGCAAGCCCTTCTTCGAGCGTGCCTTGGCGCGTGACGGCGCGACGGCCGATCCGGACGCCGATGTCGCCGCCGATGGAGATTTGCGCATAAGCGTGGAGCTTGTTTTTTGCGACCGCGTCGAGGGGCGGCGTCAGGTGCTGCAACCCAATGGGTGATTGCCACCATTTCGGCGTCGCCTGCGAATGCGCGTTCACGACGATGGCGTTAAACCCGGCCGCTTTGAAGGCGGGATACCATTCCGGGTGTTCATTCATGTACCAGCTCCAGACAAGCCGCAAACCACCCTGGAAATCGCCGCGGTCATGGGCGACGGCCTCGGCATGACAGACCGTAGCGCCGTTCAGGACCAGAAATGTCCAGAGAACAAGAAGCCCCCTGATTCGGACATAACCTGCCAATTCCCCTTGAAACATCCTCGATGGTGTATCGAGAACATGGAGG
>JACQHZ010000414.1 GCA_016198745.1 Verrucomicrobiota bacterium
GGAATCCAGAGATCGCTCAGAGACGAATCGAGCAAACTGGATGAGTCTTCGACCGCATGCACCCGCTTTCGCGGGAATGACCTGAATAGTTACGACTCGACGCCCTTTCTGGTGAAAGCACGAAGAACAAGATGAAACATCTCCTGAGATTGTGGTTTTGCATTTTGCTGTTCAGGGGACTTCTTGTCTCCGGCGCCAATCCCGCCCCTCTCCCGCCCGGCAAAGAGCCAAACCGCGACACATTCAAGGTGATGTCCTATAACGTTCACAATTACCTGCTCATCGACCGCGACCATGATGGACGAGAAAATGACCCCAAACCGGACGAGGAAAAGGAGGCTCTCTTCACCATCATCACTGAGGAATCGCCGGATGTCCTGGCACTCGTTGAAGTCGGCAGTCGGAAATTTTTGGGTGAAATCCAGGACGGCCTTTGCGCGAAGGGGGACGAATATGCTTACAGCGAATGGATCGAAGGAACCGACCGCGCGCGGCATGTCTGCCTCCTGAGCCGCTTTCCGATCGTCGCAAGAGAGCCGCACACGCGCGGCGAATTCCGTCTCGGCGACAAAATGATGGGCGTCTCCCGCGGTTTCATCGAGGCGGATATTCAGGCCTCGCCCCAATACCGCCTCAAGGCTTATGTGGCTCATCTCAAATCCAAGCGGGCGGTGGAAATCGAGGGGGGCGCCGAAGCGATCCGGATGGAAGAAGCCAGACTGTTCCGGCAATACATCAACGAAGACCTTGCCGCTGATCCCAACATCAATCTGATCGCCATGGGCGATTTCAACGACACACCGGACTCTCCCGCCATCCGGCACATCCTCGCCGACACGCAATTTCCCCTTTTCGATCTGCGGCCGCGCAACGCCAAGGGATACGAGGGGACATACTATTACCGCCCCAAGAAATCCTTTGAACGCATTGACTACCTCCTTGTCAGCCAGGGCTTGAAACACGAGTACATTGCGGGCAGCGCGAAAATCCGCGATGACAAGCCCGCATGGAAGGCATCCGACCACTTCTCCGTCCAGGCATCTTTTCACATTGGCGATCTGGACGGCGCCCCTCCCTCATCCTCGAAGTGATGGAGTCAGCCCTGTAAAATTAAAATGTCGGGGAATGCAGGTTGAGCGTGTTTTTCACGGATGCGTCGGTTAACCTGGGCGGGCGTGAACATCCTGGACCGATATTTTCTCAAGGAATTCCTGAAACCGTTTGGAGCGTGTCTGCTGAGCTTCCTGCTCTGCATGATGGTTTATGATCTTTACGACAATATCCATGATTTCATCCAGGCCGCGACGCCGCTGCGCCACATTCTGAACTATTATCTGATCCTGGTGCCGGCGTGGGTTGTCGTCATCATGCCCATCACCCTGCTTTTGTCGCTGCTTTACGCGCTTTCAACCATGTCCAAGCACGGCGAGTTGACGGCGATGCGGGCCAGCGGTCTCGATTTTTTCCGTCTGATGGGGCCTTATTTCCTCATCGGCATTTGTGTTTCCATCCAGATGCTCGCGTTGAATCTGGCGTGGGCGCCCGATGCGCGCTACAAGGCAAAGGAGCTTTTCGAAAAGCAAACCCGCCAGGCGAAAAAGGAGGAAACCAAGATGGGAGGGGTGCTTTACCGGTGCGTGTCCGGCGATCGTTACTGGTCGTTGGACGAATTGGATTTGTATGAACGGAAGGCGCGCGGCATTGAGATCACCCAGTGCAACGAGAAACGTGATTTACGAAAGATCAGCGCAGCATCCGGTTCATACCGAAACGGATACTGGACCTTTCAAAATGTGATCATCTATGATTACACCAAACCGGCCTCCGATCCCAGCAGCCTGCGGAAGCTGCCCTCCTGGATCGCGCGTGAATACACCGAGGGACCCCAGGAAATGGTCGTGCAATCCAAAAAAACCAAACGCATGACCACTCGCGAACTGTTGCAAAATCTGAAGTATGCCGCGCGTCTGTCCGTCAAGCAAAGAAACCTGTTTGAGACCGAATTGCACTCGCGCGTGGCGCTGCCGCTCGCCAATTTCGTGGTGTTTCTCATCGGAGTGCCCTTCGGAGTGGTTGGCGAACGCCGAAGCTCGTTCATGGCTGTGGTCAATGCCCTGCTCTTTTTCTTCGCCTATATCATGATGGTCGAGGTGTTGCTTCTCTTCAGCAGAAATGGCGTCATCCCCGCCTGGCTGGCCGCCTGGCTGCCCAACATCGTGTTTGCCATCGTCGGGGTGTTGATGATCCGTCGAATCCGCTGATCGGCGTTTGGCGCCATCGGAGAAATGCCGCCGTTGGACGCGGTGAATGGGAGGGGGCGACAAAATTGTTTATCACATCGTAATGTCCGCCGTAGGGGCGTTCAACCCCAATTGGTTTCGGGGAGTCGAATGCCTTCGGCTTTGAACGCCCCTACACCAAGAATTTTGTCGTCCGCCTGGTGGCGGCGGGGCAAGTTTCGCTCGTTTTTCGCCGCCTTTTTTGGCAGGATCGGCGCATGACTCCCAGCATCATCCTTCTCCTGGCATTGGTGCCGCTTGTTCTTTTGCTGCTGTTTCTCGCGGGCGGGTACAACCGGCTCATCACGGTTCGCAATCGCTTCCGAAACGCCTACTCGCAGATTGACGTGCAGCTCAAGCGGCGTTACGACCTCATCCCCAATCTTGTCGAAGTCGCCAAGGGCTACATCCAACACGAGCGCGGCACGCTCGAAGCGGTGACCGCCGCCCGTGGGGCGGCAGTTGCGGCCAACACGAAAGCCGCCGTCAATCCCGGAGAACCGGCCGCGATGCGCGAACTTGCGGGAGCGGAAAACGCTCTCGTCGGCGCCATCGGACGACTCCTGGTGGTTTCCGAGGCCTATCCCGACCTCAAGGCAAATCAGACGATGGCCGGCCTCATGGAAGAACTCACTTCCACGGAAAACAAGGTCGCCTTCGCCCGCCAGGCCTACAATGATGCCGTGATGACCTACAACACCGCGCGCGAGGTCTTTCCGCGCAACCTCATTGCCGGCCTGTTCAATTTCGGCGCGGCGGAGATGTTCGTCATCGACAAGCCCGAACAACGGGATGCTCCCAAGGTGTCGTTCTCCTGAAATGGATGATTTTTTCGAACGTCAGGAACGAGCGCGGAAGCGAACCCGCTGGCTCATCGTTTATTTCGTTCTCGCAGTTTTTCTGATCATCGTCGCAATTTACATCACGCTCGCGGCGATTTTTCTTCGGGAGCGCGCCGCGGAATTATCGTTCGGTTGGCTCTGGAATTCCGACCTTTTTCTCGGCTCGGCGGTGGGGACCTTGGCGGTGGTCGTCACGGGCAGTCTCTACAAAATCGTGGCGCTCCGACAGGGCGGAAGCGCCGTGGCGCTCTCCCTGGATGGACGCCCTCTGCCCTCCAACACGCGCGACCCCGCCGAACGCAAACTCCTCAATGTGATCGAGGAAATGTCCATCGCTTCGGGCACACCGGTCCCCGCCATTTACGTCCTGCCCAACGAGGGCGGCATCAACGCCTTTGCGGCGGGACATTCGCCGCGCGACGCCGCCATCGGCGTGACTCGCGGCAGTGTTGAATTGCTCTCGCGCGACGAACTCCAGGGGGTCATTGCCCACGAGTTCAGCCACATCCTCAACGGCGATATGCGGTTGAATCTGCGTCTCATCGGCATCGTCCACGGCATCCTGTGCATCGCGCTGGTCGGACGCATTCTGCTCCGCACGCAATCCTCAAACCGTTCCGGCTCGCGCGGGAAAGGGGGCAATCCGCTTCCGCTGGTGGGACTCGCGTTTCTTGTCATCGGTTCCATCGGCGTCTTCTTCGGACGGCTCATCAAGAGCGCCGTGTCGCGGCAACGCGAGTTTCTCGCAGACGCCTCCGCCGTGCAGTTCACGCGCAATCCAGCCGGCCTCGCGGGCGCCCTCAAGAAAATCGGCGGCCTCGAACATGGATCGCGTCTCAACGCATCCAAGGCCGAGGAGGCCAGCCATCTCTTTTTCGGCAACGGACTGGCAAAATCCTGGTTTTCGCTTCTCTCCACCCATCCTCCGCTTGAAGAACGAATCCGCCTTCTCGATCCCGCGTTCGACGGCAAATTCCCGTGTCTGGAGGAAACGGGCGTCGGAGCGGAGTTTGGAACAGACCCCGGCATCGCGGGTCTTGACGCCGCTTCTCGTCGTCCGTTCCCGGCGACATTCGTTTCAGGTGAAAAACCTCCTCCTTTGCTTCCAGTTCAAGCTGCGTTCCCGCAAATGGGCGCGCCCACCCTCCAGCATCTGGATTATGCGGCGAACTTTCGCGCCATGGTGCCCGATGCGCTTTGGGAATCCGCGCACGAACCCATGCAGGCGACCGCGCTGGTCTATGCGCTGCTTTTGAGCGCGGACGCTGCCGTGCGCGCCGCCCAGCTCGCACGCCTGCAATCGGACGCCGAGGCGGCGATCCATGCCGACACGGTTCGGCTGGCGCCTCTCGCGGATTCTCTCGATTCGTGCGCGCGCCTGCCGTTGGCATTGCTTGCCGTGTCCGCGCTGCGCCACCTTTCCCTCCCGCAATACGACTGGTTCGCCCAAAGTCTGCAGACCTTGATTGCGAGCGATGAAGAGATTGATCTCTTTGAGTACACCCTCCAAAAGATCGTCCTGTGTCATCTCGAACCCAATTTCCATCCGCCTCGTCGTCAGGGCGCGCAATTCTATTCGCTCAAGCCGCTGGCCGCCGACGGCGCGGTCCTGCTCTCAGCGCTGGCGTGGTTGGGCAACGAAGACCCGGAAAAAAGCCGTCAGGCGTTTGATCGGGGCCTTGACGGTTTCGGCGATGCCGGCCTTTCCCTGCCGTTCTTGCCGGGCGCCGACTGCGGCCTGGTTCAGATCAACGACGCCCTCAATCGTTTCGCGCTGGCGGCCCTCCCCATCAAGAAACTCGTGCTGGAGGCGTGCGCCCGCGCCGTTGCCGCGGACGGCGTCATCCAGGTCCGCGAAGCCGAACTCCTCCGCGCCATCGCCGACACATTGGGCTGCCCGATCCCCCCGTATATCCACGGAGTGTGATCACCGTGAACCACTGAATCCGGAACCTGGACAGCCAGGGACCAAATCCGGACGCAAGGCGAAATCTGCGAAGCAAAAATGCTTGCGCTCTTCAAGGGCGCGTGTTAATTAAACGTCTAATCACCATGAGCCTTGTCCGTCCTCAAACGATATTTCCCACCCTGAAAGATGTCGCTTTCAGAGCGAAGGTCTCGGATGCGGCGGTCAGCGTGGTGCTGCGCGGGCGCGACTGCAATATCCGGGTGTCGGAGGCTGTCCGGAACCGGATTTTCAAAGCGGCGCGTTCTCTGAATTATCGGCCGCATCGTTACGCGCAGATCATGCGCAACGGCAGGAGCGGGATCATCGGCATGATCCATTATGGCGGGCTGCTCCAAGTGGCCGCCGAACGCGCGATTCATGTGGCCAAAGCCATCCATGCCGCAGGCTATCAATTGCTGGCCAGCGACGTGCTCTGGCACAAGGACGGGGTGCGCGCCATTTGCGACATGCTCCTGGACAGCCGGGCGGATGGGCTTCTCCTGGTTGGCACAGCGCCCGAGTTTCCGCTCTCCGAGTTGAAACGCATCCAAAACGCTCGAATTCCAATGGTCGGACTGAGTGGCGTGCGTCTGCCCGGCATTCCCCAGGTTCGGGCGGATGTCTGCCAGGGGATGTTCGATCTGACTCAACATCTCCTGGCGCTTGGATATCGAAAGCTCGTTCTATTGACTTTGCGAACGAAAGGCAAAGGCGCAAATCGCGCCTGGCCCATGCTTGAACGCATCAACGGTTTCATCCAAGCGGCAACCGCCGGCGGATTATCGAAACATGCAATCGCGATCTGTGAAACTGATCCGATTGACGCCTTGAGCCCGTATCGCAGCGGCAAGGATGGGATGAAACGGATTCTTCAGCAGCGGTTGTTGCCGGAAGTTGTGGTCTGCAGCAATGACGATCTTGCGATTGGCGCGTTTGCCGCTTGTGTCGAAGCCGGTTTGCGGGTGCCGGATAACATTGCGATTACCGGTTTCGATAACTCGCAAGCCGGCGAGTTCAGCGCCGTGCCGCTTACCAGCGTGGCGCAACCCACTGAAGCCATGGCAAAGATGGCGGTTGGACTGCTCACGCGGTTGATGCGCGGCGAAAAACTGTCGGGCAATGAAGAGTTGATCAAGATGCCATGCCGCCTCGTGGCGCGACAATCATGCGGGGAAATCAGTGATCAGTAATCAGTAATCAGTGTTCAGTGATCAGCCCTGTAACCCATTATGAACGATTCACGAACAAGGCCAATGGGTGGAACAATGGAATATTGGAACACTGTACTCAGGTTCACGGTTCAAGGGTTCAGGGTTCAGCGGTTGGGGAGCACGCGCGTCCCCACCGCTCAAGGCGGTGGCAGGCGCCTGTCCCGCCCCAGGCGGGATGTCTTGGCGGGCGTCCCGTCCGACAACTTCCCCTCGGAAAAATCGGCGGGACGCCGACTTTCACCACCCTTTGGAGGGTGGTGCTCCCCGAACTCCGCACGCGAGGGCGTGCGCTCCCCAACCTTTGAACCGTTGAACCGTGAACCCATCGCTTTCGCGGGGGCAGGCTCTGACAACCTGAGCAGTTACGAAGGACGGCGCCACCATCGTCCCC
>JACQHZ010000027.1 GCA_016198745.1 Verrucomicrobiota bacterium
CCATCGGCCAGCGCAAGGGGATCAACGTGGGATCTCCGCGGCCGCTCTATGTCCTGGACATTGATGCCGGGTCGCATCGAGTAACCGTCGGCGACGACGATGATCTTTGGCGGGCGAATTTGCGCGTTGACCGCGTCATTTGGGGGAAAGATGGCCCCCCCGCCGGAAAAAGGGATGTGATGGTGAAAATCCGCCACAGCCACGAAGCCGCCCCGGCATCCATGCATCCGGAGGAGGACGGGCGCGTTCGCATCCGTTTCCGCCAGCCGCAGCGCGCCATCACCCCGGGCCAGGCAGCCGTCTTTTACGACGGGGATACCGTGCTCGGAGGCGGGTGGATCATGCGCACATGCGAACCGCGGAACACCAAACCACAGGTGGAATTGATCGCATCCTGACCTGGACATTTCACACTCCGTGTGTGAAATATGCGCGCTGAACCATCATGAACGCTTTCCTTGTGTTTTCGACCGCGCCGGACCGCGCAACGGGGCGGCGCATCGCGCGCGTTGTTCTCGAAAAGAGACTTGCGGCGTGCGTTCATCTTTCCGCGCCCGGAGAATCGCTTTATAGGTGGAAAGGCAAGCTGGAACATGCGCGCGAAACGGCGATGCTGTTCAAAACATCCAAAAAAGCCTTGCCGTCGCTGATGCGAACGATTAAACAAGTCCATCCCTACGAAACACCGGAAATCCTCGCATCCCGTGTGGATGCCGGGAACAATGCGTATCTGAAATGGCTCCAAAAAGAGAGCCATCCGAAAGATTGATCTCAAGCTTTGATTTCCCTTTCCAACCTTTACTCGGCCTTCATTTCCCCTTATCACCCCTTTCCCCCTATGTCCCGTCATCGATCTTTTCGTTCAAGCGGTCTGCTGACCGCGAAGCGCAATGTGCTGAAACGGCTCGAACGCATTGAACTTCTGAAAAAACGCGGCAAATGGAAGCCTGGCGACCGCGTCTTTGGTTTGCCGAAAACGAAACCCGACGTGTGATCGACCCGGACGATCGTCGGCCTTGATCTGGATGGTTGACTCATCCGCAGCGGGAAAGTCCGCCCACCACAAGCGCCCCGTCCGTCTCAATGCCTTTCTCGCGTCCGCCGGACTGGGGTCTCGACGGTCGGTCGAAGCTCTCATTCGCGCAGGCACGATTGCGGTAAATGGACGGATGGTTTGCGATTTTGGGATTCGCGTGAATCCGGAGCGCGATGTGGTGACGTGCGACGGCAGGCGCGTGCAGCCGCAGTTGTTTCGTTACGTGATGTTGCACAAGCCGTGCGGATACACATGCACGCGGCGCGACCCGCACGCGCGCCACACGATCTACGAATTGCTGCCTTCCGGGATGCGTCACATCGCGCATGCGGGACGTCTGGACGAAGATTCCAAGGGATTATTGCTTTTGAGCAACGATGGCGCATGGTTGAACCGCGTGGTTCATCCTCGTTACGAGACGCGGAAGATTTACGACGTGGAGGTCCAGGGGCGCCCATCCCATGCTGCGCTCGCAAAGGCATTGCAAGGGGTCCGGAGCCGGGGCGAATGGCTGAAGGTCGAGGGCATCGAGCGGCTGGCGGGTTCCGGGAGTTCAGACCGGTTTCGACTCGTGTTGCGGGAAGGACGCAACCGGGAGATTCGACGGATTTTTGGGATATTAGGGCATCCGGTGGTCCGTCTCGAACGCATTGCCATCGGAGATTTGCATCTCGGAAGTCTTCAGGCCGGAAAATGGCGGGACCTGACCGTGGAAGAAATCGCGAAGTTTTAGCCTGCATATTTCATGAAGTTTGACTTCCTGAAATATGCACCTCGTCATTGTGCCTCTGGGATGAGGTCCCGCCGTGGCGGGACGGGAATGACAGCGAGGATAGTGATGACACGAACAGTCATGCCCGGGGCGCATCCCCGTAATCCTGTTTCGCGCGGCTTGTTGTTGACCCTCTCTTCACAAAGCGTAAGGTGGAATATGTACATGGCATGAATTTCTTTTCTTTAAGCCTTCCCATGGGGAGTTTTGCGGGCATCCCTGTTCGCATTCACTTCACGTTCTTCATTTACGCCTGTTATCGCCTGATGGAGGCCGGTGATTATCTTTTTGGATTAACCTTCATCATCGGTTTGTATCTCTCGATCCTGCTTCATGAATTTGGCCACGCCCTGGCCGCGCGATGGTGTGATGGCGACGCGCGCGAGATCATCCTGTGGCCTCTCGGCGGGCTGGCGGTTTGCCGGCCGGTGTTCAATCCCACGGCGCATCTGATCACATCGGCGGCAGGCCCCTTTGTTTCGTTGATGCTTTTTGCGGGGTTTTTCCTCGTCAACTGGGCCGATCTGCGTTTTCTGGAGCACGTCCCTTATCTCAGGGAATTGATGGAGGATATGATGGTGATCAACGGCGTTTTACTCCTCTTCAATCTGATCCCCGCTTTCCCGATGGACGGCGGAAGAATCTTGCGGGACATCCTCTGGCGTTGGTTGGGGGTGGAACGGGCGACAAAAATTGCGGTTGGCCTGAGCAAGGTGATTTCCATCTGCGGCATCGCTTACGGGTTGTACTTGCACTGGTATCTGCAGCATCCAAATGGGATCTGGCTCGCGGTGGTGTCCGTTTTCATATTCCTGCAATCCTCAGCGGAACTGATGGCGCTGGAATGGGAAGGGGCGGTCCAGCCTTTCTCGATCCGTGATCGCCTGAAACGGGGCGAACGACGAGAACGCTTCAACGAATCGCTTGCCCGGATGGAACAGGAAATCCTCTCCGAACCCTTTCATCGGTGTGTGGTCTGCGGCAAATCCGAGCGCGATTCCGAGACCCTGGTGTTTCGGGTCGCGTCCGACGGCCATGAGTATTGCGCCGAGCATCTTCCGTCACGCCCCAAGTAGTCTGACCCATCGTGTAGGCGGGACGGATCACCACCGGGTAGCCGAGCTTTGCCGCGCCTTGCTTCTTGGCTGCCCATCGCGCAAACACCGTGCGAAATCATCCGGATACCTGTCGCCTCGACCCTGTGGCGACAGAGGGCGGTGCGACTGAAAAAGACGGTGAAATACGCCCCTCTGGCTCATAAGTGAGGCGTGTCCAATTTACCGGTGCTCCGTTCAGCGAGAGGAACGTTTGGTTTTTCCGCTCATTCCCGTAATTGCGTGCGAGGAAATCCTTCAGCAGCATCGCCAGTTGCGCCGGCGGGTGCTTGCGACGCAATTTGCCGATCTCGGAACGGGCGAGGGCGTCGCAGCGTTCATTTTTCGCATGACCGGCGTGTGCCTTGACCCAATGCCAGGTTACCTGGTGGCGCGACGCAGCCTCATCGAGCGCCCGCCAGAGGTCTGCGTTCTTCACCTGGGTTTTGCCGCGGGTCCGCCAGGCGCGGGCCTTCCAGGTTTTGATCCAATCGGTGATGCCGCGCCGCAGATATTCCGAGTCCGTGCAGAATTCCGCGGCGCAGGACTCCTTCAACGCGCGCAACGCCTCGACTGCAGCCTGAATCTCCATGCGATTGTTCGTGGTGGCGGGATCGCCGCCGCTGATCTCCTTGACGTGCCGTCCGTAAACCAGCACCGCCGCCCACCCGCCAGGACCAGGGTTCCCATCGCATGCGCCATCGGAATAAATGATGACATTCTTCACTTGGGCGGCATCCTACGCAGTTTCCTTCGGAACTCAATTTCAATCACCTCACCGCGCATCCGGCTGGTAAAGGATGCTGTTCCCGGATATTTCGGAGATTATCGTGAAAGCTTGATCTGGAGCTCAACACCACCAGCCGCAAGCAACTTTGTCAACGAACCGTTGCCGGAGCGTCTTGCCGTTTAAGGTGGAAATTGACCGGCGGATTCTCCCTCGTGATCGTGATCTTCTTCAGGTCGGGCGCACAGCCCTCTGCCCCCACCCTTACAGTCATCGGGCCAAGCGGCAGTGGTGGCAAGCGGTACACTCCTTTTGCATCAGTGTGGATTGCCCTGCTGGACGTCTGCTGATACGGATCATCTCCCCAGACCACGACTGCTCCCGCGGCCGGCTTCCCCTCTGGATCGCTCACCGATCCCGTCACTCGAATACCCCGCGTCATGACGAGCGTGGCCGTTTTCTGCCGAAGCGATGCGGTCGGTAGGTCCTGGGCCTTCTGCATCACGCCCCAGGAAAAATCGCTGATATAGTCCGGATGGCTGAGTTTGACCGACACCTCGACTTCGGTGGGGACGTTGTTCAGCGTCCATCGCCCCTGAGCGTCGGTGATCCGTCCTCCATCTCCATAGGCGAGCCACGGACTAAAAATCGGACAGTTTTGCGGCTCAGCAATGCCACCGACAATCCTTACCTCGACTCTCGCGCCCTGAATCGGCTGGCCGTCCTCATTTTTGATAAAACCGCCGATCATCGCTCCCTTCGGGAGTTTGAAGGTGAATTCTTCAGGAATCAGATGCCCATCGGCCTGCCACTCCTGCTCCCAATGCGCCCACAAGGGCACGTAACCGTCAACGTCCACCCAGATGCGGAGGATATCCAAGGTGCGCGGCAATTCCACGACCGCCAGTCCTTGCGCGTCGCACACGTAATACCGGTTGGGACTGAAGGGCTCCTTGGTCCAGATTCCGGAATGAACATTCGCTCCCCGCATGGGTTTGCCGTCCGGACCCAGAACACGAATCCGGATTTCACGACGCGCAATGGCCCCCTCAACCCCGGCGCGCAACTTTGCCGCATTATAGTTTTTTAGGAACTCGTTCCGGATAGCACGATATTCCTTTTGTGAATGAGGATCATGGGTGGTGGCATCAACCAAACAATCTTCTGCCGCCCAATCATGAGTGGCCACAAAAACCTTAACACAAAGCGTTAAAGTGAGGGCAAGAAACAGGGCTGCGCAAAAAAGCGTCTTTGAAATTCCCAAGGTTTCCGCTTTCATTTTTTGCCTTTCGCTTTTCACCCGTGCAAGGACCGTCTCACGCACCTCGTATCGCAGCCACATAAAAGGAAGGTGCCCAACACTCGCACCTCTCACCCACCTCTGCCCGAAAATCAAGCGCAGTGCAAGTTCCCCCGCCGTCCTGCGACGATAACTTCCGATGCGCTCCCTCGTTCTCAGAAGGATCATGATTTCAATGGATCGGCGGAGGTTTCATCCATTTCCCAAAAGCTCATTTCGGGCGGGCCATTCCAGTGCGTGCCTGCGCACACCCGACGAACCTCTTCCAAGGCTTTGCGCACCTGCCTGGCCCGGTGCGCAGGCATGGGCTTGGTCAATTACTTGCTTGAGAACGCGTTAGATGGTTTGCTTCTGGACGATGCTTGACAAGCCACCGCCTAACAAGTTCGGTTGAGCCACGATCCAACGCCATCCTGCGAGTCAGTCCTCGAATTTAGATTTTATTCAAATTGGGGCGTGCGCGGCTTTCGCACGATCATCGGCGGCTCGCTGGAGTCGGCGAAAGGGTCACGTCAACGAACGCTCCGCCAGTTTTTCGTAGGCTTCCACGTATTTTGCCCGCGTTTTCCCGATGATCTCCGGCGGGAGGCGGGGTCCGGGCGGCTGCTTGTTCCAGGAAAGCGTTTCCAGATAGTCGCGCACAAACTGCTTGTCGAAGCTGGGCTGGCCGCGGCCAGGTTGATATTCGGAGGCCGGCCAGAAACGCGAGGAATCCGGCGTCAATACCTCGTCAATCAACAGGATCGCCCCGTCGTCGGTTTCGCCGAACTCAAACTTGGTGTCGGCAATGATGATCCCGCGTTTTCGCGCGTAATCGCGCGCCGCGCTGTAGATCGCAATCGCCAGGTCGCGCACCTGCCCGGCCTTCTTTGCGCCGATGCGCCCGGCGGTTTCCTCGAAGCTGATGTTTTCGTCGTGGCCGCTTTCCGCCTTGGTCGCCGGCGTGAAGATCGGCGACGGCAGTTGCGAGGATTCCTGAAGACCCGCCGGCAGACGCAGGCCGCAGACGGTCCCGCTTTGCCGGTACTCTTTCCATCCCGATCCGGCCAGGAACCCGCGCACCACGCATTCGATGGGCAGCGGCCGCGTCTTGCGCACCAACATCGAACGCCCCATCAATTCCGGATGCTTTTTCCCGAGTTCGCCGACATCGGTCGTGAGAAAATGATGCCGCGTCACGTCCTTCAGAAAATCAAACCAGAAGACGGACATCTGCGTCAGCACCCGCCCTTTGTCGGGGATGCCGTCGGGCAGGATCACGTCAAAGGCCGAAAGACGGTCGCTGGCCACGAACAGGAGGCGATCGCCGAGATCAAACACCTCGCGCACCTTGCCTGACCGAAAATTTTTGAGGTCCGGTGGATTGAACGACAAGAGGGTTGTTGCCATGATCGGCTTTTGTAGCAGGCCGGAATTTCCTGGCAAGTCCGGAATGATCGAATAATCTTTCCTCGACGTTCATGCCGTGGCAATTTCAATGGCACCTATGATTTCCGTTGCCATCCGGGTGGCGCGCGACGCCGGGCGCCATTTGTGGGAACACTTCGGCGACGCACAGCAGATTAACTACGCCGAAACCCACGACATCAAACTGCAGATGGACGTGGACTGTCAGCGGCTGATCGAAACGCGCCTCCTGGAAGCATTCCCATCTCATTCGATTGTGGGAGAGGAGGAAAGCCATGGCGATCCTGACGCGGAATATCGTTGGATCGTGGACCCTCTCGACGGCACCGTGAACTACACTTACGGAATTCCGCACTATTGTGTTTCCATCGCCTTGCAACGGCGCAACCCCAATGCCCGCAGCCCCGCGCTTCCCGGCGCCTTCCAGACGGTCCTGGCGGTGGTCTATGATCCGATGCGGGACGAGTTGTTCATGGCGGAAAAGGGCGGAGGCGCCTTTCTCAACGGACAACCCCTGCGCGTCAGCGAACGAACCCGTCTGGAGGAGACGATTGTGTCGGTGGGATTTGCAAAGACGGAGGAAAGCCTTGAAAAAGGATTGCGGTTTTATCCCTTTCTGCTGCGTCGCGCGCGAAAAATCCGGACCATGGGTTCGGCGGCTCTGGATCTGGCTTATGTCGCCGGCGGCAGGTTGGACATGTACCTGGAATTCACAGTGAAGCTCTGGGACATCGCGGCGGGCGCGCTCCTTGTGGAAGAGGCGGGCGGCGCGGTTGAACTTCAGCCGGTTGCCAATGCGGCCTACACCTTCCAGACGTTGGCGTGGAACGGAAAGATGGACTGGAAAAAACTGATCCGCCTCTGATCGGATTATGCGCGGCGCTCTGTTCGCAGCCGTCAACCTGGATATTTCACACTCGAACAGAAATTGTAGGGCACGCGGCCCGCGTGCCAGGGTGTACCGAACGGCAGGCGGGGACGTCTACCCTACAATCCGCCGTGGCGGATGGCGGATTTCCCCAAAAGGTGAAATATGCGGGTCAAGTGATGAACTTGAGTTCCGCCGTTTGCGGAATCAACCGGTGCTTGACGCACAACTGCTGGAATTTCAGAAGCCCGGTCAATTCCTCGGCGCCCAGTTGATAGCGGATGTTCTGGGTGAGATACTCCCGCGCAGTCTCCTTTGACAAGATTGTTTGGGAAGAGATGATTTCGTCGAGATGTTGAAGCCCGTCCTGTTTCGCCTGGGTGAGCAGCTCCTGGTAAGGCACGGGGTCCAGGCCTTCCCTCACCGCCCAGAATGCGAGCACCATGGGCAAACGCACCTTCTGCTGCCAAAGCGATCCGATATCGAAAATCTCATAGCGATCCTTGACCAGGCGGTCGCGCGCCTGGAGCGCCGGGTCGCCGATCAAAAGCTGCGCATCGCAGAACTTGCCGCTGCCGGCCACCTGGCATCTCGGCGTCAACCGGAAAAATTCTGCGAGGATCACGCGCGCCAGGAGATTTGAGGTCTTGGAAGCCGTGTCGAGCGCAAGGGTCTGAATCTGAGGAATCGTCTTGCGGCTGGCCAGATAAATGCTGCGCGCCGGACCGCGGCAACCGATGGCAATTCCGCGCACAATCTGATACCGCGGATTCTCCATGTATTCCGCCACAGGAATCAACGCGGCTTCCAGTCGGCCATCGCGAAGGTTCCGGGACAGCGATGCCGGCACATCCAGGGCCACCTTTCCTTCCAGACCGTAAATCAACGGTTTGGCGTTGAGATAAGGAACACAACCGATCCGTCCGACGCGCGCGGCGGACGAGGCATCGGCTTCTGCGGGTTGCGGCGGGGAAATGACGGCATCAGTATCCATAATGTGCAGGTTGCTCTTGACTTTACCATGAACGCCCCGGAAGGGGAAGCACTTTTTTCAAACAAGAATGGTCAATCCCCCCCTTGGAGCGGGGCATTCAGTCATGCGGACGGAATTGGCGGTTGCGCCGGGGTTTGATCGGAATTTTCCAAAAATCCTCGGCCAGCTCGACGAGACCGTCCACCACCCAGTCGATGATCTTGTCCCCCTTCGCGGCCGTTGCGCGAAGCGGATCGCCTTCCACGCCGCTTCGATTATATCGGCTGTAGTTATCCACAAAGTGGACATCGGACGATCCCCCGACCAAATCCACCCAGATTTTCTTCGACCATTTTGGGGACAGTTCTTTGACGGCCTTCTTCATGTCCACCGCACTGGGGCGGAGCGCCAGATAGATGCTGGTCTCGTACTCGCAGGCGTGCGCCGTGCCGCCGGGTGAATCGCTCTCGCGCAATTCCGCATTGAACTTCGCCGCATTCAGACACCAGTACGGCAGCGCCATCGCCAGAGCGTTGGTTTCATTCACCACCCGGCGCGCCGCGAGGTTCGCCAGCATCTGATTCGACCCGTGACCGTTGACGAGCATCAATCGGCGGAATCCCATCCGGGTGTACGACCGCGCCACGTCAAAGAGATATTCGACAAAGATGTCCATCCGGATGCTGACCGTGCCGGGGAACTCCATGTTGTGTTCGTTGAACCCGTAGGGAAGAAGAGGCGTGTTCAAAAGAAGGTCCGGCCGACGTCGCGCCGCCTCGCTGCAAACGTGGAAACACGCGCGGTTGTCCATATCCACCGGCAAATGATAACCGTGCTGTTCGATGGCGGCCATGGGGATGAGGACGATTCGTCCCTGACGCGCCGCTTCCCGCACTTCCGGCCACGTCATGCCGTCCACCTGATGTTTGGCCATCGGCTGAGCGCGAGTGGTTTTCATTCACGATTCAATACGACAGAACGGATCATTTTGCACCAAAAAATCTTCAAGATTGACAGCGGCGGTGTTTTTCTGGCCGGGTTCGGGTGATGAAAAACCCGCCACGCTTATGAAGAAAACCTGCCTGGTCCTGATCGCGCACGGGAGCAAAAACCCGCGGTGGACGGCGCCCTTTCAAAAACTGGCGGAAGACCTCGGTCGCGAGGTCGGCCAGGACAAGGTCTTTCTCTGTTTCATGGAACTGGCGCAACCGTCGCTTCAGGAGGTGGCGGCGCGGATCGTGCAAGGCGGAACCTCCCACTTCCGGCTGTTGCCGCTTTTTCTGGCCAGCGGCAATCATCTGGATCACGATCTTCCCGCCCAGGTGGAGGATGTCAAACGACAATTGCCCGGATTGGAGATCGAGATGCTGCCGCCGATCGGCCAGCACCCCATGTTCGCCACGCTGATGCGTCAGTTGGCTCGCGAATGTGTGGGTTAGCTTGCGGCGATGCAATTGCGGTTCACAGCCGTCCCATAAATTTGAAAGCGCATGTTTTCCAACTCCATTTTAGAGGAGAAGAGAATGAGTTTTCCGAAATTGAGTTTAAGAATTTTCTGCGAGGGGAGCATACGCGTCTCGCG
>JACQHZ010000426.1 GCA_016198745.1 Verrucomicrobiota bacterium
CGAAGCGCCGTGGGAGGGATGCGCTTCATAGAAGCGCAGCTACAACAACAGAGAAATCTTCTCCGGAAAACAAGATTGCGAACGTTAGTAATACATAGCAATCCGGCTGGGGCGGGGCGGATCAGCGGGATTCAGGCGGGCGCGGGTCGGGCGGCGGCTGAGCGCGCCCCATGGTTTCGCGAAAGATTTTTCCCATCTTGACCGTTGGCGGCGGCGTTTCGTCAATCAGCGCCAGCATTTTCGCGCGACGTTCGAGCAGCAGCGATTTTACTTCGGCCTGCTGTTTGGAATCCAGTTTGAGCGTCTCCGTGATGTCATCGAGGGTGGATTTGACAAGCACCATGTTCAGGAGCGGATTTTCTCCTTGGCCGCCACCGCCGCCGGGATGGAGACGATGCGGTTGCATGCCGCCTCCGGGCGGGGGCATTCCACCGGAACCGCCGGGACGTTGGTGCGCGCCCGTTTCGCCCATGGGTTCCGGCGGTCGCGGCTGCATCCCGCCCTCGCGCAGATTGCCGCGTTGCTGATCCGACGGAGGCGGTCCCTGCCGGCCACCCATCATGTGCGGTTGTGGCCGTTCCTGCGCCTGACGTTGAAATTGCTGAAATTTTTGTTTCTGTTCGGAATTGAGAGCGGCCGTCAATTTTTGCTGAAAATTTTCCTCGATGGTTTTGAGCTTGCCCTGAAATGCTTCCATTTCCGGCTGGAGTGCGCGCATTTTTTCCTCCATGGCTTCCCGCATCTGTTGATGTTGCGGGTTGAATCGGTCGGGCGGATGATTTCCCATTTCATCGGGAGGACGGTTCCCCATTCCTTTGCCTTGAAATTCCCCCCACGGTTGCATGGGCGGGGCGGGCATCGGGCGAATCTTTTGCGTCCAGACGCCGGTTAACAGTCCTCCCACGAAAAGGGCCACAGTGATCAATACAATGCACAGGTTTTCTCTCATAATGATTCCTCCAGATGTTGAGTTTCTTGGATAAATTGGCTCCATGCCTCCCAGTTTTGAATCTGCTGCGTGTTTCCCCGCCGCCAGTCCCAGCCGAGCGTCAGCGAAACGCACAGGACAAATGTGGCGATCACCAGCCGTCGTTCCGTTCGCAGGCGAATGCGTCTGACGCGGGCATGAGCGATCACGCCGGCGGCGAAGTCCGCCGACAATTGCCGCATGGAATATGCTCGCAACTTTTCCCAGGCGGAAAGTTCAGCATTCATGGGAAAATCTCGCTTTCAATTGTTCCCTGGCTCGGAACAGCCGCGATTTGACGGAACTCACGGTGCTGCCGGTCATTTCCGCCAATTGCTCGTAGCTCCAGTCGCCGTCCTGGATCAGCGAAAGCAGTTCGCGTTGCGCCGACGGCAGCGTTTGCATGGCATGCGCAAGGGATTCGACCGCTGTGGGGTCGGGCGGAGAAGCGGGTGGCGGCAACTCGTCGTGTTCGGGCTGCCATGGGACAAAAATCCGTCTCCAGCGTTGGCGTCGTAATTCGTCCAGACAACGGTTGCGCGCGATGCGAAAAAGCCACGCCTCGAATTGAGCCGGTTTTTTCATCCGCGGCAGGCCGAGGAGCATCCGGACGAAGATTTCCTGACAAAGGTCCTCGACCAGGTCCGCCCGCCCCAGAAACGAATAGACGAAACCGGCAACGCGCCCCTGGTAAAGACGAACAAGGCCCTCCTGCGCCGGCTCGTTGCCGTTGCGGGCCTGTTGCAAAAGCGCCGCGAGTTCCGATGGGGTCGTTTGCACGCGTGATCATGGTCTCTATCCTGCATGACGCGGCAAGTCACGAAAAGTTGCGGGCCGGCCCCCTTTTGTTTTCAATCACCCGAAAGCCTCGTGGTTTTTATTGATTGCACCGTGAACGGGTCCCGGAGGCGGCGCGTTTTGATGGACAAGCGAAGGATTCCGTACTATGAGAGGCCGATGCCTGCGGAAACCGCCCAACTCTCCCTCCTTCACGCCATTCTGGCCGTGGCGCTTTCGGACATCAGCCTGGCGTTTGACAACGCCCTGGCCAATTCGCAGATGGCGGCGGGGCTGCCGCATCGTCAGCAGAAGCGGGCGCTGATTTTCGGCATGCTCCTGTCCTGCTGCATGATGATTGTTCTGACGTTCGTCGTGGTCCAGGTCCGGACCCATTTCGATTGGGTCCGCTACCCGGCAGGACTGTGGCTGATTTACGTCGTTTACAAGCTTTGGTTCGATAAGGACAAGGAGCATGCTTCCCACGAAGTAACGCGCGCGATGATCAGGGCGGTTTTGCTGATTGCGTTCACGGACCTGACCATGGCGGCGGACAACGCCATCGCCAATTCCGAGTTTGCGTTGCGGGCGGGGATGGGGAATCTGTGGACGGTTCTCATTTTCGGCCTGCTGATTTCCTGCGCGTTCATGATCCTGTGCACCTACGTGATCGTATGGATTCGCCGTTTTGCCGATTGGGTTCGGTATCCGGCGGGTTTATGGCTGCTGGCGGTTGCGATTCTGATCCTCACGGGCAGGCATCATGCCGGGTAACCGGGTTGTTCGCCACGGCGAATCCGTCTTGCGGCGGAAACCGTGAACCCTTGAACCGTGAACCCCCGCTTTTGCGAGGGCAGGCTGAACTACTAACGTTCAATTTCTTGTTTTCCGGAGAAGATTTATGAACCACAG
>JACQHZ010000433.1 GCA_016198745.1 Verrucomicrobiota bacterium
ATGCACAGCCGGGGGCGGCTGTGCCACACTCAGAACAGTCTCGCCGGCGTGGACGGAGTTCGCCGCGGCGAACGAAGGCCCAGTCAACATCGGGGTCTGCAAACCCCTGAACCCTGAACTCTGAACTCTGAACCATTGAACCATGAACCCTGAACCTGACAACCTGAGAAGTTACGTTTCTCAGACCATCTCCCGTCGCCGCATGTTGACGGCCGGCATTGGCGCGGTTGGCGGCGGTTTCCTCTCCGCCGGCTGTCAACCCGCACCGTCACCCCCGCCGCCGAAGGCATCCAGGGAAAAGGCATCGCCGTTTCAAATCAACCTGGGCGACTACGCCAAAGGAGACGGCTCGGATGAAACGGACGCCATCCAACGCGCCTTCAACGCAATCCCGCCAACCGATTGGAAGGAACACGTTACCGCGTCGCATCCGGGCGGGGTGTTGTTCATCCCGCGACCACCCGTGGCGTATGGCATCTCCAAGACGATCAACGTGGCGGAGCGTTTCAACGTGACCATCCGGTGCGAATCGCCGGCTGTAGGGTCGCGCGGCATGCCCGCCAACTTGTACTTCCGCTGGATCGGACCGGATAACGGGGTGATGTTCAATTTTCGGTCCTGCCATGGGATGCGCGTGGAAAATCTTTCGATGACCGGGTTGGATAAGGCGGGTTTGGATCCGGTGGCTGAGAAGTACAAACTGAAACCCATTGGCCGCCATACCCAAGGAGTCACGGGGATTCTCATCGGGCCGGTCGGCGCGCCGCAGGGATTCCAGAAATTCATGCTGTTCGATAACCTGGTGATCGGTAATGTGACGACGGGGATCAAGTTTGGTGATTATGCCAACAATGGACCGGACCTCGTGCAATTTGTGCTGCTGAACACGTTGATCCGGGAGTTCTCGGATGTGGGCGTTACGGCCAATTCGGGGAATCTGGCGAATGTCACTTTTTTGGGCGTGACAACCATGGCAAGCGAAGGGGCGCGTTGTAACTTTTTTGTCGGGGGCGGGGAGTTGTTGATCATGAACCTCACCGATGCCGGCGCATGCCGGGATGCCTCCATTTTGCTGGCGACGGGCGGCGTGCACGTCGTCAAAGCATGGAGCGAAACCGCTGCGCCCTTTCTGAAAACAGGCGGCGGCGAACCGGAATGGACAGAGGGCACGTATGGCTCGGTCAATTACCCGATCATTTTGGAGGGCGTGCGGCATTACGATGGGGGTTGGATGAACACGAAAGTCAACCTCAAGCAGCCCAACCCGGTGCCGTTGTCGGTCGTTTACAACCGGCAAGTCCCGCTGCAGCTCATCGGTTGTTCCTTCTGGGGTGGGGTCGAACTGGGGGAGATGTGCCAGGCAACCATCCTGGACCATGGGACCATCTTTGTTGACAAGGACTGCGTGGGATTCACCGGACCAGGGGTGACGCGTTATGGACGGGTCATCAACCTGGGTACGCGCCATCCGAAAAACAGCCGGATCCTGGAACCCTACGTGGTCGATCGCCGGAATACGCCGGGCACGGAACCGCCGAAGAAGGGGGTTTGGCAGCGGGGAGATGGGATCATCAACATCGAGCCGGACCCCCGTGCATCCGAGAAAGCCTGGCGCGGCTGGGTATGCGTGGAGGCGGGTGAGCCGGGCAAGTGGGTACCTTATGGGGCGTTAGGCAAATAAGGAAATGCCGTCAAAAAGCAAGCGTCGCTGAACAAATAACAAATAAGGACAACCATGAAAACACCCACCCTTAAAACTCTTGTCAGTCAGAGAACGAACACGGAAGCGGTTGGCGATCCGCGCGTTTCGGGCGATTGTCCCTTGAAGTCGTACCGCGCAGGTCGAAGGAGGATCAAGCCCATCTCAAGGTGTTTCACTTTAATCGAGCTCCTGGTTGTCATCGCCATCATCTCGATCCTGGCGGCCATGCTGATGCCGGCGCTGAAGAATGCGAGGGAGAGCGCAAGAGCCGCCAAATGCCAATCGAACCTGCGTCAGATCGGACTGGCGATGGTGATGTATGCAAACGAGAACGACGACCGCCTTCCTTACGCGATCTACTGGTCTTGGGACGCCAGTTTGCCGATGATCTGGTTTGCGTGGGGCGGCGCCTACAGTTATCCGAAATGGAATGATTTGGTCATGCCTTATCTTCACAACCGCGGTTTTACTCCTGACTCGAACAACCGGGGAGTGGACGGCGTTTGGATATGTCCGTCCTGGATTAATAATCCCGCCGTCAACGACAAGTACTCGCCGCCCTTTCACCACTATTGCATCAATGAACAGATTGGGGAGGTGGGGGGCGGCACGACCCAAGCCTTGCGCAAATTATCCGATATTACGCAACCCGACAACTCCATCCTGGTGGGTGACATGAGCGCGGCGGATCCGTTGCAGCCTCAATATACCTTTCCCGCCTTCTTTCCCATCGGTTACGCGGCGGGTTATCCGCAACCTGCGGCCCGACATAAAGGAGGCGCCAACATCATTTATTTTGATGGTCACGCCGGTTTCTTGAAAGCCACGGACCCGCAAGCGCAAGTCGCCGCGTGGAACGACAAACCCTGGAAATTACCATGAAAAGTGACTGCCCAGAGCCTGCCCTCGCAAAAGCGGGGGTTCACGGTTCAGAGGTTCAACGGTTGAAAAAGCATGAAGAACCTGTCCCCGCGAAAGCGGAGATCGAGCACTTTGAAAATATTGATGCCTTTGTTAAGGCCCGATCAACATCGGGTCTGCAAACCCCTGAACCCTGAACTCTGAACCGTTGAACCGTGAACCCCGAACCTGATAACCTACGCCGCTCCGTTTCTCAAATCATCTC
>JACQHZ010000417.1 GCA_016198745.1 Verrucomicrobiota bacterium
AAGGCGGCGTTCGCGGCGGGGGCGGTGATGGAGACGGTGGGCGGCACGGCGCTTGATACGTTGATCGAGATAATGACAGCGTTGGAAACGCCCGTGGCGCCGCGGTTATCGGTGGCCACGGCGGTGAAGGCATGCGTGCCCTGGGTCGCGCTGGAGAAGGTGTGGGTGTAAGGCGCGGTCGTGTCTTCGCCGACCTTTTGGGCGCCGTCGAAGAACTCGACTTTCGTGATCGTGCCATCGGTGTCGGCGGCCGTGGCCGTCAAGTCAATGGGCGTGCCCGGGATGAAATCGCCGGTGATCGAAGCGGTGAGGCTGACGGTGGGCGGCGCGTTGGCGGGCGGCACGCTGATGGAGATGGAGACCGGCGCAGAGGTGACCAGTGCACCGCGGTTATCAGTGGCAGCGGCAACCAAAATATGCGGGCCTGCGGCCAGATGAGAAGTTAAAAATGAGAAAGGAGGAGTCAGGTCTTCGCCAATCTTGATGTTGTCGGCGAAGAACTCGACTTTCATGATCGTGCCATCGCTATCGCTGGCGGCAGCGGTGATGGAGATGGCATCGCCAAAAGCGAACGCGGTCCCGCCAAGCGGGATGGTGATGGCCACGGCAGGCAGAAGATTGGCGGGTTCCGAAACCGAGACGCGAACAGGGGCCGAGACCGCGGATGCGCCGCTGTTATCGGTGGCAACCGCCTGAATGTTATGGGCCCCCAACGCGGCATCGTTCCAAATGAAACTGTAAGGGGCGGTAAGATCCTCGCCGATTTTCTGG
The DNA here is from genome assembly GCA_016198745.1 of Verrucomicrobiota bacterium. Lineage (GTDB taxonomy): Bacteria > Verrucomicrobiota > Verrucomicrobiia > JABWAM01 > JABWAM01 > JACQHZ01. The sequence continues at coordinate 772 of JACQHZ010000417.1, forward strand.
GCGTTGTCGTAGAACTCGATTTTCGCGACGGTGCCATCGGTGTCGGCGGCCGTGGCGGTGATGGTGATGGCGTCGCCAAAAAGAAAATTGGAATTATCGGCCGGAGCCGTGACGCTGACGGTGGGCGGCACGGCGTTTACCACATTGATCGTGATGGTGACGGTATTGGATGTGCTGCTGAAACCGAGGTTGTCGGTGGCCACGGCGGTGAAGACGTGCGCACCCTGGGTCGCGCTGGAGAAAATATGGGTGTAAGGGGCGGTCGTGTCTTCGCCGACCTTTTGGGCGCCGTCAAAGAACTCGACTTTCGCGACGGTGCCGTCGCTGTCGGTGGCGGTGGCGGTGAGGGTAATGGGCGTGCCCGGGGTGAAATCTCCGGTGGTGGAAGCGTCGAGGCTGACGGTGGGCGGCGCGTTGACGAGGATGCTGACGGGCGCCGAGTCGGTGGAAGCGTTGTCATTATCAAAAGCGCGGGCGACGAGGAGGTAGTTGCCGCTCGCAACGCCTGTCCAGTTGAAGGAAAAGGGGATGGTTGAAGCCTCGCCGATTTTGGTGCTGCCCGCGTTGAAGTACTTCGAGCTGAGATAACTTTCGACGGTCCGGCGTTCGGTCCCGGGAAGGGCGCGCTCATAGACGATGATTTCGGCGATGTCGCCGTTCAAAAAGGCAAGATCACCCTGACCGTCATTGACTTTTCCAAGAGTCAACCCATCAAGGGAATTGTTTCCCACGTTGCCGGTAACCTGCAGGACGCCATTGCGATAAATGCTTGAGTTTGCTCCGTTGAGAGTCAGCGAAAAGAGGTTGTATTGCGAGGGGCTGGCTTCCTGGTAAGTGATGAAGCTTCCGGCATACAAACAGTTTTCACCGGTTCCCGTGCAGAGACTACGGCCAAAAGCCTGACGATTCCCGCCATTGGTCAGGCCATCAAAGACGTAGGACTGGGCGGCGCTTGATTTAACCACCACAAAGATCGTGTCCGGCTGACTGATGACGGATGAAAAAGGATTGGTTCTCAAAACATCATTGCCATCAAACCGCACCACGGGTTTGTTGTTGACGGCATTGTCCACCCGTGTCGGTTGCTGGGCAGCCGCACTCTGGACGGCGTGATTTCCGTTGTTGGACGCATCCCGCCATTGGCTCACCCGATTGGAAGCATCCGTGATGACGCCTTCATCGGCCTTGAGCCAGAGTTTCATGCCGGCGCGCGGCGGCTGAGCATGGAACTCGACCCGGGTGACAAAACCGTCCGGATCGGTGGCGATGGCGGCAAGGTTGATGGGGTCTCCCGCGCGATGGATGGATTGGTCAGCCGGTGAAGTGAGGACGATCTCGGGCAGGAGGTTGACGCGAATGGAAACCGGCGGCGAAACGGCGACAAATCCGCTGCCGGCTGTGGCGCGGGCCGTCAGGGAATGCGCGCCGGCGGCGGCGTTTGTCCAATCGAATGAAAAAGGAGCGGTGGCGTCTTCGCCCAGCTTGGTCGTGCCGTCAAAAAACTCCACTTTCGCAACGCTGTTCCTGGGATCGGCAATCGCGGCCTCGAGACGGATGGTTTGTCCAGGCTGAAAGGATTCGCCGCTGACCGGGCTGGTCAGGGTGACGCTGAGAGGATCCCCCACGCGGATGACAATCGGATTGGAAACGGCGGTCGCCCCGTCGCTGTCGGTCGCTCGCGCCGTTACGAGATAATCCCCACGCGGCGCCTGCGCGAACCTGAAAGCAAAAGGCGGAGTGATGGATTCCCCCAGTTTGGTCGAGCCATTGAAGTATTCCACCTTGGCAACCGCCCCGTCGCTGTCGGAAACGTTAACGGCCAGGACAATGTCGCTACCGGTCAGGAAAAGCGAGTTGGAGGCCGGGCTGGCGATGCTGATAGTGGGCGGCGCGTTGACCCTGAGGTGAACAGGGGCCGACGTGCTGCTTGCACCCAGGTTGTCAAAGGCTTTGGCGGTAAAAACATAGCTGCCGGCCGCCAAGCCAACCACGGTGTGCGAATAAGGCGGATTTTCAACGCCGCATACTCGGGTGGCGCCTTGATAGAAATCAACGTGGGTAATGGTGGCATTCGCGCTCGTCGCGTTGGCGGCCAGCGTGACAGTCGCGCCGGATTGGACGACGCTGTTGTCCGCGGGTTGCGTCAGGGACACGAGTGGCGCTGCGTTTTCACTAAATGTAATTGCGCTGGAAGTGGTCGCGACCCCATCGTTGTCCGTCGCTTTGGCCGTGATCGTGTGGCTGCCGGGGGCAACTCCGATCCATGCAAAGGAGAAAGGAACCTTGGTGGACTCCCCGATCTTGGTGGAGCCATTATCCCCCTCCCCAGGGGGACTTTGCCCTGAGAAATACTCCACTTTGACCACCTGACCATCCGTATCGGTTGCCGAGACTCCAATGTTGACCAACCCGCCTGCTGGAGCGACCGAGCCTTCGGTCGGATAGGAAATCGAGATCGAGGGGGGAACGTCCACCCGGACCGTGACCGGCGCCGACGTGGTCACGTTCCCATCGTTGTCGGTGGCGCGGGCATAAAGGAAGTAGGTCCCAGCCGCCACGTTGCTCATGGTGACGGTGTAAGGCGAAGAGGTCACCTCTCCAACCTTGGCCGCACCGGCGAAAAATTCCACCTTGGCAACCGTTCCGTCGGCATCCTGCGCCACGGCGGTAAGCGTGATGTTCGAGTCGGGCGGGAACACCAAATGGTCCGCGGCGGGACTCGTGAGGGTCACCACCGGCGGCTGCAAAACCTGGATCGTGGCCGCGCCCGAAGTGGCGGCAAAGCCCGATCTGTCGGTGGCTTTCGCCGTCAGCGTGTGCGAACCCGGCGTCGCACCCACCCAGGCAAAGGTGTAGGGGTAAGCGGTGGCTTCGCCAAGCTTGGTCGTCCCCCCACCACCGTTGGGTGGCAAGTCAAAGAACTCCACCTTCGAAATGGTCCCGTCAATCTTGTATGCTTCGGCAGCGAGGTTTACCGTCTGGCCAAGGGTATAAATGGTCCCGGTCACCGGCGTTACCCAAGTCACCACTGGAAACTGCTGCACGTGGATCGTCACCGGCGCGGAAGCCGCCTGTTCGCCCGAACTGGTTGTGGCAATCGCCGTGAGGGTATAGTCGCCACCGGTCGCTCCCGTCCACGTGATACTATAAGGAGCACTGGTGTCCTCGCCAATCTTCGTGAACCCCTGGAAAAATTCCACCTTCGTGATGCTTCCGCTGCTCGTCGTCGCCGTGGCGTTGATCGGGATGGGAGCGCCCGCGCCAAAGGTTGTGTTGTCGGCGGGGCTGGTGATGGAAACCGTTGTAGTGGAAGAAGGCAGTGTGCTGATACCGCCTGCAATCAGGAAGAATCCCGTCGGAGGAGTTCCCGTGCTCTCGCAGGTTGACTTGGCCGTCGCAGCCTGCGCGTTGACCGAGTCAATGTCCGCCTTGCTCTGGCTGTGGGGCACCACCACCGTCGAACAACACCGCCCCACGTTGCCTTCATTGTCTGTAGCCGTGGTGACAATCAGGTAAACGCGCCCATCAGAATCCCCTTTGCGTTCAGACCGCAGGAAAACCTTGGGAGGAGCAATGCTTGCATCCGGTGACGCGTTGCCATCGCCGGTTGGGGATTCATCCGGCTCGTCGGAATAAACAGCGATATTGACCTTGGGAGATGGGTCGTGATCATCCTTAACGTTGAGAGCGAAGCCCACGTCCACCATCTGGTGATTCGGCGGCCAGAGGGAACCGCTGGCCGCTGAACAGGTCACCGCTGGCGGAACGTTGTCCCGCACCACCACCGTTTGGGCGCAGGTGGTTGTGTTGGTCGAGGTATCCTTGGCTATCCACGTGACGGAGTTCACGCCAAATGGAATCTTCACCGGAGCGTTGTTGGTCACGCTCAAGATGCCCACATTATCGGAGGTTAGCGGCGTGCCCAAGTTCACGCCAGTCGCAAACTCAGTGCCTGCATCCGCCTTGACAATCACCGGTGGCGGACAGATCAACACCGGTGGCTCGGTGTCAATGACATGAACAATCTGCGTGCTGGTGGCCTTCTGCCCACTGAGGTTGACCGCGGTCCAGGTGACCGTGGTATCTCCCTTGGGGAACTTCGCCGGTGCATCATTGGTCAGGCTTGCAATCCCCGCTTGATCGCTGACGCTCGGAAAACCAAGCTGCACATTGCTGGCGTAGTTCTGACCGGGGTCCGTCTTCACCGTAACATCCGCCGGACTCACGATGCTCGGCCCGGTCTGCTGCTTGACGGTGATGGTTGCAATGCCTGTATTGGACAATCCCTGGGTGTTGGTGGCCGTGAATCGCACCTGGTTGACCCCAACGGGGAACGGTCCCGCGGGCGTCAACGTGAATGTCATGGGGAAGCCCCCGGGATCGGTGGTCCCATTATCCAGAAGAGAAGGGGCTACGGCCGCCGTCAATTTTCCCGGATCCACGTTCACGGTAACATTCTTGAACTTGAGAATCGGCGGAAAACCGGCTGCACCTCCGGCCGTTACCGTGAGCAGAGTCGAACAATTAACCACCGCTCGCCCGTCAGATGCGGTTACTCTCACGATATATTCACCGGGCAAATAGACGTGCGTGAAGGTCACATCGGCGGATGTGGGCGGTCCGCCGGCAGGAACACTGTCCACTTGGGAAGGCTGGATGCTGTCCAGGTTGGTCATTTGCAAGCGATAAAAATACTGCGTGTTTGCCACAAGCCCCGTGTCAATAAAGCTCCCTGCGCCCGGCCCAACCGAAGCAATGGTTTGAAAGGCGCCACTCACCCCTGCCTTGCGTTCAATCTTAAACCCGCTTGAATCGCTTGGGATGTTGGACCATTGGAGGTACGCTTGCGTGGAAGAAAGGGCGGTTACGGTGAGTTGCGAAGGAACAACGGGGGTGAAATACTTCAGATTGAGGTAGCTTTCAATAGCCTGTCGTTCCGCCGGGGTGACTGCCCGATTATAAACAAGGGCCTCCGCGATGTCGCCCAAGAAACCGCCGAAAAAGGAGTCGCCGCCAATGCCCGTGTTCCCTGTTCCCGTATTGATGGCCGCGGAACTCTGGGACAGAGCGCCTCGTTCCTGGCCGTTGATCCACGCATGCGTATCGGTCACGTCGCTATTGGCCGCTGATTGGACAGTCAAAAGACTGAAAGCCTGCGTGGATAATGGTGAATCAAAAAGCTTGAAACCGCCCCCGCCAAAGAAGGAGGGGCTTGTGCGAACTGCAACTTCGGACGTAACCGAGTAGCCGGTCCCCGGGCTAAATCCAGAAATGTTGAGGTTCAAGATCGGAGGAATAAAAAAGGAAAAGGAGGAAGACTGGGGTCGGGTCACCGTAAAAACCGTTCTTCCCCCAGTGCCTGAAATGATTGATGGCGCCTGCAAGAAAGGACCAAAAAAAGCATCAAACCGAACGACTGGTTTGCCGTTAAGAACATTATCAGCCCAGTGTATATTGCCACCGAAAAATGGCCCGGCAGTTTGAGGTTTTGCGTCGTTTCCATTTCCAGATTGATCCAACCACTTGCTCAAATTATTGGAGGAATCCTTGCTCACCCCAGCGTCCGCTTTGAGCCATAGCTTGAGATCGGCAAACGGCATATCGGCAGCGCCAACCGGCGTGGTCGTATTCGCCTCGTTGGAAAAAACGAAACTGCCCACTTTCCACGTCACGGTCAAAGGATCGCCATCGGGATCGGTCACATGCGCGGTAATCGGAATCGAAGTGCCGCTAATTGAACCACATTCGGCCGTCAATGTGGCGGGACAGGTCAGAGTGGGAGGCTGATTGGGCAGGGGACACACATAAGCCTCATTAGCGTGCCCTCCAAATGCCGAACCGAAAAAACCGCCCCCTTCCACGTAAATCACATTGCCAATGACTGCTGAGCCAAGCTCAGACCGCGGAGTTGGCATCGAAGCTTCGGTAGCCCATGTGCCACTGACAGGATCGAAGGCTTCATTCGTGCTAAAGGGGGAACTAAACATTTGATTTAGCCCTCCAATCACGTGGAATTTCCCTCCACACGAAGCCGCTGTGGCATTCGAACGGGCTGTCGGCATCGAAGGTCCCGTTGTCCACGTATTGCTAACTGTGTCGTAAATCTCAAGCACATCAAGGCTCGTAGAAGAGAAAAAGCCTAGGTTCCCGCCGGCGACATAAATCTTGGTGCCAATGGCAGCCACCGAATAAACATCCCCTCGCGCCGTTGGCATGGGCGCGCCCGTGCTCCACGTATCGGTGGCAATATCATAGATCTCCACTGTGTTGAGCGGCGCCCCGGAAAAAGGCGCGCCTCCTTGGCGACCACCGATGACATAAATCTTGTCTCCCACCACCGCCGCGCCCAATCCACCGCGCCCCGTCGGCAAAGAACGGAGGATCGTCCAGGTGTCCGTTGCCGGATCATAGCGTTCCATAGCCGCTATAGTGGCTCTGCCTCCGATACAATAAACATACCGCCCATCGGAAACCGCGATGAGTTCGCTACGGCTGGTTGGCATTGGAGCCAGATTGGTCGTCCATGTGCCCGTCACGGTATCAAAGACGGTATTGACGTTGCGGTCACCAAAATTATAACCGCCAATGACATAAACCTTGGTTCCCACTGCTGCCACGCCCACCCCTTCCCGAGGAATGGGGTTATTGGCTTTGATCGACCAAGTATCTTCCAACTGAGCCCCAACCGGATGCACGGCTGCCAACAATGTCAGAAAAGTCAGGAAGCTGAATAACCAGCCTTGGCTGATCACTTCTGCTTTTTTTGAGATTGTTTTCATCCGTCTTAATTCGAGCCGGCGTGAATCACAAAATCCGACGTCCAGAGCTGGTCGCTGCTTTTCGAAATTTTCAGCACCGCACGATAATCCCCTGGCACATCAAACCCATAATCCACAGGTGTAAAGTCGAGCGGAAAGGCCGCCTCCTGTGGTTTGACGGTCAGCCCTTTGCTCTCCGAAGCCGCAACGGTAGTCCCATCGGGTTTGAGCAGCTTGTACTCAACTGTAAAATCTGCGCTCACATTTGAACCATTGGCGATTTGCGCCTGAAACATAAGGCTCTGAGATTTCCCCACCGTCACTTCTCGGACATTGGCAATCATTGCCGCTTGCAAAATTTTTACGTTTTGCTGGACCACAAAATCCTTGGTGATTCTCTCAATGACATTGCTTGATCCAGCTTCGCACAACGATACATCCACACGATGCGCGCCAGGCGTCATGATCCCCGTATTGTAGGCGAACGTCTTGGCGGTCACATAGCTCAGGGGCCGATCGTCAACGGTCACTTTCAATGTGAAATTCTGTTGAGCAGTGGTGACCTCACCCACGAAGGGCTGGAAGGCGCCGAAACTGTTGGACAAACTACGATCGTTTTTCTCCAGCGCATAGAGATTGACACTTGTTGAACTCTGGCCGACCGCCGCCGTGGCAAGCGTCATGACAAAAAACGTTGGCAGCAAACCACTCAATTTGCGTCGAACACAAAGTTTCATATTGGCGATGGGTTTCATCCCCGGTGATCGGGCTGATGCAGATGGAGAGAAAGTGCGTCAAAAAAGCAAACGCTACAATCAGCGTCAAGGTTTTTTGAGAGATTTTTTTGATTGCTTTTGACAACTTATGTAGGTTCCTGATGGTCAACGAGTTGCGGAAAATCGAAATCGGTTGATTTTTTATTTCGGCGCGGAGATTCAGTTCGTCGTCATGCCATCACACACGCGGATTGACTTGGTTGACCGCCCGTGATTGAATCATACCCATGAACAAAAAACAGAAAATCGTCATTCGACTTGCGGTTTTGATCGCCGCCCTGTTGGGTCTTTTTCCTCCGTGGGTTCAGACTTATCATCATGTTCAAGTCGGCTATTCCAGAGTTCCCACCCGTTACGCTTTCATTGGAACACCGCCTTCCCCTCAAAGCGGCGGGCCGTATTATGGAGTGCAGGTGGATCTCACGCGGCTTCTGCTCCAATGGTTTGTGGTCGTCCTGATCGCAGGCGGATTGGCGTGCACGCTGAGGGATGATAGCAAAAAAGAGCCTTCTTCCGGCGCGCAAGGACGCACCTGAATCGCCACACCTATTCGTTGCGTGCGGTTGCATTCGTCGGCTTGAGGTTTGCGCGAAAACCACGCCTCTCTGCTTGGCGGCGGGCAGGGCCAGAATGCGGTCAGGTCCACGGTCAACGATTGCGCGAGTACGATGCCGTTGGGCGAGCGAAAAACGTTGTTGAAGTTCCGCAGGCAATCCTCCGGCGGCATGGTTGATCGGTTGGGGAACTCATTGAACAGTTTTGCCTTCCTTGCGGCGGACCTTCTCGTCCACGTACCGCACGCCTTTGCCCTTGTACGGTTCGGGCGGATAAAATCGCCGGATCGAGGCGGCCACTTCGCCCACCTTCTGCTTGTTCGCGCCATCGATCTGAATCTGGGTGTTCTCCGTCACCTGCACCTTGATGTCGGGCGGGATCTGGAAAAGAATCGGATGCGAAAATCCGAGGCTCAAATTGAGGATTTTTCCCTGGACGACGGCCTTGAATCCGACGCCCTGGATTTCGAGTTTCTTCTGAAACCCATCCGTCACGCCGCGCACCATGTTATGGATCAGACTCCGGGCAAGACCATGTCGCGCCTTTGCCTCCGCCCCTTCGCCGCGGGATGTCACCGAAACGCGGTTGTTGGCGACCGCGGCATCAATGGGATCGGGCAGATCGAGATCGAGCTTGCCCTTTGGCCCCTCGACGAGCACATGCCGCCCCTCGACCGCCACCTTCACTTTCGGCGGGATTTCAACGGGTTTTTTTCCAATGCGTGACATGGCTAAATCCAATGAGAAGTTAGGAATGAAAAATTAAAAATCACCGAAAAGCCAGATCGGATTCATGCGCATTTCCGTTTTAATTTCTCATTCCTCATTTCTAATTTCTAATCGCGCGTTCGTCGCGCTTCACCACACGTGGCAGAGGACCTCGCCTCCCACGTTTTTCTTTCGGGCATCGTGTCCGGCCATCACCCCTTGCGGCGTCGAGAGGATGGCGACGCCCATGCCGCCCAGCACCCGCGGGATGTCGCGCACGCCGACGTATTTTCTGCGGCCCGGCGTGCTGATCCGTCGCAGACCGGTGATCGCCCGTCCTTCGCCCTTGCCTTTGAGGGTGATTTGCAGGTCGAGTTTCTTGCCGTCTTTTTGCACCTTGAAATCCTCGATGTAACCCTCGCGTTTGAGGACGCGCGCCATGTCGCTTTTGATGCGGGAATGCGGAAGGCGCACTTCGGGTTTGCCGCGCTGGCCGGCGTTGCGCAGGCGCATCAGCATGTCCGCGATGGGATCGGTGAGGTTCATGGCTTTGAAATGAGAAGTGAGAAATTAAAAGTGAGAAATGGAGTCATCAGATAATGAAATCGAACATGAACCGAAGGAAATTTTTATTTTTAATTTCTAATTCTCCATTGCGCGCTTTGCGCCTTCACCAGCTTGCCTTGGTGACGCCGGGGATCTTGCCGCAGAGCGCCAGTTCGCGGAAACAGAGCCGGCACATCTCGAACCGCCGGAGCACGGCTCGAGCACGCCCGCACACCTTGCAGCGGGTGTAGCGGCGCGTCTTGAACTTCGGCGGCAGCCGTTGTTTGTTCATCAAGCAGAGTTTGGCCATAACGAATCGGATTTTCAGTTCTTGCGCTCGGCAGCGAACGGCATTCCCAGGTGTTTGAGCAATTCCTTCGTCTCTTCGACATTGCGGGCGGTGGTCACAAAGGTGATGTCCATGCCCAGGCGTCGTTTGATTTTATCAAGTTCAATTTCCGGAAAGATTGTCTGGTCATCAACGCCATAGGTGTAAGCACCGTGTCCGTCAAACGCGCGGTTGGAGACGCCCCGGAAATCGCGCACGCGAGGAAGCGCGCTGTTGATGAAACGCTCCATGAATTCGTACATCCGATTCCCGCGCAGGGTCACCTTGCATCCGATCTCCTGATCCTTGCGCAGCTTGAAGTTGGAGATGCTTTTCTTCGCCTTCGTGATGATCGGTTTCTGTCCGGAAACAATCGTCATCTCGCGAGCGGCGTCTTCCACGGCCTGCTTGTCGCCGGCCGACCCAACGGAGGTGTTCAGGACTATTTTGAGCATCCTCGGCACCTGCATCGGATTCTTGTAGCGGCCCCCCGCCACAAGTTGCGGGACCACCTTCGTCCGGTAATTATCAAAAAGTTCGCTCATCGGTCTTATCATGTTGCGTGGGTGAAAACAAGGAGGGGCGTTTAGGTCTTCGCCTCCTTCGCGGCCCGTTTCGCGCGTCGTTCGTCGTACGTCTTGGCGAGCATCACTGCCGAGACATGATAGGAACGATCCATGTCAATGAACCCGCCCCGCGGATGGTCCTGGCTCTTGCGGACCGCCTTTCGGATGACGCCGATTCTTTCATTTCCCTCATCCTCGTCGCGCCGTTGAGCGCGAACGACAACGCGCGCCTTTTGGGGATTGGCGGAGAGAATCGTGCCCCGCACGCCGCGGTTATTGCCGCGAATCACCACCACCAGATCGTTCTTTTTTACGTGCAGTTTCATGTTCAAATGACCTCGGGCGCGAGGGATACAATTTTCATGAAGTTTTTCTCGCGCAACTCGCGCGCCACCGGGCCAAAGATGCGGGTGCCCACGGGATTCATCTGTTTGTCGATGATCACGATGGCGTTGCGGTCGAAACGAAGGACAGAACCGTCCTTGCGTCGAATGTCCTGCCGCGTGCGCACCACGACGGCGTCCACCACGGCGCCTTTTTTCACCGTTCCATCCGGATCGGCGTCCTTGACGTTTGCCTTGATGACGTCGCCAATTCGGGCGAATAAGGTCGGACGTCCAAGGACGCCGATCATCGAGGCCTTGCGCGCCCCGGTGTTATCGGCAACATCAATGATGGAACGAATCTGAAGCATAAATCACTGTTTGATCAGCGGATCAGGAGTCTCCGGGCTTTGGCGTCGGTTCCGCCACCGGCGCTTCGGCGCTTGGCGCGGCGCGTTCCGCTCCTCGACGAATCACTTCCACCAGGCGCCAACGTTTGAGGCGGCTCAGGGGGCGGGTTTCCACAATGCGCACACAATCGCCCATCTTCGCCTCATCCTTTTCGTCGTGGGCATAAAATCGGCTGGCAAGCGTCAACACCTTTTCGTAACGCGGGTGGCGCACCCGGCGGTCCACGCGCACCACGATGGTCTTGTCCATCTTGTCCGAAACCACGTGCCCCACCCGCTCTTTTCGCGCGCCGCGCGTCTTTTGATTTGGATCGCTCATGGTGCTTTCAGGCCGCCTTGCGGCGGGTTTGATTTAGAAAAGTCGCGATCCGCGCGATGTCCGTTTTCAGTTCACGCAGACGGCTTGGTTTGTCCAGTTGCCCGGTGGCCTGGCGAAGACGCAGATTGAAAAGCTCCTGGCGATAGTCGCGATCCCTCACCTCCAGTTCAGAGACCGTCAACGACTTCAATTCCTTGACTTTTTCCTTCGTCTTCATGATTTTTAACCGGAAATGTGACGGCGCCCGATAAACCGCGTGCGAATGGGCAGTTTCGCGGCGGCAAGCGCGAAGGATTCGCGCGCCATGTTTTCCGGAATGCCGTCCATCTCGAACAGCACATTGCCCGGCCGCACCACGGCGACCCATGTCTCCGGCGCTCCTTTGCCCTTGCCCATCCGGGTCTCCAGCGGCTTTTTCGACACGGACTGGTGGGGAAAAATGCGAATCCACACCTTGCCTTTGCGTTTCATGTTGCGGGTGAGCGCCACGCGCGCCGCCTCGATCTGCGTGGTGGTGATCCAGGCGCGGTCCAGCGCCTGCAAACCGTAAGAGCCGAAATCAATGTGCGTAGCCCGGCTGGCCATGCCGGCGCGGCTTCCGCGCTGCATGCGGCGATACTTCACTCTGGCGGGCTGGAGGGGCATGATCGTTAACTCAAGTGAGAAATTAAAAGTGAGAAGTTAAAAATAAAAGCTGGGGTGTGGCGCATCAGATCTGGGAGTGTTGGTCGAAAAAGCCGGATTTTGAGTTTCTGACTTCTCACTTCTAATTTCTAATTTCCTTTCAGGCGGTTTTTTTGAGTTCCAGTTGTTTTTGTCCCTTGTAAATCCAGACCTTCACCCCGATCTTGCCATAGACCGTCGCGGCCTCGGCGAAACCGTAATCAATTTCAGCGCGCAGGGTTTGCAGCGGCACTTTTCCTTCGTGATATCGCTCCATGCGCGCCAGTTCCGCGCCTCCCAACCGTCCGGAACAGCGGATCTTGATGCCTTCGGCGCCAAAATTCATGGTCGTCTGAATCGCCTTCTTCATGGCGCGACGAAACGAGATGCGTCGTTCCATCTGAAGCGCGACGTTTTCCGCGACCAATTGGGCGTTGGTTTCGGGCTGCTTGACCTCCTGAATCTCCACATAGATTTCCTTCACGGTGGTGAGGCGCCCGATTTCCTCCTTCAACTTTTCGATTTCCGTTCCTTTGCGCCCGATGACAATACCGGGACGCGCCGTGAAAATCGTCACGCGAATCCGTTGCGCCGCGCGTTCGATATCAATGCGCGGCACGGCCGCCTGTTCCAGCTTCTTCTTGAGGTGGTCCCGAATCTTGAGATCCTCGTGAAGGAACTGGCGGTACTCCTTGACCGGAGCGTACCATCGCGAACACCAGTCGCGATTGACGGCAAGCCGCAGTCCGATTGGATGGCATTTCTGTCCCATAGGTTTTGGAAAAAAAAAGGAGCGCGAGTTTAGGGCGGACTTATTCGTCACTCAAGATAATTCTGATGTGGCACGTCTTTTTTCGGAGCATGGAGGAACTCCCCCTGGCGCGGGAAGCGACTCTTTTGATGGTGACCGAAGAACCGGCAACCGCCTCATGAACCTTGAGCGCATTGGAGGAAACCTTGTCCCTGGCCTCAGCATTGGCAATGGCTGACTTGAGCGTGCGCGACACCAGCCGCGCCGCCTTTGACGGGATGAATTGAACCAGGTCCAGGGCGCGATTCGCCGGCAATCCCTGGATTTCCCGGGTCACCTGCATCACCTTGCGAGGCGACATCCGCACATGTTTTGTAATCGCTTGAACTTTCATAAAATGTCAGTTTCATTTCTTCTAATTTCCAATTTCCGTCACATCTTTCGCAAGACGGCCGCATCGCCCTCCCGTATCGGCCGGTCTGGGTCCATCTGTTCGATGATCGCCAGCGCCGCATTTTCACGAACCTCGGCCAGCGTAAGCGCCGCCAGCACCGTTTTCCCCCGCTGAACGAGAAAGGGCATCCCCACTCTCGCGCCATGTTTGCGGCCGATCCCCAAAGCGGCCACGCCCAAATCCAACCGCACCCCGATCACCTTCGCCGAAGAGGGGGGCGTTGAATCCGTCGCCGTCAAAACGCCTCGCGGCCTGGGCTCCTCCTTTCCGGCGAGAACTTTTTCGGCCTGCCGCAGTTCCGCCTCCAACAGCGCCCGCTTGGCGGGGTCCACCCTTTCGGCGGACTTGAAGGCTTGCTGAGCAGCGAACTGGAGCTGGCGCAGGCGTTTCTGCAATGCCTGCATCTCACGATCCGTCTCAGCGAGAATCTTCAAGGCGTTCAAAAGAAACGCGCGCCATTCTCCCGCGCTGCGAACCTCCTCATCGTCCGCAACCATGCCCGATCGCGCGTCGCTCTGGCGGATTTCGAGACGGGCGAGCCGGTTCGTCGCAATCGCCAGTTCTCTCTGACGCGCGCCGTCCATTTTCCGCAACTTCGCGTTTTCCTGGCGCAATGCCTCCACTGCAATTTTAAACTCCTGCTTCTCCGAATCAGCCGCTGTTTGCGGCGCCGCGCACCAGCCCGGCGGTGTCTCCATCCACATCGCCAAAATAAAAATTAACAAAGAACATCCAACTCCAACCACCAATGTCCCGGCCGTCCGGGCCCCCTGCCTCCCGCATCTTTTCGGGACATCCAGGCAACCTCTCCGTGTTCGTGGATGAGGCGCGCTCATGCCATCGAAAAACCTTATTTCGCCGCGGCCTTCTCGGTATGCGCGCCATGTTTCTTGAACGTCCGCGTGGGCGAAAATTCGCCCAGCCGATGTCCAACCATGTTTTCCGTCACAAATACCGTGTTGAAAACCTTTCCGTTGTGAACCAGGAATGTGTGCCCCACAAATTCCGGGACCACCATGGAGCGGCGCGACCATGTCTTGATCGGCTTTTTGTTTCCGGAACTGGTCATCTTCATGACCTTTTCCATCAGGTGATCATCGCAAAAAGGGCCTTTTTTAAGGGATCGGGACATAGGGGGGAAATGTTGAATTAAGAATGCAGAATTTATTTTCTTGGGCGATGCTGGATGATGAAGCGATCCGTCGGCTTATGCTTCTTGCGGGTCTTCAACCCTTTGGCAAGTTGACCCCAGGGCGAAACCGGGTGATGCCAGCCGCCGCCGCCCTTGCTCTTGCCCTGGCCGCCGCCATTCGGGTGATCAATGGGATTCATCGCCATGCCGCGCACGGTGGGACGCCATCCGAGATGCCGCGATTTGCCGGCCTTGCCGTAGGAGATTGCTTCATGATCGAGGTTGCCCACCTGGCCGAGTGTGGCGTAACAATCCAGATGCACCCTCCGGATTTCGCCGGAGGGCAGCTTGACGTTGGCATAGTCGCCCTCCTTGGCCATGAGCGTCGCAGCCATGCCGGCGCTGCGAACAAGCTGGCCGCCTCTGCCGCGCGCCAACTCGATGTTATGGATCGGCATTCCCATGGGAATGGTTCGCAACGGAAGCGCGTTGCCGACTTCGGGCGGCGCGCCCGGTCCCGACTCCACCTCCTTGCCCACTTCCAATCCCACAGGCGCCAGGATGTAACGCTTCTCGCCGTCGGCATAGCAGAGCAGGGCAATTCGCGCCGAGCGCACAGGATCATATTCGATGCTCTCCACCTTCGCCTTCATCCCGTGCTTGTTGCGGCGGAAATCCACGATCCGATACCGCTGTTTGTGGCCGCCGCCGCGATGGCGCATGGTGAGACGCCCGTAACAGTTGCGGCCGCCCGTCCGTCGCAACGACTCGGTGAGACTCTTTTCCGGCGTGTCGCGCGTCAACTCCTCAAAGGTGGAAGACGCCTTGAAGCGGATGCTCGACGTGTACGGTCTGTATGTGCGGATGCCCATAAAAAACAGTTCCTGATTTTTTTAGATTCCCAACTCGATCTTGTCGCCCTTCTTGAGCGTCACCACCGCCTTTTTCCAGTTGGACGTGCGCCCGCGTTGTTTGGTCATCTTGCGGCGCATCCTTCCGAGGCAATTCATGGTGTTGACCCGGACCACGGTGACGTTGAAGATTTTCTCGACGGCCTGGCGTATCTGGAACTTGTTGGCCTGGGGTTTTACTGAGAAGACATAGCTGTTGTGTTTCTCTTGCAGCGCCGATCCCTTCTCGGTAAGCCGCATCCGCTGGATGATCTCAAACGGGTTGTTCATCGGGGCGTTCCTCCCGAAGCGGTCCGCGCCGCGAGTTTTTCCAGCGCCGCGCGAGTCAACACGATCTTCTTGCAATCCAAAAGTTGATAGGTATTGAGCGATTCAGCCGAGGCGGTAGCGACCCATTCCATGTTGCGCGACGCAAGGCGGAGGTTCTTCGATGGCGCCTCGTGGACAATCAGCGCGCGTCCGTCCACCTTGAGTCCCTTGAGGATTCCCGCAAAATCGCGGGTTTTAGGCGTCTTGACGTCGAGCGCGTCGAGCACGATCACGTCGCCATCCCGGATGCGGGTCGAGAGCGCCTGCTCGAAGGCGAGTTTCTTCACCCGTTTCGGAACGGTCTTGGAGTAATCGCGCGGCTTGGGACCGAAGACCACACCGCCCTTGCGCCAGATGGGCGACCGCGCCAGGCCGGCCCGGGCGCGGCCCGTGCCTTTTTGGCGCCACGGTTTCTTGCCGGAACCGGCGACCTCGGCGATGGTCTTCGTGCAGGCCGTGCCGGAGCGTTGGGCGGCGCGATGAGCGGTGATCACATCGTGAATCACCTGCGGACTTATGCCCTTGAAGTCATCGCGGAGCTTGATCTCCTGATCGCCCTGCGGCTGCCCATCCTGACTGTAAATGGTGATCTTCATGAAATTAAAAACGACCCGCTGAAACGCCTGAAAGAAGCCGCCGATGAACCCAACACGGCATAGCCCCAACCAAAGGATGTAGCGGCGCTTCTGTGAAGCGCCGTCTTCCGATCATGGCGGACCTGCGCTTCATAGAAGCGCAGCTACAACATCGGGAAAATCTTGTCGAAATTGCTTCACTCTTCATGACTGTGGTACGTTCAGCTCTTGGTCGCCGCGGATCGTTTCTTGATGGCCGGGCGCACCACCAGATAGGAACCGTTGGCGCCGGGCACCGATCCGCGCACAAGCAGCAAATTCTCGGTTTCGCGCACCTGCATCACGGGAAGGTTCTGAGTGGTGATCCGCACGTCGCCCATATGGCCGGGCATTCGCGAGTTTTTCCAGATGTACCCCGGCCAGGCGCGCATCCCGATGGCGCCGGGCCGGCGGTGCGCCTTCGATCCGTGCGCCGCTCCGCCGCCCGCAAACCGGTGACGTCGGACCACCCCTTGGAACCCTTTGCCCTTGGAAATCCCGATCACATCCACAAGCTGTCCAGCGGTGAAACGCGACACCGTAACCGCGTCGCCGACGTTCAGGTTCTCGCCCTCATCGGCGCGGAACTCACGGATGAACGCCTTCGGCGCGCTTTTCACTTTCTTGAAATGCCCTTTCATCGGCTGCGGCGTGTTCTTCTCCTTGCGGTCGCCAAAGCCGATCTGGCAGGCGGCGTACTTGTCTTTTTCGACCGTCTTTTTCTGGAGAACCGGGCATGGCCCGGCTTGGATGACCGTGACGGGGTGCAGCACCCCCTTGTCATCGTAAAGCTGGGTCATCCCCAGTTTCCTGCCTAAAATTCCAATGCTCATGATTTCACCGTGATTTCGCGCGGTTCAGCGCGTTGGTGGCAGCCGCCTCGCGCTCTTTTTCCTGGCGCTGGATTTTAGCTTCCGCTTTGGCTTCTTCCTCGTCCATTCGCTTTTGTTCAGCCTCAATCCCTCTGCGCCGCAGTTCTTGACGTTCGTAAGTCTTTCTGTATACAGCAAACCAATTGGTAAGGCTTAATGAATTCGCAAGAAATCGTGACGATCTGTGCTCGGTATAGGGTATTGCCATCCCAAATACGACTGATTGACCATCCGTCCACCATCTTGGCTTATATATAAATTCACCGACTTTCAAACGGTCACCCTCCACAGACCCCCAAAAGACGGATTTATCGCTCTGAGTCAAGACAGGTTTCTCAATGAGTTTAATAGCGAAAATGGAACGCGCAAGTTGGCTGACCTGATTAACAACCGTAGATGCCTTAATGTTTGCCAAGATCGATTGCGCGTTGGTGGAATGAATTTGCACCAACAGGAGATCAAGGCCCCAAAAGATATCCACCCACTTGTCATCCAACGCGTAGCGCACTCGAAATCCATCTGAACCTCCATCGGTGCAATAGTGAACCATCGTGCTGACATGGTTCCGAACAACTTCCGGAGCAAGCATTCGTTCTTGATACAGCAACCTGCCCTCTAAGCAGTAACGCTCCAGTCCACCTTGAACTCCATTGGTTGTATAAGATTGTGACAACAACATCTCAGGAACAGGAGACGGGTCATAATCAGAAATGACCCTGTTCAAGAGAGGGAATGTTTCCACCTGGCTGACTGCTTTGGTCGGATGAATCTCCGACTCGTCATTGGCCTCTGCCATTTTTTTACGCTTTTGGTTATAGTTTACGGCATGTGTAATCCGACCAGACCAATTTGTTTGCAAATCAATTTGATTCGTCGCAAACCGACGGGAGCTAGGTTCGCCTTCATAGTGAAAAAAGGCGGCGCCTGCAAATACAACGCTCTGGCCGTCTGTCCACCAGGGTAAAGCACACGCCCATGTTTTCGGCGCGCCATTTTGATGAATGCCGATCATTTCCTTGCCTTGTTCTTTAAGCACCTTGAGTTCAATCTTGTTTCCATCTTTGAATATTTCCCGAGCAATACCCGCCAACTTTACGACGGCATTGTTCTTATCAGCAGGCGTTAGCAACGGAGTGCCATCCGAGGATTTCACACACACCAGAAGCACGTTGCCATTCTGAACAATTTGGAGCTGATATTTTTTCGTTTCATAGATTGCTTGAGCGGCGTCGAATTTGCTTCCGGAAGTGTAGTGGATCCCATATTTGCATGGAAGTTTTCTTATCGGCTCAATCAGGATACCGGCGATTACGCTCTGAGCCTCGCTAAGCGCCATTTTTTCTGTTTCGGTGCCGAACGTGCTGTCTTGATATTCATAATTCAATAGCTCAGAAAGAATCTTAGATGGTGACGTTTCATGAAACATCTGAGAAATCAGAGGCATCTCATCAGCGTCCAGAATTGTTGCATTAAGCACAAACATGAACAAAGCGGGTTGAAGAAAGCGCGGATGCTGCTCCGAGAGCATGGGCAGGCAAGCCGCTTGCGGATGAACGGTCAGTCCCTTGATCGCGATTTGCTCGATTTGTTCCATGGCGATACGTCAATGAGGGAGTCGCTTAGATTTTAATCTGGATGTCCACGCCGGCGGGGAGGTTGAGTTTCTTGAGTTCATCCACCGTTTTTGCCGTCGGATCGATGATGTCCAAGAGCCGCTTGTGCGTGCGGATTTCAAATTGTTCCATGGATTTCTTGTCCGCGTGCGGCGACCGGTTCACGGTGAACCGCTCCACGTGCGTCGGCAGCGGAATCGGTCCGGCGACCTTGGCGCCGCTGCGTTTGGCGGTTTCGACAATCTCGGTGACCGAGGTGTCGAGCACGCGGTAATCAAACCCTTTGAGCCGAATTCGAATGCGTTGATGTTCCATGACTGGGCTAAATGAGAAGTTAGAAATTAAAAGTTAGAATTGGAAAGCACAGAAAAATAAACCTTACTGCTTACGGCTTATGGCTCAAACGCTACTTTTTGCCGGCGTCGAGGATTTTGGCGAGGATTTGTTCCGGCACACGCTCGAAGTGCGACGGCGCCATGTTATAAACCGCGCGCCCCTTGCTGAGCGAGCGAATATCGGTTGCATACCCGAACAACTCCTCGAGCGGGACATCCGCGTGAACAGCACAGGCGCCATCCTTGTTCTCGATGTTCTGAATCTTCCCTCGGCGGCGATTGAGGTCGCCCATCAAATCGCCCTGATATTCCTCGGGCGTGATCAACTCCACTTTCATGATCGGCTCCAGGACGATGCAGGCGGCCTTTCGCATGGCCTCTTTGAAAGCAAAAATACCTGCCATCTTGAATGCGATTTCGCTGGAGTCCACCTCGTGATAGGTGCCGTCCAGAATCTCGACCTTGACATCCACCACGGGGTAGCCGGCCACGATGCCGCCGGTGATGGCTTCTTCGACGCCGTCTTTCACCGCCGGGATGTATTCCTTGGGGATGTTGCCGCCCACCACCTTACTTTCGATGACGGCGCCCGATCCCTTCGGGCCGGGCTCGACCTTGAGGATCACGTGGCCGTACTGGCCGCGTCCGCCGGACTGACGGATGAATTTGCCCTCCCCTTCGGCCGATTTCGTGAGCGTCTCGCGGTAAGCGATCTGCGGTTTGCCGGCGTTGGCCTCGACCTTGAATTCGCGGAACATCCGGTCCCGGATGATCTCGAGATGCAACTCGCCCATCCCGTGGATGATCATCTGGCCGGTCTCCTGATCGGTCTTGACGCGGAAGGTGGGGTCCTCCTCCGCCAGGCGTTGCAGCGCCTCGCCGATCTTCTCGCGGTCCGCTTTCGTCTTGGGTTCGACCGCCATCGAGATCACGGGTTCCGGGAAGGAGGGAGGCTCGAGCATGATGGAGAAATCCTCGTCGCACAATGTGTCGCCCGTGGTGATGTTCTTGACGCCAACCAGCGCCGCGATATCTCCCGAATAGGTGACATCCACCTCCTCGCGCTTGTCCGCCTGCATCATCATCACGCGGCTGACGCGTTCGCGTTTGTTGGTGCGCGGATTGTAAATGGTGTCGCCCTTGGAGAGTTTGCCGGAATAAACGCGGAAAAAGACGAGTTTGCCCACATACGGATCGGTCCAGAGCTTGAACGCCAACGAACAGAATCGGCCATGGTCATTGGGGGGCGTCGTGACCGGTTCGCCGTCGCTGGGGTCATGGCCGGTGGCAGGCGGGATATCCAGGGGGGACGGCAGATAATCCACCACGGCATCCATCAAATTGTGGACGGCGCGTTTCTTGAATGCCGATCCGCAGAGCACGGGCACGATCTGAATCTTGCACGTCAGGCGGCGCAAGGCCGCCTTGAGCGCCTCATTCGAAATGGGTTTTTCCTCCAGATAAAGATCCCCGATTTCCTCGTCCTTGTCGGCGACCGCTTCGATCAGTTCCCGGCGCGCCTTGCGCGCCGGCTCGACCATGTCGGGAGGCACGTCGGTGATCTGAAAAATCGCGCCGTCGTTTTTTTCGTTTTCCTCATCATCGGGCCAGACGTAGGCATTCTGGTTGATCACATCCACCACTCCTCGGAAACTCTCGGTCACGCCGACCGGGAGGGTGACCGGCCATGCGTTGGCGCCCAGTTTCGTACGCAACTCACGAACTGCTTTCCCGAAATCCGCGCCCACACGGTCCATCTTGTTCACGAACGCGACGCGGGGCACATGATACTTCGTGGCCTGACGCCACACCGTCTCGGACTGGGGCTGCACGCCTGCGACGCCGCAAAAGACGGCAATCGCGCCGTCCAGCACGCGAAGCGACCGCTCCACTTCCGCGGTGAAATCGACGTGCCCCGGTGTGTCAATGATATTGACACGGTGTTTGACGCCGCTGAAGAGCTTGCAGACATCCGGCTCCTTCTTCTGGGTCCAAAAACAGGTTGTCGCCGCGGAAGTGATCGTGATGCCGCGCTCGCGCTCCTGCTCCATCCAGTCGGTGACGGTGTTGCCGTCATCCACGTCGCCGATCTTGTGAATCAGGCCGGTGTAGAAGAGCACCCGCTCGGTAAGGGTTGTCTTGCCCGCGTCGATGTGCGCCGCAATCCCGATGTTGCGCGTGCATTCGAGCGTGAAGAGCCGCTTCGGGTCGTTGGGACCGGAAGCCTTCACAACGGACGAGGCGGGTTTTGAAGCTGTGGCTGTGGAAGACATGACACTGAGAAATTAGAAATTAGAAATGCGAAATGAAAAGCTATTTGCTTGCGGGGAGAAAATGAATTCGGACAAATTTTTAACTTCTCATTTTTAATTTTTCATTCGCGGCGGGGCCGCGTTCACCAGCGCAGGTGGGCAAAGGCCCGGTTCGCCTGAGCCATTTTGTGCACGTCCTCCCGTTTCTTGACGGCCGCGCCTTGTCCGTTGAAGGCGTCGAAGATTTCGTCGGCGAGGGCGCGCGACAGGGAGACGCCCTTGCGTCCGTCCGCGAGCCGGACAAACCATCGCAACGCAAGCGCAATCTGGCGCTCACTGGTCACCTCGACGGGAATTTGGTAGGTGGCGCCGCCCACGCGGCGCGACTTCACCTCGACCCGCGGTTTCACATTTTCCAGCGCCCTGGTCAACACCTCCAGGGGATCGCCCTTGTTGGCCTTCTCGCTGAGAAGCGCGAAGGCGCCATAGACGATCTTCTGGGCTGTGGATTTTTTTCCGCGCCACATGATCGTGTTGATCAGACGGCTGACAACCGGACTGTTGTAGCGGCTGTCCGGGTGAGTCGGTCGTCGGTCGGCTTGTCGTCGTCGGGACATGGAAGGAAAGGCAGAATTAAGAATTATGAATTATGAATTGAGCATGGCAGACAAACCCTTATTTCTTCGCTGCATCTGCTTTCGCGGGTTCGGCTGCGGCAGCGGCCTTGGCGCCGCCCTTCGCCGCTTCGGCGGCCGCGGCCTTTGCCCCGCCGGCTTTTGGTTTTTTGGCGCCGTACTTGGAACGACCGCGCCGTCGTCCATCAACCCCGAGCGAGTCCAGGGTCCCGCGAATGATGTGGTATCGAACGCCGGGCAAATCCTTCACGCGTCCGCCGCGCACCAGGACAATGGAATGTTCCTGCAGGTTATGTCCCACGCCGCCGATATACCCCCACACCTCGGCGCCGTTGGTCAACCGCACGCGCGCCACCTTGCGCAACGCGGAATTCGGTTTTTTGGGCGTCATCGTTTTCACCTGGAGACACACGCCCCGTCGCTGGGGGCTGCCGGTCAAGGCGGGCGACTTGGATTTGTAGCGCACCTGATGGCGTCCTTTGCGAACAAGCTGGTTGATGGTCGGCATGATGATTTGGGGAAAAAGAGCGGGGAATATATCCTGGAAATCGCGTTGCGACAAGCGGTTTTATCCATTTGTCAAACATCGGCTTGCGGTGTCGCCTTGGTTTTCTCTTCCACCTGCGTTTCCGCCAGCACTTTCAATTTGATCGCGCGATAAGCCGGGAAACCCGTTCCAGCCGGAATCGGATGCCCCATGATCACGTTCTCCTTGAAACCGCGAAGATGATCCACGCGCCCCAACGTCGCCGCTTCCGTCAACACACGGGTCGTGTCCTGGAACGAGGCGGCGGAAATGAAACTCTCGGTTTCCAGCGACGCCTTGGTGACCCCCAGAAGAACAGGCTGCGCCTCGGCGGGTTTGCCGCCGGCCTCGGCCACGCGCTCGTTTTCCTCCAGGAATTTCACGCGGTCCACATGATCGCCCCAGAGCATGATGGTGTCGCCGGGATCGGTGATGCGGACCTTTTTCATCATCTGCCGAAGAATGATCTCGATGTGCTTGTCGTTGATCTCCACCCCCTGGAGGCGATACACCTCCTGCACCTCATTGAGCAGATACTGTTGCAACTCCGCGGGACCTTTCACCTCCAAAAGCTCATGCGGATCCACAGGACCTTCCGTCAATTGCTGTCCCTGCTTGACGAGATCCCCCTTGAAGACGATCACATGCTTGTTCATCGGAAGAAGGTGCTCCTCTTCCGTGCCCGTCTTGGGGTCTTTGAGGACGAGCCGGCGTTTGCCGCGAATATTGGCGGCGAACTCGACCACGCCGTCGATCCGGGCGATGTCGCAGGCATCCTTGGGACGGCGCGCTTCAAACAACTCGGCCACGCGCGGCAGCCCGCCGGTGATGTCCTTGGTCTTCGCCATCTTCCGCGGAGTCTTGGCAAGCGTGG
The DNA here is from genome assembly GCA_016198745.1 of Verrucomicrobiota bacterium. Lineage (GTDB taxonomy): Bacteria > Verrucomicrobiota > Verrucomicrobiia > JABWAM01 > JABWAM01 > JACQHZ01. The sequence goes on from JACQHZ010000417.1 coordinate 24,001, forward strand.
CGCCCGCCTGGACCTTGTCGCCTGCCTCAACGACAATGTGGGCGCCCGCCGGGATGCTGTAGCTGGAGAGCACCGTCTTGGACGAATCCTGCACCACGATTTGCGGGTGCAAATCCTCCTTGTGCTCGATGATTACTGTCCCGATGCGTCCGGTCGTTTCGTCCATCTCCCGCCGCATCGTGACGCCTTCGATAATGTCATGAAACTCGATCAAGCCGGCTTTTTCAGTCAGGATGGGCACATTGTATGGGTCCCACTTCACGAAGCTTTCACCTTTCTTCACGTGCCCGCCGTCAGGCACAGAAATCGTCGAGCCGACCACCAGATTGTAGCTCTCCAGTTCCCGGCCTTCCTTGTTCTGAACGACAATGGAACCGGTTTTATTGAGAACGATGAATCCGCCTTCCGTGGACTGCACCGCGCGAAGATCGTGGTAACGAATCGTGCCGTCATTTTTCGCCCGAATCTGGGGCTGTTTGAAGACCTGACTCGCCGTTCCTCCGATGTGGAAGGTGCGCATGGTCAACTGGGTGCCCGGCTCGCCGATGGACTGCGCGGCCATGATGCCCACTGCGGCGCCAAGCTCGACAGCACGGCTCGACGCAAGATCGCGTCCGTAGCAGACGGCGCAAATGCCGCGTTTGGTTTCGCACGTGAGCGCCGACCGGATTTTGAGTTTTTCGACGCCGATCTTCTCAAGGGCTTCGGCCATCAACTCGGTGATCAGTTCCCCGGATTTTACGATTTTCTTGTGGCTCACCGGATCGGCCACATCGTCGCAGGAAACGCGACCGATGATGCGATCCTGGAATTTCACAACTTCATCATCGCCCTCGTAGATCGCCGAAACCCAGATGCCGTTGGCGGTGCCGCAATCCGGTTCGGTGATGATCACGTCGTGCGACACATCGCAGAGTTTGCGCGTGAGATAACCGGAATCAGCGGTCTTGAGCGCGGTGTCCGCCAATCCCTTGCGGGCGCCGTGCGTGGAAATGAAGTACTCCAACACCGTCAATCCCTCGCGAAAATTGGATAGAATCGGCCGTTCGATGATCTCGCCCGACGGTTTGGCCATCAGGCCGCGAATTCCCGCGAGCTGGCGCACCTGCTGGCGATTGCCGCGCGCCCCAGAATCCACCATCAGGTACACGGGATTGTACTCCTCCTTGCCCTGGTTGTGCTGCAAGGTCCGGAACATCACGTTGGAAATGCTGTCCGTAGCATGCGTCCAGGCGTCCACGATCTTGTTGTAGCGTTCGCCATTGGTGATCACGCCATTGCGGTATTGCCGTTCGACTTCCGCAATTCCCTTGCGCGCCTCACTGATTTCCGCCGCCTTCTCCTGCGGAATAATCATGTCGTCGATCCCAATGGACACCCCCGCCCGCGTCGCCTCCGTGAAGCCAAGCTCTTTGAGCCGATCCAACATCTCGACCGTCCGCTCAGGACCGACGACCTGGTAGCAACGCCAGATCAGATCGCCGAGCTGCTTCTTGTTGACAACATTGTTGAAGAACCCGAGTTCGGGGGGCCAAATGCTGTTGAACACCACCCGTCCCACCGTGGTCTCAATGGTGCGGGCGGTTTTTTTGCCATGAAACGTGTCGCGCCCGAGGTCCGGGTTGCGAAGGACGATCCGCTCGTGCGTGCGCGCCCGGCGCTCGTCACGCGCGTAAAAAACCTCGTCCACATCCGAGAACAATTTGAGGGCGTGCCTGGCTTTCTTGGCCTCCTCGGCGCCCGGTCCGATCTCCCGGGGATTCTGCGTCAGGTAGTAACAGCCCATCGTGATGTCCTGCGACGGCGTGGTGATCGGCTTTCCGCTGGAGGGCGCGAAGATGTTGTTTGTCGCGAGCATGAAAAGGCGCGCTTCCAACTGCGCTTCCGTCGAAAGCGGGACATGCACCGCCATCTGATCGCCGTCGAAGTCCGCGTTGTAAGCCGTGCAGACCAGCGGATGAATTCGGATGGCCTCGCCTTCGATGAGAACAGGCTCAAACGCCTGGATCGAAAGGCGATGAAGCGTGGGAGCGCGATTGAGCATTACCGGATGACCGCGCGTCACCTCCTCAAGAATATCCCACACCTCCGATGCCTGGCGTTCGATCATCTTCTTGGCGCTGCGGATGGTGTGAACCAGATTGAGTTCCTTGAGCCGGCGGATGATGAACGGCTCGAACAACACCAGCGCCATTTTCTTGGGCAGCCCGCACTGGCTAAGTTTCAGATCGGGACCGATGACGATCACCGAGCGCCCTGAATAATCAACCCGCTTTCCGAGAAGATTCTGACGAAACCTTCCGCCCTTGCCCTTGAGCATGTCGGAAAGCGATTTAAGCGGACGATTGCCGGCGCCGGTAACAGGGCGCCCATGTCGTCCGTTGTCAAACAACGCATCCACCGCCTCTTGCAGCATCCGTTTTTCGTTGCGGATGATGACCTCCGGCGTCTTGAGGCTGAGCAGGCTCTTGAGACGGTTGTTGCGATTGATGACCCGACGATAGAGGTCATTCAAATCGGAAGTTGCGAACCGCCCGCCTTCGAGCGGCACCAAGGGGCGAAGGTCGGGTGGGATCACGGGAATGACGGAGAAGATCATCCAATCGGGACGCGATCCTGACTCAATGAACCCCTGGATGAGCTTGAGCCGCATCGAGAGTTTCTTGCGGATTTGCTTGCTCTTGGTCGCCTCGGTGGCCTTTTCAATGTGCTTGATCTGTTCGTGAAGGTCCATCAGGGCGAGCAGATCGCGAATGGCCTCGGCCCCGATGCCGGCCTTGAAATCCTCGCCATACTGTTCGCGCGCTTCGCGGTACTCGATCTCATTGAGAAGCTGTTTTCGCTCCATCGGAGTCTTGCCCGGATCAATCACAATATGATCTTCGTAATAGATGACGCGTTCGAGTTGCCGCGCCGTCGTGTCCAGCAAAAGTGCCAGGCGGCTGGGCATGCATTTGAAAAACCAGATGTGCGACACCGGCACGGCCAGTTCGATGTGTCCCATGCGCTCGCGGCGCACCCGGGAGAGGGTTACCTCCACGCCGCACCGGTCGCAGATCACGCCCTTGTGTTTGATGCGCTTGTATTTGCCGCAGTTGCATTCCCAATCGCGGATCGGGCCGAAGATGCGTTCGCAAAACAGGCCGCCCTTCTCCGGTTTGAAAGTGCGGTAGTTGATCGTCTCGGGATTCTTGATCTCGCCGCGGCTCCAGGAACGGATCACCTCCGGAGAGGCGATGCGTATGCTGATGGAGGTCGCCCCGCGGCCACGGTCGAGGCCGAGCACCTGACGCACCCCCTCGGATGGAATAAAGGGACTTTCAGAAGAATTATTCATCGGCATTCTCTCCATTGGTTTGAACGCGAACATCCAACCCCAGACACTGCATTTCTTTCATCAAGACGTTGAACGACTCCGGCGTGCCGGCCTGCAGGGAGTTGTCGCCCTTGACGATGGATTCGTAGGTGCGGGTCCGTCCGGCCACGTCGTCGCTCTTGACAGTGAGCAACTCCTGCAACGCATTGGCGCAGCCGTAGGCCTCCATCGCCCACACCTCCATCTCTCCGAAACGTTGGCCGCCAAATTGCGCCTTGCCGCCCAGCGGCTGCTGCGTGACAAGCGAATAGGGACCCACCGCGCGGGCGTGGATTTTGTCGGCCACCAAGTGCCCCAATTTCATCATGTAGATGTAGCCCACGACAATCTCCTGATCGAAAGGATCGCCGGTGCGTCCATCGTGGAGGCGCACCTTGCCGTGTTCGGGCAGGCGGGCCTCCTTGAGAAATTTCCGTATCTGTTCCTCCTTGATGCCGTCGAAGACCGGCGTCGCAACGCGAAAACCCAGAATCCTCGCGGCCCATCCGAGGTGTGTTTCGAGCACCTGCCCCACGTTCATGCGGGAAGGCACTCCCAGCGGGTTCAACACGATTTCCACCGGCGTGCCGTCGGCGAGGAAGGGCATGTCCTCCTCCGCAACAATCTTGGCAATGACTCCCTTGTTTCCGTGGCGCCCGGCCATCTTGTCGCCCACGCTGAGCTTGCGCTTGCTGGCGATATAAACCTTCACCTGCTTGATGATCCCCGGATCAACTTCGTCGCCGCTTTCCAGGCGATCGATGTTTTGTTGGTGCTCCATCTCCAGATCAAGAAACTTCTTCTCGAACATGCTGATGATCTCGCGGATCTTGATGCGAATCGGGCTTGGGTCGATTTCGATGTGGTCATAGACTGACGCCAGCTTGCGAAGGAGCGTCTTGGTGATCTTGCGATTGGCCGGAATGATGATCTCGCCGGTCTCCGCGTTCACCACATCCAGCGGGATCTTTTCGCCAAGGAGGATGTTGCTCAACGCCTCGGTAAGCTCTTCGCGCAGCTCCGTGGTGCGTTTCAAATACTCATCTTTCAGCGCCTTCAACTGCCGGCGGCTTTCGGTTGGAGTAAGTTTGGAACGGTTGATCTCCTTGCGTCCTGAAACCTTGACGTCCATCACGATGCCGTAGGTGCCGCTGGGAACGGTGAGCGAGGTGTCTTTGACATCGGCGGCCTTCTCGCCGAAGATGGCGCGGAGGAGCCGCTCTTCGGGGGCAAGTTCGGTCTCGCTCTTCGGCGTGATCTTGCCCACCAGGATATCGCCGGGCTTCACCTCCGCTCCCACGCGCACCACGCCGTCCGGACCGAGATTTTTCAGCGACTCCTCGCCCACATTGGGAATGTCCCTGGTGATCTCCTCAGGACCGAGCTTGGTGTCGCGCGCTCCAATTTCAAATTCGTCGATGTGAATGCTGGTATAGACGTCCTCCTTCACCAGATTTTCGCTGATCAGGATGGCGTCCTCAAAATTGTAGCCGTTCCACGGCATGAAGGCCACCAACACGTTGCGTCCCAATGCCAGCTCGCCTTGTTCGGTGCACGGGCCATCCGCAAGAACCTGCCCCTTTTTGACGCTGTCGCCCTTTTGAACAATCGGACGCTGGTTCAGGCATGTGCCCGCGTTCGAGCGGATGAACTTGCGCAATTCATAGACATAAACGCCCTCCTCGGAATCGGTCTTCAGCTTCTTCTTGCTGTCGGGAAGTTTGCCATCCTTGGTCACCACAATCTGGTTGGCGGTCACCGTCGCAACCTTGCCGGTGGATTCTGAAATCACCAAAATCTTGGAATCGCGCGCGACGCGCCCTTCCAGACCGGTGCCGACAACCGGCGCCTCGGGCTGCAAAAGAGGCACTCCCTGGCGTTGCATGTTCGATCCCATCAGGGCGCGATTGGCGTCGTCATGTTCCAAAAACGGAATCAATCCTGCAGCAACCGAAACGAGTTGCTTGGGCGACACGTCCATGTAATCCACCCTGGAAGGTTCCACCTCCAAGAAATCGCTCTTGAAACGAACGCTCACCTTCGGACCGATGAGACGGGAGTGCGAATCGAGCAGGGCGTTGGCCTGTGCGACGATGTATTTCTCCTCCTGGTCGGCGGTGAGATAATCAACCTTTTCCAGCACACGCCCATTTTCAACCTTGCGATAGGGCGTCTCGATAAATCCAAACTCGTTGATGCGCGCGAATGTGCTCAGCGAAGCGATCAAACCGATGTTCGGACCTTCAGGCGTCTCAATCGGACAAATCCGGCCATAGTGGCTTGGATGAACGTCGCGCACCTCGAATCCCGCGCGGTCCCGGCTCAACCCGCCCGGCCCCAGCGCGCTGAGACGCCTCTTGTGCGTCAGTTCCGAAAGCGGATTGGTCTGATCCATGAACTGCGAAAGCTGGCTCCGTCCGAAGAAATCCCGGACGACCGCCGAGAGCGCCTTAGGGTTCACCAACTTCTGGGGCGTCATAGACTCGATGTTGGTGTCGAAGAGCGTCATCCGCTCCTTGACGAGCCGCTCCGTCCGATCCAGCCCTACGCGGCACTGATTGGCAAGCAGTTCGCCGACCGTGCGCACACGGCGGCTGCCAAGATGATCGATGTCATCCACCGATCCCTCCCCCTTTCGCAGCCCGATCAGGTACTTCATCGAGGCGATCAGATCATCGTTGGTGATCACGCGAAGCTTCGGTTCTTCGGTGCCGTGGTCGGCTTTGCGTCCCGGAAAAAGCTTCTGATTGATCTTGTAACGCCCGACACGTCCCAGGTCGTAGCGTTTGGGGTCGAAAAACGTCCGTTTGATCAACGCGCGCGCATTGGCCACCGTCGGAGGGTCTCCCGGACGAAGCCGGCGGTAGATGTCCTTCAACGCCTCCTCCTCATTGCGCGACGGGTCTTTCTTCAGCGACTTGATGATCACGCCGTCATCCGCCGCGGTATCCACCACCTTGATCTTCTCGATCTTGAGGTCAATCAACTGCCGGACGATCAGTTTGGAGAGCGGCTCGAAGGCGCGCACCACCACCAGATTTTTCTCGGAATCAACGACATCCTCGATAAGAACCTTGTTCGCGAGAGATTCTTCCTCCATGTCCTTGCGAAGCTTGATTTCAGCGACATTGTAAAACAGCTTGATGATGTCCGCGTCCTTCTCGTATCCGATGGTGCGCAGGAAGGTCGTCGCCAGGAACTTCCGGCGACGGCGGCGGCGATCCAGATAGATGTAGAGCAGATCGTTGGTGTCAAACTGGACTTCCAACCAGGAACCGCGGTCGGGAATGATCCGGAAAGAAAAGAGGGTCTTGCCGTTGGGATGGATCGTTTCCTCGAAACATATACCGGGCGAACGGTGCAACTGACTCACAATCACCCGCTCCGCTCCGTTGACCACGAACGTGCCCTGCGGCGTCATGAGCGGAATCTCGCCCATATAGACCTTCTCCTCCTTCGATTGCTTGTGCCCCTCGTGGTCCTCGGTCAGGCGAAAAGAGACATGAAGCGGCGCGGCGTAGGTGATGCCTTCGCGGATGCACTCCAGCCATGTCTGCTTCGCGTCGCTGATCTCGTATCGCACAAAGTTCAAGATCGTTTTCCCATCGTAACTCTCGATCGGAAAAACCTCAGTGAACACCGCCTGCAACCCGATGTTCCGGCGCTTCTCCACAAGCGCATTCGCTTGCAGAAAATCGGCATAGGAAAGATTCTGCAATTCGATGAGGTTCGGAGGATCGATGACCTCCGTCACTTTCCCAAAATTGATGCGTTCCATGTGGTATTCTATGTTGAGTGGCATCCCGCCGAGGCGGGACTTGTGTTCCCATGCGGATGAGGGAATCCCTTCATTTCCCCTAATCCTTCCTGATCCCCTTAATCACCCTTTCTCCCCGTCACTTGATCTCGGCTTTCGCGCCGGCGGCCTCCAGTTTCTTCTTGATCTCCTCGGCCTCCTCCTTGCTGACGCCTTCCTTCACCGTCTTGGGCGCGCCTTCCACAACGTCCTTGGCCTCCTTGAGGCCGAGCGTGGTCACGGAACGGACCTCTTTGATGACGGATATCTTGTTGGGTCCCGTTTCCTTGAGCACGACGTCAAAGGTTGTCTTGGCCTCGGCAGCCGGAGCAGCGGCGGCCGGAGCGGCGGCGGCAGCCACAGCCACAGGCGAGGCAGCGCTGACGCCCCAGACCGACTCAAGCTCTTTGACAAGCTTGGACATCTGGAGAACGGTGAGTGCGCTTAACTGATCGATCAATGCTTGGTGTTCAGACATGGGTTGGTTCCTTGGTCTCGTCGGGTCTCAAGGCCATGAGATCGTTTCACCCCAAAGGCCAGCGGGGACGACAAGTTGCCGGTTGTGTTGTTGTAATGTGGAAATTGGGTGGAATGGGGAATTAGGGGCGGTGAAGGGGGAAAATTTCTAGGTTGCCTTCTCCGATTTGGCCCTGATCGCCTGCACCAGTTGCGAGGCGGGCGCGTTCAACAGCCGCGCCAGGGAGCTTGCCGGCGAGGAAAGGACTCTGAGCAACTGCGCCATCAACACCTCGCGCGACGGCAGATCGGCGATGGCCTCGATATCCTCGGCTGTCAATGCCATCCGGTCAAGAATGCCGGCCTTGATCTTCGGTTTCTTGAATTCCTTCGCAAACGCCTTCAACACCGTCGCGGCTGCAGCCACGTCCTTTGCGCCATACACAATCGCCGTCGGTCCTTGCAGCGCGCCATTCAGATCGGGCAGCTTCAGGTCCTTCAACGTATGCCGCATCAGGGTGTTCTTCACCACCATGGCGCGGGCGCCCGCCTTTGCCAGACGGCTTCGCAGCTCGGAAAAATCCGACACCTTCAGACCCGTAAAGTCCGTCAGGATCACGTAAGGCGAATCCGCAAGGCGGGCCTTGATCTCATCCGCAATGGCTGTTTTTTCAGGGCGCATGATGGAAATTAGAAATTAGAAATGAAAAATGAAAAGGTAAGACCGCAACGAAAAGGTTTTGAGTTCTGAAATTTCTATTTTCTCATTCTTAATTTCTCATTGAAATCAGGCTGCGAGAAACTCGCGCGTATCCACGCGCACACCGGGACTCATGGTCGTCGAGAGCGTGCAACTGTTGAGGTAAGCGCCTTTGGCGCTGGACGGACGCGCCTTGAGCACCGCCTCGATCACCGCCCGCGCGTTTTCGAGAATCTGCGCCGCTTCAAATGAAGCCCGGGCCACCACCACGTGGAGATTGGCGGTCTTGTCCATCTTGAATTCCACGCGTCCGGCCTTGACCTCCTTGACCGCCCTGGCGAGGTCCTCGGAGACCGTGCCCGTTTTCGGGTTCGGCATCAAACCTTTCGGACCGAGTTCCTTTCCGAGTTTGCGGACCTCCTGCATGGTTCCCGGCGTGGCAATGGCGACATCAAAATCAAACCAGCCGCCCTTGATCTTCGCGATCAGGTCTTTATAACCCACGTGCTCGGCGCCGGCGGCGCGGGCGGCTTCTGCCTCGGTCCCCTCGGCAAAGGCAAGGATGCGCACCTTCTTGCCCGATCCATGCGGGAGCGGGACGGTGCCGCGCACCATCTGATCGGACTGTTTCGGGTCCACGCTCAACTTGATGGCGAGGTCAACCGACTCGTCAAACTTGGCGCGCGGAAACTTCTTGAGCGTTTCCACGGCGTCCTTGAGCGGATAGGCCTTGCGCGGGTCCACCAGTTTCAGGGCTTCCTTGAATCGTTTGCTTGGCATAAATAACGAAATTTTTTCACGCCGCCCGAACCTTCACGTTCAGAGCGTTCGCAGGGTCGTTCTTAATCAGCCACCTCAATCCCCATGGAACGGGCTGTCCCCACAATCGTGCGATAAGCGGCGGCCTCGCTCTTGCAGTTCATGTCCTTGGCCTTCTTGGCAACGATCTCCATGATCTGCTTGCGCGTCACCTTGCCCACCTTGTTCCGGTTGGGCTGGCCGCTGGCGGTGGCGATGTTGGCGGCCTTTTTCAAGAGCACCGGCGCCGGCGGCGATTTGGTGATGAAGGTGAACGTCTTGTCCTTATATACTGTGATCACCACCGGCAAAATTTCTCCGGCCTGCTTTTGCGTCGCCGCGTTGAACTCCTTGCAGAAGCCCATGATGTTGACCCCCTGTTGTCCCAGGGCCGGGCCAACCGGCGGCGCGGGGTTGGCCTGTCCCGCCGGAATCTGCAATCGGATGATGCCTGTCACTTCTTTGGCCATATAAAATTCAATGAGAAGTTGAAAATTAGAAATTAAAAAATTCAGCGGGTGAAAATTTTCCTGTGAAAAATTATAACTTTTAATTTCTAATTTCTAATTGGCCGTCCTACGCCTTCTCCACCTGCCAGAATTCGAGTTCCACCGGCGTGGAACGTCCGAAGATGGAGACGGAAACCTTGAGCTTGCCTCTCACCTGGTCCACCTCCTCGACCACGCCGGTCATTCCTTTGAAGGGACCGTCGTTCACGTTGAGCGATTCGCCCATCTCGAAATTCACCTTGGGCACCACCTTGTCTTCGCGATCATGGATCTGGTTCATGATGCTTTCCACCTCCTCCTTGCGGAGCGGGATGGGCCGCTCGCCGCCCACGAACCCGATGATGCCCGGCGTGTCGCGGATGAAGTACCAGGATCGGTCGTTCAACTGGTTCTTTTCGTCCAGCAAATCCATGTTCACGATGAGATAACCCGGAAAAAATTTGCGTGTCGTCGTGGCGCGTTTGCCGCGCTTGACCTCCTCCACCCGCTCGGTCGGGATGAGAACCTGATGGATAAGGTCGGTCACCTCCTCGCGCACCTTGCGTTTTTCGATGCTCTCCAACACCTTCTGTTCCTGACCCGGAAGACAGTGGAGCACATACCATTGCGATGAGGAGTTGGAGGCCATGGGTGAGAAAAATTCGCCTTAGCGCGTGATCGCCAGTCCGAGCACCCGGCTGATGACACAATCCGAGGCAAAGATGAACAAACCCAGGATCGCCATCGTCACCACAACCACCACGGTGGATTCCTTCAACTCGGCCGCACTCGGCCGGGTGCACTTCCAGAATTCCTCCGACACCTCCCGGAAGAATCCCCGGATTTTGTCATACCACGCTTTCATGGATATAGTTCGTTTTGTATTCGTTCCTGTCCATCACCCCCCGAAATATGGCACGGCAGGAGGGACTCGAACCCCCAACCGACGGTTTTGGAGACCGCTACTCTACCAATTGAGCTACTGCCGTTTTCGCGCCCCGTTTCACCGGGCGACGGAGCGGCCTGGTTATTTCTTCTCCCGGTGCAAAACGTGTTTGCCGCACCATTTGCAGAACTTCTTGATCTCCACCCGCTCGCTCCCCTGCTCCTTCTTGTTGCGGGTAGAGATGTAGTTCAGGCGCTTGCACTCAGCGCACGCCAGTTGAATGAATTCACGCGCCATGGCTTTTCACGCAAGGATTTCGCTCACCCGTCCCGCGCCCACCGTCTTGCCGCCCTCGCGGATGGCGAAGCGGATGGTTTTCTCCATGGCGATGGGCGTGATCAACTCGACCTCAATCGTCACGTTGTCGCCAGGCATCACCATCTCCACCCCCTGGGCAAGCTTCACAACGCCCGTCACATCCGTCGTCCGGAAGAAAAATTGCGGCCGGTAACCGTTGAAAAACGGCGTGTGCCGTCCACCTTCCTCCTTGCTCAGGACATAGACCTCCGCCTTGAATTTGGTGTGGGGCGTGATGCTTCCCGGCTTGGCAAGGACCTGTCCCCGTTCCACCTCCTCTTTCTTGGTGCCGCGCAGCAATGCTCCGATGTTGTCGCCCGCGATGCCCTCGTCGAGTTCCTTGCGGAACATTTCGACGCCCGTCACCACGGTCTTGGTGGTGGCTCGGATGCCCACGATTTCCACTTCGTCGCCGACCTTGACCTTGCCGCGCTCGATGCGGCCGGTGACAACCGTGCCTCTGCCTTCGATGGAGAAAACGTCCTCCACCGGCATCAAATATGGCAGATCAACCGAACGTTCGGGCGTCGGGATGTAGCTGTCCACCGCCTCCATCAAATCCAGCACACATTTGGCATCCTCATGTTTCGGATCGCCGGCCGCCAGCGCCTTGGTCGCGGCGCCCTTGATGATCGGGACCTTGTCTCCCGGAAATTCATATTCCGTCAACAACTCCCGCACCTCCATCTCGACAAGGTCCAGCAGTTCCTTGTCATCCACCATATCGCACTTGTTCATGAAAACCACCAGCGACGGCACTCCCACCTGGCGGGCCAGAAGGATATGCTCCCGCGTCTGGGGCATGGGACCATCCGCTGCGCTGACAACCAGAATGGCGCCGTCCATTTGAGCGGCGCCGGTAATCATGTTTTTCACGTAGTCCGCGTGTCCCGGACAATCCACGTGCGCATAGTGCCGTTTGTCAGTCTGGTATTCCACGTGGGAGGTGTTGATCGTGATGCCGCGCTCCTTTTCTTCGGGCGCGTTGTCAATCTGATCGTAGGCCCTGGCCTCCGCCAGCCCCTTCTTTGAAAGAATGGTGGTGATTGCAGCCGTCAAAGTGGTTTTGCCATGGTCAACGTGGCCAATCGTTCCCACGTTCACGTGCGGCTTGTTGCGTATGAATTTGTCTTTGCCTGCCATAATGATGTTTGGTTGATTGCGGTTGTTGCTGCTGCCTTGTTTTGTCTGCGCCCGCCGAGACGGACGACAGCCCCTGCCAAGGTTTTGTCCTTGTTTCCCAAATTTTTTTCTGTTTCAATGGCAACCCCCGTTTCGCAAAACGGCAGTTGCCCTTTTCCTTTTCCCATCCCCACCATCACCAACCAGGTCGGGACCCGTTCCAGCATTTTTTATCATCTGGAGCCCACGACCAGGTTTGAACTGGTGACCTCGTCCTTACCAAGGACGTGCTCTACCAACTGAGCTAC
>JACQHZ010000422.1 GCA_016198745.1 Verrucomicrobiota bacterium
GAGTTAGAAAACATGCGCTTTCAAATTTATGGGACGGCTGTGGATCATGGATGTCAGCGTTACGACCGATCGGCATGTAGGAGCCGCTGCCAGCGGCGACCTAAAAGGAATGCAGTCAGCGCGTCCATTTCAACCAGCCGTTGAGAAGTTTTCGGAGGAACGGCGTGAGGCGGCTCCGGTTGTAGGCGTCGGCGACTTTGCGGATCGCCTCCGCCTGCGTGGGATAGGGATGGATCGTCCGGCCGATGGCGCTCAGTCCCAATCCGCCCACGATGGCCAGCGTGATCTCCGAAATCATGTCGCCGGCGTGCCGCGCGACGAGGGTTGCTCCCAGGATTTTATCCGTGCCCGCGCGCACGTGAACGCGGACCATCCCTTCCGTTTCACCATCCAGAACGGCGCGATCCACCGCCTCGAACTTGTGGATGTAGGTTTGAATGGAAATACCGCGCGCGCGAGCTTCCTTTTCGGAAAACCCCACATGAGCGATTTCAGGATCCGTGTAGGTGCACCAAGGTACCACCAGCGCGCTGGCGCGCTTGCGCCCACGGAAGAGCGCATTTTGAATGACGATCCGCGCCGCTGCGTCGGCCACATGCGTGAACTTGTGTTTCAGACAGATGTCACCGGCCGCGTAGATGCGCGAGTTGGTGGTCTGAAGAAAATCATTCACATGGACGCCGTGACGGTCGAACTGAACGCCCGCCGTTTCGAGGTTTAACCCTTCGATGTTGGGCGAGCGACCGGCGGCAACGAGGATTTCATCAACCACCAGCACGGCCTCGTGACCTGCGGAGGCGTAGCTCAGGCGCTTTCCATCAGCGGTTTTTTCCACTTTCTGGAGGGCACAGTTCAAAATCAGTTCGATCCCTTCCCGGACGAACCGCCCCTGAACGATTGCCGCCGCGTCGCCGTCTTCCCGGTCCAGCAGATGCTGGTTTTTGTGCAGCAGGGAAACGTGGCATCCCAAGCGGTGAAACGCCTGGGCCAGTTCGCAGCCGATCGGACCGCCGCCAATGACAGCCAGTCGTTGCGGACGTTCCGTGAGCGAGAAAACCGTCTCATTGGTCAGATAGCCCGCCTCCGCGAGGCCGGGGATCGCTGGTTTTGTGGCGCGCGCTCCGGTGGCGATGGCGGCCTTGGCAAAAGGCAGCCGTTTTCCGTCAACCTCCACGCAATCCCGGCTGACAAAACGCGCCGACCCCAGGAAGACATCAATGCCAAGGCTGCGGAAACGCTGCGCCGAGTCGTGATGACTGAGTCCTGCCCGCAGACGGCGGAGCCGTTCCATCACGGCCGCAAAATCGATCTCGACGTCGCGGTTTACCCGCAGTCCGAAATCAACGGTGGTCCGAAGATCGGCCGCAGCGCGCGCGGATCGGATGAGCGCCTTGGAGGGAACGCAGCCATAGTTCAGGCAATCGCCGCCCAGGAGATGACGCTCGATCAACGCGACCTTGGCGCCCAGCCCGGCTGCGCCCGCAGCGACCACCAGCCCGGCCGGCCCGGCTCCGATCACCACCAGATTGTACCTGCCCGCCGACTGGCAGGCGGGACGTGCGGCCGGTTCCGGATTGATCCAATCGGTGGGATGGAGGTGTGCTTGAAGTTTTTGGTTGTGCTCGTCCCACGGAATCAGCGGCGGATGATTTGGATAGGTGATCATGTTACACCTCCGCGGTGGGGACCCGTTCGCTCAACGCCTTCTTCGCAATCCGCGTGACATAAATCGTGACGACGACCGTGGCGAGAAGCCCCACACCGTACAACGTCCACTCGGCGGTCGTGCGTTGATGGCCTCCTTGCCCCAAGGAGGCCAAGCTTCCAACCAGCGAGCCCAGATAGACGTACATGACGGTTCCGGGAATCATCCCGATCCACGAGGCCAGGATGTAGTGCGACAGTGGAATCCGGGTCAGACCAAGAGCGTAATTCAGCAGGTTGAATGGAAAAAGGGGTGATAAACGGGCAAGCAGGACAATTTTCCATCCCTCGCGAGCCACGGCGCGATCAATCAAGTTGAACTGAGGATAATGTTCAAGTTTTCGCGCGACCCAATCCCGCGCAAGATGTCGTCCAATCAGAAAGGAACAGGTGGCGCCCAGAGTGGAACCGATGGAGACATAAATCGATCCCCAAACCACTCCGAACAAGACGCCCGCGCCAAGTGTCAAAATCGACCCAGGAATGAAGATGATGCATGCGATCACATAGGTCGCAATCAAAGCCGCGCCACCCCAGCGACCGAGTTGATCAATGTGGTCGAGCGTTCGCAGAATAAATCCATGGTTCGCGGATTGATCGGGTGATTTGGAGGCACGATTATTCAAGCTCCAGTCGTAGTCGGTGTATTCAATCTTGAATTCAGCCACACGAACGGATTGAGGGTTCTGACTGGTAAACAACCGTTGCAACCAGGCGTGAACTGAACCAGACGCCTTTTCAAAATCAGCGGCATACCATTTGAAAATGGGCGAAAGGCGCAGCGTCTTGTTTTCGAAGTCGATCGAATTTTTCTTCCGCTCATCCAGAAAACGCCGGGTTTGATCGTTCAATTGAGCTTCAAGCCGCGAACCCACATAAGCCTCCTCACGCAGCGGCGGGCAACCCTTCGCGGCGCAGACCAAGGCGAAGTGTACCGCCGGTTCATGGAAATCTTTGCGAATGATGCCGTGTTCGAGATCGTTCAGCGTCAGGCTCTGTCCAAAGAGTCGGACAACCGGCTGTTTCCACGGGCCGCGCAGCACCGTGCCGATGTTCTTGATGCTGCGCACGGGATAATGATCGAGGATCAGGCGGAGGGTTTGTGCATTGTAAAGATTGATCAGGAAGGCGAGCCGATCCGATTCCTTCCAAGTCCTGAAGTCCGCTTCCGTGACGGCCGCTTGGGCGTCGAGACACGCATCGAGATCAGCCGGCGCAGCCTTGAGCGCCGCGTAATCAACCAGTCCGTCCTTCACGCGCGTTCGCAAGAGACGATCGAAACGGCTGTGTGAATGATCGAACGGCTCCGCGGCAAAGAGCGGAATGGCGTTCAACAGGACCAGGGCAAGGACGATCGTGGCCTTCAGAAGTCGGAGATTCATCAATGAAGCGAAGGGTGAAATGTTTTCTGGCCCGCCTGCTCGTTGGCGGAGACGCCTGCCGTCTCGGCCAGCGCGCCGGTGCAACTGCTGCCGCAGCCCGCCGTGCAGCCGAAGCAATGCTCGCCGGTCAGGATGGGACGATTTTCGATTTCGGCGGGATCAACGTCCCACACATACAGCCGCCGATCTGGCTCGCTGTCGGCGGCGCGCCACTGCATGTCGAGCATCTGGTTGAAATCACAGTCATAGACTTCGCCACGCCAACCGATGTTGAGCGTGTTCCGACACATCAGGCCGTCCACGTTGGCCGGATTGAAGCTGTCAACGAGCAGCCGCATGTACTCGTCGTATCTTCCTTCACGACGCAGCCAGGCGGCGAACCGGGCAATGGGCATGTTGGTGATCGTATAGAGCCGGTTGAATACGATGCCGAAGTGGTCCTGCAATTCCCGGTGATAATCGGCATCCAGCTCGGCCTGCGGCCCCGGCAGGAATGCGCCGAGCGGATTATAGACGAGGTGCAATGGCAGGTTTGCCAGGGCGCCGTAGCCGAGTTCATTGAGCCGCCGCAAAGCGCGGATGCTTTTCTCAAACACATGATTGCCGCGCTGGGCGTCCACGTTCTTGGCCGAGTAACACGGCAACGAAGCAATCACTTCGATCTCGTGCTGCGCCAGAAAATCCGGCAGATCCTCGTGCCCGGGTTCGTAGAAGATGGTCAGGTTGCAGCGGTCGCTGATATGGCGCCCCGGCGTCAGCGCCTTGATGCGTTCGACCAAATGTCGGAAGTCGGGAATGATCTCCGGGGCGCCGCCGGTGAGGTCCACATTCGGGATGTCAGTGCGCCCGAGCCAGTCCACGATGCGGTCAATCGTCGCCCGCGTCATCACTTCTTTGCGGCCCGGCCCCGCATTGACGTGACAGTGCGCGCAGGTCAGGTTGCAGAGCTTGCCGACGTTGATCTGCAAAATCTCCACCCTGCCCCGGCGCAGTTGGCCGACGCCGTGTGTGCGGAGGGTTTCGTCAAATCGGTTCATTGTTCGTGACCATTCAGGTGATTCCTTTTTCTTGTCATTCCCGCGAAGGCGGGTGCATGCGGTCGAAGACTCATCCAGATCCGGTCCCCCCGTCCGAGGGGGGACAAGTGCGAACGGAAGCGGGGGCTGGCTTTCCGCTTCCCGCCTGCCAATCGGCGGGCAGGTCGCGGGAATGACGTGAACAGATGCCATCGCTTTTTTGACAGCCGCGTTGACATTGCCGAGGCAACACGAGCCTTGCGGGTTGCGGATTTCGCAGGCGCAGTTGCCCGCCTTGACCTCGGCAGTGATGCGTTGCGGGATGGCGCACATCCCTGTCGCCCGAATTTCCTCAACCGCCATCGCCTCGGTGAAGCCGAAGCAATAACAGATGGGAACAGGGTCTTCGGTTTCTTTCAGACCCACCCGCACCCGCACGTCCGACTTGCGGAGAGAGTCGCCGTCAGGGTGGAAATAAACCATGTCGCAATCCACCGAGCGGCAGAACAAGAAGCCCGGTTTGTTGACGAGTTCCAGATGCCGCGCCTGCACCATTTGTTTGAGCGTTTTGGTTTCCATGGGCTTGCCGGACTGGCCACATTGCGGACAACGGTTTGTCCCGCATTTCGCAGCTTCGTCGACAACATTCTCAGCGGAAGATTTAACCGGGCAGCAGTCTGACATAACAATGCCTTTCATTTATCGAAAGTGCGGCTTGTGCAATCGCATCATCGCAGAACGACTTCCGATTGACGTTGGTTCACATCTTCGTCCCTTCCACCACTGCGCGGCGGATGGCCTGGCCCAGATCGCGCGCGGTGTTGAGTAATGCAGCGTCATTCTCGAATTTATGGATGCTCACCGACGCGACCGTCGCCTCCGGACCGTACAGCATCTTGATACCGCTCATGGAACAATCGTCGCCGTGCCCGCATTTGATGCACGGGACGTTGCCCAGCACGACCATTGTGCCGAGATTGACCATGCCTTCTTCCATCATCCAGGACGCGATCTGCGAGGTTGCAGTTTGCGCGGCCGGAGGCAATCCCGGAGTTTCGGGAGGGCAGGCCGTGGTGATCACTGAAGCGCCGATCTTCCCGCGGTTCAGTCCGGCTTGATGACGCAGGCAATACATCCGCTCCATGAAGGTCTTCGTGCGCGCGTCGAGGCTGCTGTATGGGGTGTAACCGCCGAGCACAAAGGCGCTGGCCGCGCGGAATTTGTCTGCCAATGGGCGGGCATCGTCCTGAACGACGCATTGGTTCGTCTTGACGCACCCCAGGCAGGCCCGACAAGGCTCCATTCGCAATTCACTGAGCTTGATGAACTCGGTTTCCAACCCGGTGTGCTTCAGCACCTCGCGCACGGCACGATCGGTGTTGCTGTTCTTGATGGGACTTCCACTGATGCCGAGAACGGTTGTTTTCATGGGTGTTTTACCAAGGATAATCCGCCAATGGCGAGTGCAATCAATGTTCTTTTCATCGTTTTTCCTTTTGGGTTGAGGGTTCGGCTTTGAACCCGGTTTGGTCAATCGCCGCGAGGATTTTCTCAGGCGAAAGTTTCGTGCCGTCGTATCGAATGACGGCTTCTCTGGTGTCGAAGTTGACTTGCGCTTGTTGAACGCCAGCATGCTTTTTCAGAACGGATTGGATATTGAGCGCGCAGGTCGCGCAGTCCATGCTCGGAATCTTTACTTTCAAGACGGCGGTGTTGTCGTCCGCGATGGTGGACAGCACGCAACAGGCGTCCGAGTTTGTTTGAGTGGCTCGCAGAATCGCCGACGATAGACTCGGAAAAGCTGCCGAAATCAGAACGAAGCCCGTGGCAAACCACAGAACCGTCTTGTTCCATTTGGAAACGGGTTTGGTTGCACAGGTCGTGCCTTCGGCGCACGCCTCCTTCGGCTTGCGATAGGTCAGATACCATGCCAGGCCGAGCAGGATGCCCGTCGCCAGCAAAAACAGAGGCCGCCAGCGGGTGAACAACGATGAGGCGGCAAATCCGCTCAGTCCCAGCAGTGCCACCAGCAACGGCCCGATGCAGCAAAGCGACGCCGCGATGGCCGTCAACACGCTTGCGCCAATCGCGACGTTCTGTTTGGCTCCTTTCATCGAAAAATCCAATACACCATCGCCGCCAGCAGCGCGGCCACCGGCAGCGTCACCACCCACGCCAGCAGCATGTCGCGAACCGTTTGCCATCGAAGATCTCTTCCACCTTGACGCAGGCCGATCGCGATGATGGCGCTTGACGACACATGCGTGGTGGAGACCGGCATCCCAAACCGCGCCGCAAAGCCCACCAGCAGCGATGTGATCAGGTTGGCGGCAAAGCCTTCCGTCGGGTTCATCGGGGTCACTTTTTGGGCGAGCGTCTCGGTGACGCGAAAGCCGGCCAGAAGACCGCCCAGCCCCATTGCCACAGCCACGAGAACAAAAAATGCTCCACCCGAAATCCCGAACAGCGCGCTGGCCGCAATGCCCAGGGCCAGAATCTTTGGCGTGTCGTTGAGACCACGGGTAAAACTGGTTGTCCCGGCGCTCAGCCAGTGCAACGAATCCATCAGATTCAGCCGTGAGATCACGTTGGGTGACCGCCCGCAACTCACGCTGGTGCCGACCACCAGCGCCGGCGCGCTTGCCATCATCGTCGCGACGCCGTTGGCGGGTTGAACGCACAGATCGAGTTGTTCGACGCACACGCAGTAGCTGTTCAACCGCGCAAAACAGAATCGCACGACCGGGAACAGCAACCACATCAGCGCCAGCGCGATGACCGGGCTGGCGGCCAGCGGCAGGGCGAATTTCTGGCCGAGCACACCCCACCGGACTCCATCCAATCCGGCGGACGCAACGCCCGCGCCGCACAGTGCGCCCGTGATGGCATGCGTTGTGGAGACCGGCAATCCCGTGCGCGACGCGAACGTCACCCAGCCAATCGCTCCGGCCGTGACTGCCAACAGAAAACCCGGTCCATCCGGCTGGGCGCTCAACAGACTGCTGCCGCTGAAAGCTTGCACCAGTTCTTGCGAAGCGATTGCCGCCACCAGCCCGCCTGCGACCGTCCAGATCGTGCCCCATAAGGTTGCGCGGCGAAAATCCGTCACGCCGCTGCCGACCAATGTGGCGATGCCCTTGCTGATGTCGTTGCCGCCATTGGCAAACGCCAACCCCAACACGAGCGCTGTCAGCGCCAGCGTCATGAGCAGCCGTTCCCTCCATCGCAGCATTTGCCGGGCGGCGTGGTTAGGTTGTAATCCTGGCCTTTGGTCTCTTTCGGATGCCGCAACGCCGTGCGCGCGCAGTCGAACGGTTTGGCGTGCTCCAACGCAACCGCCTGCACCGGATCCACGAATTCGAAGAACTCACGGTAGGGCGGTTTCTTGTAGAGCTGATAGGTCTTGTCGCACACAGCCACCCGGTCGCCGCGCCGGAGCCGGTGCTGATCGTCGTCGAGCACCTCCTTGAACGGGCCTTTGTAGATGACAGTCTGGTTGCGCTCGAAGCAGGGGCCTTGTTTGCCCTTGAACGCCTCGATGGTTACCGAGCGAAATTCGATTCCTTGGACCACGCGCCACGGTTGCGCGTCGTGTTTCAACAGCGTGATGCCGTAGAAGCCGGCCTCCTCGAACGCTTTCAGGAACAGATCCTCGCGCAACGCGCCGGAAATGCAACCACTCCACAACTCGGGATCGTTTTGCAATTCCTCCGGCACATCTTCATCGCTGACGATGTCGGAAATGACCGCCCGTCCGCCTCTTTTCAGCACGCGATGAATTTCGGAAAACAGTTTCTTTTTTGCCGCGGACTCCACCAGATTGAGCACGCAGTTCGAGACGACCACGTCCATGGAATCGTTGGCGACCAGCGGATGCTTGACGCGCAGATCGTCGGCAAGTTCCTCCGCGCTCAGAAACGAAGCCGCATCGCGAATGGGATTCTCTTTCAGCTCCCGATCCAAACGCTCCAGATCGAGGGCAAGGTCCTGAATCCGGCCCTTTCTGAATTCAACGTTGGAGTGTCCGATTCGCTCCGCGACAAGGGGGGCGTTGCGACGCGCCACTTCCAGCATGGAATCGGTCATATCGATTCCGATCACCCGGCCTTGAGGGCCGACGACCTGGGAGGCGATGAAACAAATTTTCCCGGTGCCGCTTCCCAGATCCAGCACGGTTTCACCCGGACGCAGATACCGGGAAGGATCGCCACAGCCATAATCCTTGGCGACGACTTCCTCAGGGATGATTTTGAGATATTTGGGATCGTAATTCACCGGGCAACAGAGTTGCGCTTCCGCAGCATTGGCGGCGCCGGCGTAGCGTTCTTTGACAGCGCGTTCAGTCGAGAAGATTGTTTTCATATAACTGCTCAGGTTGGAAGGTTCACGGTTCACGGTTCACGGTTATCTTTTCCACGGGC
>JACQHZ010000423.1 GCA_016198745.1 Verrucomicrobiota bacterium
ACCCAAAACGTTGACGAATATGGCAAGTTTTCCGGTGCGTTCAAGATGTAGGGGAGGGGTTTATCCCCTCCCGATCCAGCCCACGGGCGGGAGTAAACCCCGCCCCTACACAAACTGCCTTGTCGGTTTGAGGCGGAGCTTCGCTAGTGTGTTTGGGTTGTGAAAACTGTAGGTCTGTTTGAGGCAAAGGCAAAACTTTACGCGAGAGAACGAAAGGCCGGCAGGACGCGTCCCGATTTTGATCTTCTGATCGCTGCCACAGCCAAAGCTCATAACCTCATTCTTGCCACTCTCAACATCCGTCATTTCGCGGCCATCGAGGGGCTCGCCGTGGAGGACTGGTCGAAATAGGGATCGGGAATTCATGCGCCACGCAAACATTCAAAACTGCGAACTTCATGGCTTTACACCCGGTGACTGTTCAGGTCATTCCCGCAAAAGCGGGTGCATGCGGTCGAAGACTCATCCAGTTCACCGGATCCATCTCTGCGCGAGCGCTGGATTCCCGCTTTCACGGGAATGACAGTGAACTTAGGGATGACCTGAACAGTTCCACACCCGAATGATCAAGAGAATGCTAGGCAACGCCCTGTGACCTGAATGCCTGCTGGCCGCGGACGGACGCGGTGGATGTCGCCGTTTTGGTATTTTCCGTCCAACGACAGTTTTAAGGGGTACCCCAGTTGCGTCGCAGCCCCACCCTTTCTTTGAAGCTCCACTCCCTTTTAATCAAAAAATGCCTTGCTTATGTTCATGAAATATCCTACATTCACGTAAGCATGAACTTTGATGTGTCATGAACATCCAGTATCCAATTGGAGGCGGAATGGAGAAGGCCCTGGCGGAAAAACTGCGTGAACTGCTGGGCAGCGTGTCCTGGCTGGGGGATTGGAAGGTGGAACGGAATCCGGCGGCATACAACTGGGCATTTGACCTGCTGGCCATGGGAAAAACGCATCAGGGCCAATCTGTGCGGTTGTGGGTGGACTGTCACCTGGATCCGCGCCCTTCCCAGTTTCCTTACGTTTCAATCAACCGTGAATTTGAGAACCGGCAGTTGAAGCGCGTTCAGGCGCAGGTTTTTGCTGCGCCTTTCATTTCCCCGCGCATGGCGAAGATTTGTCAGGAGCATGGCTGGAGTTGGTTTGACCTTGCGGGCAACTGTTGGCTGAGCGTACCCGGTGTTCTTCATATCGAGCGCCGGGGAAATGATCCGGTGCATGAGCGCCTGCGACCTAACGCGAATCTGAGCACGCCTGAAGCAGCACGGATCATCCGGGCGTTGCTGGCTCCGGTGCACATCGCCTGTCATTGGCATCAATGGGAACTCCAGAAAGCCTGTAGGCCAAAGGTGAGCATCGGGCTTGTGAACAAGATGGTCCGTCACCTGCAAGATGAGACATTTATCGTGGAAAAGAAACACGGTGGCTTTGGGTTAAGCGATCCTGTGGGCTTGCTGACGACCTGGTGTGCCGCCTATCGCTTTGACCGTCATCAGCGCCGCGGGTATTTTACACTTTTGCAAGGGCAACAACTCCAAAAGGCTCTTGCGAAGTTGGGCACATTTACGGGCGGGCATGCGGTGTATGCGGCCTTTTCCGCCGCGGATTTTCAGGCTCCGCATGTACGACAACCGAAAACATGGCTTTATGTTGACGCTGAGCATGAGGAGAAGTTTCGCGACATGGTGGAAGCCAAGCAGGTGGACTCCGGTGAAAATATCGTCGCCATCATCCCGGATGATCCCGTGGTCTTCTACCTGCAGGAGAACGAGCGCGACGACAGCGAGCGCCTCCCTTGCACCGACGCCGTTCAAACGTATGTGGACTTATGCCACGTAGGCGGGCGTGGCGAGGAGGCTGCGGAGGCTCTTCTGGAACAGAGATTGAAACTCGACTGGAACCGCTATCAGCGGTTGTTTGAAACCAAGTCGCCAATGACCATAGAACAATGGCGTGCGATCCGAGATTTCATCTACAGTATGGTTAGGATCGAAAGCCCCTTTGACATCAGTTCCTTGGCCCTGCAGAGACGCTTTAATCTCCACGCCTATTTTTACGCACAGATGATGGGGTTGGGCAAAGACGATGGCCATCACCGGTTTAGTCCGAAGCACTCTTATGGAAATCCCGATAGGCCGGGGTCTCTTTTCGACATTGAGTTTACACGCCAAGCTGGCCGCTTCATGGAAAACCCGTTTGAAAGACAAGAACGTGAAGCAGGCAATCCGGCATCTGCGGGAAAAATTCTTCTCCTTGGACGCCTACGGCCCTCAGCAGGTCGTCGAGTTCCACAACTCAACCAGCCCCGATGAACGAGCCATGCAGGCACGGCGGGCGTTCGAGCTGGCCCAGAAACTTCTGAGGCTTCTATGACGCTCCCCGAAAAAGAAAAACCAAAACGTGACAGTCCTTTGGATTATAGTAACCGATCAATTTCCATCGAAAAAGGGGGCGGGCCGGGTCTCCTGATTTGAATGCCCGCTGACAGCAGATGGGCGCGGCGGATTTGTCTGTTCAGGGCGCCGGGATTTCGTAGAGTTGAAACTGGCGGATGGGGTCCTGCCTGTAAAAAATCTCGGTGGATTTCATTTCCCGCATGCCCCGTCGCAATTCCTCCGGCAACCAGTCGCGGCGTCTGACGAAAAGCACGCGCGGGTTGATTTGCGCCAGATAGACTTCGCGAACATACCACGCCCCTTTTGAGGGAACCCCTGCCCCCGTCGCAAGGTCCTCCGGCGCGCGAACACGAAACCGGTTTCCCATGAGATATTGCAACTGATCGCGGGAAAGCGCGGAATCCGTCCAGATTTCCCGGGAGGCCGTCCCGAGAATGGGTCGAATTTGCGCCGCCCATGAGCGCCATCCGGTCTGGATGTAGTGCGGATTGTTGCGGGGCAGCAAGGACACATCCAGCTTGCGAAGGAATCGCGGATTATAGACGGCCGTTCCCACCACCGCCCCGTACATGATCAGCAGGGCGAAGGCGAATCGCCATCGGGCGGATTGGGGCTGCTCAAACACACGCAGGAACATCCCGATGCGTTTTGCCATGAAGAACATGACGCCAGAAGACGCCAGGGCAGGCGCGCACCACCCCAGGGAAGGAAAACTCACCGCCAAAATCCAGCCGGCGATGGCGGAGAACGACGCCCAGGGATGCCCTCGAAAACACAACGCCGTTCCGATCCATAAAGGCGACGCGATGATTGAATAAAAAACAAGCGCCTGAAGCGGCGCCGTCGCGCTCCAGTCCGCTTCCGCGAAAGCCTGCGCGGGCGATCCCAGAAACGAAAGTTGCGAGACCAGCGGAACGAACAGGGAAAGCACAACCACTCCCCAAAGCGCGGCGAGGCGAGGCGGGTCCGCATCAACCGATGAAGGATGGCGCCGCCAGAGCATCCAGGCAAGAGCGGCCTGCCACACGCTTTGCAGCGTCCATGGAATCGCCCATAGCGATAGGGAACCCGCTCCAAACAATCCAAACCACAACCGCCCAAACCAAAACAAGACGCCATTCCAGGCCGCATTCGACGCGATCACACGGGGAAAAACGTTTTCATCTGCATGGACCAGACACCAGAGCCGGACGGCGTCCGGCGGGGCGTCCAGCGAGGCGCCTGCCGCCCATATCAAGCGGAGAACCTGGACGCCTGCCAAAACCAGACAAGGAAACCAACCGGCTCCAAACCATTGCGGGATCGTGCGTGAGGTTGCGGCAATGGAAGCGATGGCGTCTTCCGAAGGAGCGGCGCCGTCAGGCGCGTCGCGACGCAACCGACGCCACGCTCCCTGTCCCGCGCGCCAACCGGCCCTGCCGAGAAACCATCCCAGCAGAGCGGAACCGACAATATCGCTCGGATAATGAACGCCGACATAAACCCGCGCCAGGCCGACACCCGCCGCCATCGTCAGGATGCTCGCCCGAAGTTTCAATGAAAAGCGGCCGACACAAGAGCAGAGGACGGCGGCGATCAGGAAGGCGTTTGCCGTGTGCGAGGATGGGAACGAATAACCGCCGCCGGCCCCGCTGGCCAGGGCGCGCACATCCGTGTGTGAAGCGGCAGGCCTTGGCCGCGCGATGATTTGTTTGAGCGGGTTAAAGACCAGGCCGTCGCCCATCGCCACGCCCAACACGAGACCCAGAGCGACCAACCAGGCGCGTCGCGAGTTGCAATAGGCCACCCAACCCAGACCCAGCATCAGCAATGGAACAAAGGGCGCCGCATGGTTCAGAAGAGGAAAAAACCAATCACAAACGGGATTGACCAATGCGCCATTGATCAGACGGAACACCCGCTCATCCAACGCCTGAAGAGGCTGAAACATATCCGTGACTATACGTGGAGGAAAATCAACGGCAAGCGCAACCGCAAGCGACCCCGCGCGCGTCGAGGAGCGCCCAATGAAGTCCGGAGTGCCGGTTTTGTGCTGGCTTTTATCGCGAAAATGGATTTGAATGGTGCGGTGTTTCAATCAGACGGTCGTGAAACACGCGCACTTGAGCTATGAACCTGTTGGAAAACCGTTTTTTCAAGTATTTCACCGAGACCGGCGTCAAGACCCTTGCCGAGCGATCGACGGAAGTCACCTGCCCGGATCAGACGATTCTCTTTGAGGAGGGACAGCCGTCCGACGGCATTTACATGGTGTTGGAAGGGGATTTGCAGCTCAGCAAAAGGTCCGGCGGAGATCGGCAGGTGATGATCGCCATGGTGCATCCGGGCGATTACTTCGGAGAATTGGGCGTCCTGGATGGCAGCGCCCGCAGCGCGCGCGCCACGGCGAAGGGAACGGTTCGCGTGGCCAAGATCCCGGGCGAGGTGCTCTTGAAGGTGCTGTATGAAGAGCCTGCCCGGGTGACCCTTCAATTGTTCGCGCGCATCCTTGAATATCTGCGCGCCACCAATGACCGGTTTGTGAATGAGGTGGTTCGCAAGGAGAAATTCCATTTTGTCGGGGAGATGGCGAGCAACATCATTCACGACTTCAAAAATCCGATCTCCGCCATCCAGCTCTCCGCCGAACTGATCAGCACCAAATATGATGACCCGGCAACGCAGCGGAAATGCAGCATCATTGTTCAGCAGTCTCAGCGGATGGTGATGATGGTGCAGGAACTGCTCGATTTTGCCCGCGGCAATCCGGTCCTGCGCACGGAGATTCAGACGGTCGAAAATTTCTTCGAAGAATTTGAGAAACTCAATCGCGACCTGTTTGCGCAATCGAAGGTGACGGTCACCATCCAGTCCTGCAAGGCGCGAATTGAAATGGACAAGGGCCGGATGCTCAGGGTCATGCAAAATCTCGCCACAAACGCCGTCGAGGCGCTCCGCCCTGCGGGTGGTGAAATCAAACTCTTCGCCAACGAAAACGGAGACTGGGTGGACCTTTATTTTCAGGACAACGGCCCCGGCATCCCGGAAAGCATTCGCGACAATTTTTTCCAGCCGTTTGTGACGCACGGCAAGGCCAGCGGCACCGGCCTTGGAATGGCGATCGTCAAGACCACCATCGATGCGCACAAGGGACAGATTTGTTTCCAGACGGTGACCGGCAAGGGCACAACCTTCATCATCCGGCTGCCGAAGTACAAGAAGCCAAAAATAGCGCCGGTCGCCGCTTGATCCCGCGCTTGCCTTCACTTTTAAGTCCGTTGCGCCTGGCTGCCTGCCTGCACTCCGGCATCCGGACCGGCCGGCCGGCATTTTCCTGACGGTGGACAAGCAGGATTGCAAGCGTCTCATGAGACGCGGTCCTGTTTCCGACGGTCAGAGGAGTTACGATGAAAATGATACCAACCATCTTCGGAGCGCGCCGCAGTCAACCTCCCTGGCGCGTGGCGATTGTTTGCCGCGACCGGCGCACTTCGCTGGCGTGGTACTGGGCGCAGGTGGCGCAGGCGGCGGTCGAAACACTCGGCCAAGCCGGTTGCCTCGTGCGGGTCATCACCACGGAAGGAAAGCATCCGAAAAGCGCCGCCTTCCTGCGCTGGCTGCGAGGACACGGCGTGGACGGGGCCATCGATTTCGAGCACGACTGGGTGCTGCGCCGAGGCGCGCATCTGGAGGCGTGGCGTTTTCCCATCGTGTGCGCGTGGCAGTTGCCGACACAAGCCGCGGTGGCGGCGGATCAAGTCGCCGTGGACGAAGCGGCGGTGGCGCGGTTGGCGCTGGAGCATCTGCGCGCGCTCGGTCACCGTCGGTGCGGTTATGTGGTGGTCTCGAAGGCGGTCCCCGTCGAGACTCGATTCGCATTGTTTCAGCAGGAAGCAAAGCGTCTGCAAATGTGGGATCCGTCGTTGGCGCTCGATCTGCGCGCCCATTTGGGGAACCGGATTTCTGTCGTGCCCGATTTTGGCCGGAGCAAGACGGCGCTCCAGTTCTTCCGCCGCCAGCGCAAACCGTTCGCGGTGTTCACACATCATGACTATGTCGCGGCCAGCCTGATCGAGACGCTTTTGGAGCAAGGCTACCAGGTCCCCGGCGAGGTGGCCGTGGTGGGCGTGGATGACGATCCGCTGTACTCGCTGGCGAATCAGGGGCTGACAACGCTCCAGTTGCCGGCGCGTGCCCAGGGCAGCGAGGCCGCCCGCTTGCTTCTGTCCCGTCTGCATCATCCGAGGGGACCGCTTCGCTGCGTGAAACTGCCGCCGAAGCTCGTCGTGCGGCCGAGCACGGTCGGACGCTGCCGCGACACGGAATGGCTGCTTCAGGTCATCGAGGAAATGCGGAAATCGTATCACGAAGCCAATGTCCTGCGCGCGCTGCGGCTGCAAACCGGACTCAACCGCAAGACCCTCGAGCGGCGGTTTCGTCAAGCGATGGGATGCACTTTGTTGGAGTACCGCGACCGCATGCGAATGGAACGCGCCAGCCAGCTTTTCGTGGAAAATCCGCGCGCCAAGATCAGCAGCGCGGCACGCGAGGTTGGATTCACCGTGGCGGGCCGCTTCGCGGCGATGTTTCGAGAACGGTTTGGCGTCGCCCCGGCCAAGTACCGTCAGTGCAACATGGGACGCGGGTAACTCTTCCAATCTGAACTCTGCCTGTCCCAAACTGAACCTCGGTTGAGGTTGAAGCGGCGGCGGCGGAGCGACAAGGTGTATGCCGTGCATTTCAACGTTCTCAACGGGGTTCCCGTCCATCGCCGCCAATCGTTTACGCTCACCGAACTGTTGGTTGTGATCGCCATCATTTCCATCCTCGCCGCCCTTTTGTTGCCGGCGCTGAAGCGGGCGCGCGAACAAGCCAAGGGCATCGTCTGCATGAATAACCTCAAACAAATGGGGATGGCTTTTCGACTCTATAGCGAGGACAACAACGATTTTCTGCCGCCGCTGCAATTTATTGACGCCGGTTGGTCGGAGATCCCCGGCACGGTCAATTATCTAAAGGCCATCAATCCTTATGTCGGCAGGAAGACTTCCGACGAGGAGTTCGGACACACTTTCTTGCGGTGTCCGAGCGCCGGGCCGCAGACCGGTTATGGCGATAGCTGCGCAGGACTTTATGACAACATTTTCCATTACCTGGGTCCCCCGGCGCCCGGTTCATCGCGGCTGAGCAAAGTCCCATCCTCCGTCATGATCGCCGGCGACAGCTTGGGATCGTTCAACATCTTCAATGCGACGAATCCGAGTTTCGCCTATACCTCCGATACCGACGGCGATGGGGTCAATGATTTTTCGGCTGGCAGCAGCCGTTACCTCAACGGTTGGAGCGCGCGCCACAACAAGCGGGGCAACTGCTTGTTTGCCGATGGCCACATTGCGAGCGTCGCGTTGCTGGAATGGATTAACAACAAGGACGAACTGCTCGGCGATATCAACGGTTACCGCTAGAAAAAAAGAGGAATGCAGAATGCAGAATGCAGAATTTGAGATTCAGGGTTCGGGGTTCGGAGTTCAGAGTTTAGAGCTTAGAATTCAGAATTCAGAATTAAACCTTCAGCATTTCCACTTCGCATTCGGCATTCGGTATTCCCTGCCCACCGCTTGGCAGGCGGGGGCATTCGGCATTCTCCTGTGCCTATGCGCTTTTGCGCCTTTGTGCCTTCTTCCGCGCGTTGCGGCTGCGGATAAGGACCTGTTGGTTCATTACCGGTTTGATGAAGGTTCCGGCGACCTCGCCAAGGACCAGAGCGGCAACAACCAGGACGCAACGATCCACGGGGCCGAGTTTGTCCGGTTAAAGAAAGGATGTGCGATGAAATTCAACGGGGTGGATGACTTTGTGGATTGCGGGAAATCGCCGGACTTGGAAATCACGGATGTCATCAGCGTCGAAGCGTGGGTGAACCCAGAGCGAGCCGACGCCGACGCCGGCGAAGGGTTGATCGTTGCCAAGGGCGCCCAGGATGCTTACGCCCTGACGTATTACCACGCGGATGGGCGGGTGTGGTGGTACATCTCGGGCGGTGACAATGCTTGCGCCGCTTCCGTGCCGGTTGATCAGTGGAGTCATCTGGTCGGAACGTTTGACGGACGGGAGTTGAAGCTCTACGTCAACGGCGAATTAAAAAACTCGAAAAGCTCAAAATATCCAACGATCCAGACGCGCACGGATCTGAATTTGTCAATCGGCCGCCATCCGTTCAGGGGAATGATTGATGAGGCCAGGGTTTATCATCGCGCGCTCACCCCGGAAGACGTTCAGAAGCATTACCAAACGGAAGCCGAGGATCGTCTGGCAGCCTATGCGCCGGTCAAAGACGGCGTCATCCTGCGGGGAAACGGATTCACCCTTGCCATCGGTCTTGCCGGCGGAATGGAGTTGCGCTCGGGAAACGAGTCTTACTTGTTTGCGAGCGGCTTTTCTTATCCCGGCGCGCGGATTGGAACGCATTTTCTTTCTCAGGACGCCAAGGGCGCCGCGGACTGGACGCCGTCACTGAAACAGCTATCGACAAAACAAGCGACCATCAGTGGAAAGGGAAAGCATTATTCGCTGCAGAGAAGCGTAAAACTGGATGAAGAGAAGATCACCATCGCCGATGCGCTCACCAACCTCAGCGCCGCGCCGGTGGGCATCATGGTCCGTCATCGGGTGGTGACCCCGGCGGTCTTCAAGCGCTGTTTGCTGGGTGGTTTACCGGAGAATACGGTGGCGGATTCCGGCGCAAACCCAACCCTTTTCGTGGCCGGCGACAAGACCAGCGTGGGCGTGGTGGCGGAGGACGACATCTCCCGCGTGCGCTTCGAGGCAACGGCTGCCCTGAACAACGCCGCCTTCGGCGTCAACCACTTCGGCCTGGCCGCCGGCCAGAGCCACACGCTCGAATGGACCATTTATCCGCTCGGCCGCGACGCCGACTATTTCACCCTGGTCAATCGGCTCAGGGAAGCCTGGCGGGTCAATTTCACGGTGGATGCGCTGATGGATTACGGTTCCCTCCGCCCGGACGAGTGGGCGGCCCCCGCCGTCCTCGCAGAACAATTGCGGCGCAAGCCGCTCCACTACGTGGCGCTGACGCCGTTCCTGGATTATCCATCCGAGAACGCCCTGACCCGCGCGGAATTCAAGGCGCTGGCCCAAGCCACCATCCCGAAGCTCCGGGCCGCGCAACCGGACCTGAAATTCCTGGGATCCATCGAGGCCAGCCTGGTCGGCATCCGGGAAAAGATGGCGCGCAACAACGAACAGTTGAAAGCCTTCCTTGCAGACACCAAGGGCTTGGGCGATATCGCCCGGACGTTTGGCGTGTATCCGCCGCTGCCCGACGCCATGAGCCGGCTGATCGAGAACGCGGGCCTGCCCTGGAAAGACAGCCTCGTTCGGACACCGGACGGGCGAATCTTTATGGAAATTTACCACCCCAAGGAAAGCGACCGCCCGGTCACCGCGCTGGTCGTTGTGCCGTCCCCCGGCAATTACCAGGAGAAATTCCTGATGGAACAGGTCAAGTTCCTGATTGAGGAGGTTGGTCTCGACGGGGTGTATTTCGACACATGGGGATGGGGGCCAGACTACACAAAATGGGACGGCCTGTCCGTGGATATCGATCCCGCCTCCGGCCAAATCCTGCGCAAGCACACCGACACCCATCTGGCCACCGCCAAGGTCCGGTTGAAGATCGCGCGCGATCTCCTTGCGCGCGGCAAAGCGATGTTTCTCAACGGCGGCAATGCCCTGGTGCGCGCCGACCAGGACCTTCCGATCGTTCGCTTGATCGAGAACGACATTGCGCCGTTCAAGGCGGGCGAGAAACCACCCCTTAACGCGCGCATGGTCAAATGCCAGTTGGGCAGTCCGGTCGTGATGATGGGCGAGTTCGGCGGAGCGGCCGCCGTCTACCGGGCCGTGATCACTTATCTCCGGCATGGCGTGCTCTGCAGCTACTACAATACGCGGTTCCCCGAGGACGGCGATGGCAGCGGGGAGTACGGTCCTTTCCGCCACATGTATCCCATCACTCCGGTCGCGTTGCACGAAGGTTGGATCGAAGGCAAAGAGCGGATCATTACGTGCGTTTCAGGCGAATACCTGTGGAAAGGCCAACAACAACCCGTCCTGTGCCTTTTTGATTCGGAAGGCCGAACCAAGCAACACGCCTTCCATTGCGAGAAAACAAAAGCCGGGTGGTCGGTCCAGGTCAAGCTGGAGGATTGGCGGGAAATCGGCGTAATCGAGGAAACATTGAAACCATGAAACTTGCATCCCCTATTCTCCTTTCCCTCCCGTGCGCCGAATGGCTTGCGCCTTTTCTGGTCTTGAGTTCCATGATTCTGGTTTTCGGCTCAGAGGATAGCGGTTTGATTGCCCACTACCGGTTCGATAAAGGGCAGGGCGCAATTCTCCATGACGCCAGCGCGATCCAGAACCACGGCAAAATTCTCGGCGCAGTCTGGTTACGCGGCCAGAGCGGAGCGGCGTTGGATTTTGACGGCGTGGCGGACCACGTGGATTGCGGGGACGACCCGCGCGGACGCGCGGCAGGGCCGTTGAGCGTGTGCGTGTGGGTGCGGACGAATCTCAAAGCGCAACAGCACGTTCTATCGCGCGGCGGTTGGTCGCTTTATCTGGCGGCCGGTGGCGCTCCCGTCTTTGAGACGCGCAATAAGGCCAACGACGCCTACGATTCCCTTTCCGCGAAAGATTCGATCCCGTTGGACGAATGGGCTTTCATCGTCGCAAGCTACGACCCAGGCCGCCAGTGTATGGAGCTTTTCGTCAACGGCAAGCTCAGCAACACCAAGCCGCGAACGGACGGCGCGATCGGCGGCCTCTTTCGTTCCAAGCTTGGCATCGGGCGCGGGTTCAACGGACTCATCGGCGAGTTCCGCCTCTACAACCGCGCGCTCCCCGCTGAGGAAATCCAGCGTCTGTACGAAACGGCGCGCGCGGATCGCTCCATCGAGCTGCCGCAGACGCGACTGCGTTTGACGCCGCATTTGTTCTACCGAACCGGAGAGATTCGAGTGGATGTGCGCGTCAGTGGAAGCGGCGAATTGCCCGCCGCGGTTGAGCTGCGAAAGACGGGCGACGACGGCGTGATTCAGAAACAGCCCGTGTCCAACCCGCAGGCGAACAAGAAGGCGGAGGTCATCTTCTCGGCGAAGAAACTGGATCCGGGCGATTATGAGATTCACGCCGCCGCCGCTTCCGCGTTCGTGACGATTCCAAAGAAGCCATCGTGGTTCGGTTCACAGGCGGGAGTAAGCGACCAAGTCCTCGCGCCGTGGACTCCGTTGCAAGTGAGCGGCGCGGCCGACCTCTCGGTCCAGTGCTGGGGGCGGAGCTATGAACTCTCGACAGGCCCGTTGCCGCAACAGATCGTGACGGCAGGTCAATCCATCCTGGCCGAACCGATTCAACTCGCAGGCCGCGCAAACGGACGCGACATCCAATGGAACACGCGGCCCATCCAGATCGAGCGCCGCTCCGCGACAAAAGTCATTCTTTCGCAGAAGGCCAGCGACGCCGAGTTGGAACTGAGCGTCCACACCGAGATCGAGTATGACGGCATGATCCGCGTGGACTGCGCGATCAAGCCGCTTCCGTCCGCGCGTCTCGAACGGCTGACGCTGGAAATCCCTTTCAAGGCTGAGCACGCCACGCTGATGTACCAATATCGCGATGCGCTGTTCAAAGCGCCTGGCGCAATCCCCAGGGAAGGACTCGCGCGGACGTTCAATCCCGCCATCTGGATCGGCGACGAAGTGCGCGGCTTGCAGTGGTTCGCGGAATCGGACCAGGGTTGGCATCTCGCCGATCCGAACCGCGCCATCGAGATCGCGCGTGACGGCGACCAAGTCATCCTGCGGCTCAACTTGATCAGCAAACCCCTCGATCTCAAATCTCCGCTTGCTTACACCTTCGGTTTGCAGGCCACGCCAACGAAGCCGATCACGAAGGACGCCTGGGATTATCGCATCACCTCCGCGCATCAATACGGGAAAGATTATGCGATGGAGACAGACCAGATTGGGGGCGTGTCGGTGCTGGATCACTATGTGAAGGAAGGCGCGCGTACGATCTTCCTCGGCAACTGGACGGGCACGCTCTCATACCCTGCGCCAATCGGGCATCAAGCAGACCTCCACAAGCTGGTGAAAACGTGCCATCGGCGCGGCCTGAAGGTGTTGCTTTATCTGGGCAACCAGTTCTCCGAGCTTGCGCCCGAATACCCCGCCTTCCTCGATGACTTTGCGCAGTGGTCGAGCGGCAGCCCGTACTCGTACGGCGGCTACATGGATAATTATCCGCCGATGCGCGCTCAACAAGTGTATAGCCCGTGCGTTGGGAGTGACTGGCGCGATTTAATGCTCGCCGGCGCGGCGCGATTGATGGACGAGTTCGAGGTGGACGGGTTCTATCTCGACGGCGTGGGGCTGGGGACGGAGTGTTACAATCCTCACCACGACTGCGGCTATCGCCGCGCCGACGGAAGCGTTGGGCCGAGCTACTCAGTTTTCGCGGGCAGAGACTTTATCCGCCGTCTCTACCAGATCGTAAAGTCGCGCAAACCCGACGGCGTGATTGACCTGCATCCCGCGGCATTCTGGTTGAGCCCCGTCATGGCGTGGGCTGACAACTGTTGGGACGGCGAGACAATCCTGGGCGAGAAACGTCACGGTGAGTCAGCGACGAAAGGAACGCACCTGCTCGACTTCCTCACGCCCGACATGTTCCGTGCGCAATTCATGGGACGGCCCTGGGGTGTTTCGACCGAGTTCATCTCGTACTACGTGCCGTACCCGTATCGGCAGCAGTTTGCGATGACGCTGCTCCACGACATACCAATCCGGTCCCACAATTCCGAGAGCGCGCTCCGATTTCTCTCGTCGCTCTGGCGGGTGCGCGATGAGTTCGGGTGCAAACAGGCGGAGTGGCTGCCGTACTGGAAGAACTCTGAATTCGTCATGGTCGAGACGCGGCATGCTTACGTGAGCTTCCATCGGCATCCCGCCCACGGAGCGCTGGCGATCGTTTCCAATCTCGGCAAACAACGGGCCAAGGTGAAAGCGCGCTTCGACCTGGTCAGGCTTGGCCTGCCGCCGAATGTCACCGCAACCGATGCGCTGACGAAAGAAGCAATTCCCATCCAGAACGGCCGCGTCACGCTCGACCTCGATTCGGTGGACTGGAAGCTGGTTTGGATCAAGCCGTGAGCACATGAAACTCGCCAACCATTTTGCAGGCAGGGGAGATCAACGAACGCGCGCCGAGAGGGGCTGGCCTTGCTTGGCCGCGCCCACAAACTCGTAGCCCTCTTTCCGGAGTTGTTCTTCCACCTTCCGATAATAGGACACCATGCGAGCAGGATCGTTATTGAACTCCTCACAAATCTCGCGCCGGATGGCGCGAATTCTTTCAATTTCCTCTTTCGTCGGATTCATGGTCTTCCTCCATCAACTGGTTGGGGGTTGCGAGCACTGGCGCCTTCAAACCGAGCAGCGCGTTAACATGGTGGATATGGACGATCTTATTGGCGTTAGCCAGGTGCAGGCAATTCCACGTCAACAAGATATCACAGGCATGACAGCTTGCCAATGCCAAGTGAAGGGCGTCCGTGATGGGCTTGCTGGGCATGACTTTTCGCGCAAGGTAAACCGCCACGATTCCCTCTACTTCGTCCGTGACCGGCAAGAGGGGGACGTTTCTGAGGAGGGCAATTTTCTCTGCTTGCAGAGGATGGTCGCCGCGGCTCAGTTCTTGGAGCGTCACTGCGCTCGTTACGAGGTCATACGCCAAGCGATGATGATCCCACCAATCACGTGTCCAATGCATCATGGCGACCATTTCCGGTTCGCTCCGTTGGTTGTAGTAGTAACTCGGAATGGTCGTTTCGATGTAAACTCGCTTCAGCATGGAACGATACTATGCCCCCGGTTATGCAAGCAAAGCAACCCGTTCCTCGCTCCATCTCGGAGCTTCAAGGACTCGCACGGGAGAGAACCATTTCCTGTCCGAACATGAAACTCGCTAACCAGTTGGTTTCCTTCTCCTTCGATGACCGGACCGGTAGCTTGACTCAGATCCGGAACCTCGTCACGAGCCGCGTCCACCTCGGGGACCCAAAGGGCAGCCGCCTCTTTCGGATCGTTGTCCCCAGGCTTCCCTGGGCGTCGCGATTCGCCGATAGCCATGATTCGAAGCCCACGTTCGACTGCGAGCCTGCCAAGGCGGAACTCATCATCCGTTACGACAACCTCCTTGCCGACGGAAAGCCAACCGGCATTTCAGCCCGTATCCGCGTCACGTTGTCCGCCGACAGTTCCGAGGCGTTCTTCACCCTCGAACTGCACAACCATAGTCCGGATGTGATCGAGCAGGTGCGTTTTCCGTGGGTGGGCGGCTGGACGGGAATCGCGGGACCAGGGCAAGACCGCCTGACCGCCGCCTGCGAAATCCGCAATCCGCACACGATGTTTCCCGGCCCCGACGTGAACGTGCTCGTGCGGTGTCCGTACCGGCACTACGACGTGTATCCCGCGCATCTGTTCCTGCCGTGGATGGACATCTCGGGCAACGGCGAAGGGATTTCGTACATCTGTTACCTGGAGAGAAGCGTTGTCGCCGGCATGGTGTATGAGCATCTGCGGCCGTACGACGGCTGCGGCCTATGCCTCGGCTGGTCGTGGGTGAGCGATCCCTTTATCAAGCCGGGCGCGAAATGGATTTCACCCCGTGTCGGCATCGGGGTCCACACCGGCGATTGGCACGCCACCGCCGACCGTTTCCGCGCGTGGCTGGCGACCTGGCACAAACCCGCTCCCGCCACGAAACGGTTGCGCGAGTCCATCGGTTTCCAGAACCTCCAGTTCCGATCCTTCGACGGCACGGACTTTCATCGTTGGGAAGACCTGCCGCGCTTGGCGAAGGAAAGCCTCGCTTACGGAGTCGAAGATCTTAGTCTTTGGGACACGCTCCACGAGCTATACATTCGCGATGAAGCCGAGGAGATGTTGCAAGGCGACCGGGCGCGGCGCAAAGCGTTGCGCGCGGCGCTCACCGAAGTCAAACGACTCGGTTGCAACGCGAGCATGATTTTCAACTTCCGCTTGATGCGGACCACCGCAAAACCGTTTGCGGAGTACGGCGAAGAACTGGCCGTGCGCCGCTGCAATGGTTCGCCTGCGCAAGAAGGCTACAGCACGTCGCATGCGCACGCCGCGCCCAATCGCGGTCCCGACTACCATCGCGGCGCGACGTACATCCTGTGCCAGACGCCGCCAAAGTTCGCCGAGCGCGCCCTGAACGTCATCCGCGACGGCCTCGATCTCGGCTTGACCTCGGTGTTCGTGGACCAGGCCAATGAATGGAACTGTTGCCTGTCCGAAAAGCATAGCCACGCCTCCCCCGACGACACTCCGCAGGGCGCGATGCGTTGGGTAAAACAAGCCCGCGCGCTGGTCAAGCAGCGCGATCTCGAAGGTTATCTCATCGGCGAAGAGCCGGACGTGTTCAGCGTGCAGGAGATCGAAATGTGGTGGCACTGGCGGTGGAAATGCAAGCATCCGGAAGTGTTCCGTTATTGCATTCCGGAATCGCTGCAGTCCTGGGTCGTCGATGCCGACATGTCGCAAATCAACCGCGCGTTTGTTCTGGGCTTCCACTTGTGCATCTGTTTCCGAGGCATGGAAGGCAGCCTCGCTGACAACCCGCGCGTGGCGCGGCACATCGCGCGTCTCGCGGCGTTGCGCAAGAGACGCGCGGATTGCACGGTCAACGCACAGTTCCTTGACAATCGCGGGCTGACGGCTACGAATGCCTTGGCGAAGGTTTACCATGGCGAAAAATCCGCGGCCGTGATGGTTGGCGAGATTGCCGGGCGAAGAACCACGGCGGTCCTTTCCATCAATGCCAGGGAGTTTCCAATCCGTTTCGCTCCGGATCGATGCCGCGTCTCATCAACGCGGCATGTCCGCGACAGGGTCGTTCGCGCGATGCCCGGCGGGAATCGAATCATGATTCACACGAAACTCATGCCCTTCGAGGTCCAGATCATCGAATTGTTTTTGCAGTGACATTCATGGGTTCTTCTGTTCTGATGTCTGCGTGAGGAATTTCTTCATTGCAGTTGAAGAGATGCGGATGGATGACACATTGCGGCCTTGTTGAACTGGAGAAGCCATGAGCACAACGCCACCTGTTTCTGTATCAACGTTGCCATTGGAAATTGATCCGGATCCTTCCGTCCAGCGCGCGTGTCTGCTTGCCCTGCGGCTGGCGCTCGGCAAAGAGCCGCGCAACGCCAGCGCCTACGACAAATATCAGAGCCTGGCGCTTGCCATGCGCGCCCGGCTCATGGACGACTGGCTGGAAACGGAAAAACGTTACCACGCGGGTGATGTCAAGAAGGTGCATTATCTCTCGCTCGAATTTCTCATGGGCAGGACCTTGCAGAACGCGATTCTCAACCTCGACCTGGAAGACGACGCCCGTTCCGTCATGCGCGAAATGGCGATGGTCCTGGAGGATGTCTATGAGGAAGAGCATGACGCCGGCCTGGGAAACGGCGGCCTCGGCCGGCTCGCGGCGTGTTTTCTGGATTCCCTCGCGACACTCGGCATTCCTGCTTGCGGCCACGGCATCCGCTATGAATATGGCATCTTCAATCAGGTGATCCAGGATGGGCGGCAGGTGGAGAAACCCGATTACTGGCTGTTTCGCGGCAATCCGTGGGAGACGGCCCGTCCCGAACAGATCTGCCGGGTCCGATTCTACGGCCGAACGCGCGCGTGTACGGATTCGAACGGATGTTTCCGGGTGGAATGGACGGACACCGAAAATATTCTCGCAATGCCCTACGAAATCCTTGTGCCGGGATTTCGGAACCGCACCGTCAACCCCCTGATCCTGTGGGCCGCCAAATCCACGGAAGAATTCAACCTGGAGTACTTCAATCACGGCGACTACATGCGGGCGGTCCAGCAAAAAGACTCCAGCGAAACCATTTCCAAGGTGCTCTACCCGAACGACGCCATG
This sequence comes from Verrucomicrobiota bacterium, assembly GCA_016198745.1. GTDB lineage: Bacteria > Verrucomicrobiota > Verrucomicrobiia > JABWAM01 > JABWAM01 > JACQHZ01. The sequence continues at coordinate 17,432 of JACQHZ010000423.1, forward strand.
AGTTCAGGCAAGGAACTCCGGCTCAAGCAGCAGTACTTCTTTGTCGCAGCGTCGTTGCAAAAAATCATCCGTGAATTTCTCGATCAGCACGCCGGATTTGAATCCTTTCCCGACAAGGTGGCCGTCCATCTCAACGACACGCACCCGGCGGTGGCGATTCCGGAATTGATGCGGATTCTTCTGGATGAGCATGGTTTCACCTGGGAAAAGGCGTGGGCGATCACCATTCGCACCTTCGCCTACACCAACCATACCATCATGCCGGAGGCGCTCGAACGCTGGAACGTTGAACTCTTCGGCCGGCTTCTTCCGCGGCATCTGGAAATCATTTACGAAATCAACCGGCGTTTCCTGGACGAAGTCGCCGCGCGTTTTCCATGCGATGTCCAAAGATTGCGGCAGATGTCCATCATCGAAGAGGATGGCGGAAGAAAGATTCGCATGGCGTATCTGGCCATTGTCGGAAGCCACTCCGTCAATGGCGTCGCGGCGCTGCACAGCGACCTGCTCAAAAGGGAAACCTTCCGGAGTTTCTACGAGCTTTGGCCGGAAAGATTCAACAACAAGACCAACGGCGTGACGCAACGGCGCTGGCTGTTCCAGGCGAATCCTTCGCTTTCGCGGCTGATCAACGATACGATCGGCACCGGGTGGCTGACGAATCTGGATGAACTCAGGAAACTGGAAGCGTGCGCAGACGATTCCAACTTCAGGGAAACGTGGGAAGATTTGAAATTCGGAAACAAGGTGGTTCTCTCGGCGTTCATCGCCAACAACCTTGGCATTGATGTTGATCCGCAGAGCATGTTTGATGTTCAGGTTAAACGCATCCATGAGTACAAACGCCAATTGCTCAATATTCTCCGGGTCGTTGCCGTCTATCTCCGAGTCAAGGACGCGCCCAACGGCAGTCATGTCCCCAGGACGGTGATCCTCGGAGGGAAGGCGGCGCCGGGCTACTTCATGGCGAAACTGATCATCCGCCTGGCCAACGACGCGGCGCGGATCATCAATGCGGACCCGCAAACGTCGCGTTTCCTGAAGCTCGTCTTTCTGCCGAATTACCGCGTGTCGCTCGCGGAACGGATTTTTCCCGCGAGCAATCTTTCGGAGCAGATTTCCACGGCGGGAACAGAGGCGTCCGGCACCGGCAACATGAAGTTTGCCCTCAATGGCGCGCTCACCATTGGGACGTTGGACGGCGCGAACATCGAAATCCGCGACGCCGTCGGCGCGGAGAACATCTTCATTTTCGGGTTGACGGAAACCGAGGTGACCGCGCGAAAGGCCGCCGGATACGTTCCGATGGATATCTATCATGCCAACGCCGGGATCAAGCGTGTGCTGGATTTGATCGGGAGCGGTTTTTTTTCGGCGGAAGAACCCTCCCGGTACATGCCGCTGGTGGACAGCCTTCTGTCCGGCGGCGATCGTTACATGCTCCTGGCCGATTTCGATTCGTATCTGGCCGTTCAGGAGCAGGCGGACGCCTGCTTCCGGGATGAACGGGAATGGACGCGCCGCTCGATTCTCAACGTGGCGCGGATGGGATTTTTCTCCAGCGACCGCACCATCCGGCAGTACGCGCGCGAAATCTGGAACACGCCGCCTGTTGCCTGATGGCGCGTGCCAGAGATCGGGAGACTCGTGACTGTTCGGGTTCAGGGTTCAGGGTTCAGAGGTTGAAGATGGGTCAGACATCCTGACCCGCCCCTGCCGTTTCCCGGATATATGGAATTGTGGTGATACCAGTCAGGGTGTGGCATAGCCTGCATATTTCACAATTTGACACCAGGATTCTGTAGGCAAGCGGCCCCGCCTGCCAGGCCGCGGGCAGGCAACGGGGCCCGTTGCCCTACAGTTTTTGGAACAGGATGACATTGTTTTTACCGAATCATGAAAAAACCGGGATAGCCCCCGGTCTGTGGTTTCCCTCTGGACACACAGCCGGGGCCGGCTGTGCCACATATTTTTGATTTGAAAATGAGAGAAGCTGCTATTTTCGTCTTGGTACTGTTTTTCACGCTCAGCTTGCCTGCATCCGAAGAAAGCGTGCGAATGAGCATCGCCATTTACAGGGACGATCACCTGCAAGCCGCATTGACCGATCTCGTGGCTGCTGCACTCTCGCAAGATGAACGCTGGGAAATCGTCGACCGGTCAAACCTTGATCTGGTTTTTCAAGAGTGGTCCAACAATGCCTTCATCAAAGATCCTGCAAAGCAGGCGCGTCTCGGGAAACTGCTGCAGGTTGACTATTTTGTCTGGTTATCGATGGCCAACGAGGCATCCGAGGCTGTGTTGGAGATCGTAGATGCCCGTAGCGGCACAATTGTCTTGACCAAACGCTTGACGATTCCTCGCAGGGACGTTGGGTTCATCGTGAAGCTCGTCACGGCAGAGATGCACGCTTCCACTAAGGGACAAAGCGCGATTGTTTCGTCAAACATGGATGGCGTCGCGTTTGCAAAACCGCTCATTGAATTCCAGTCCGAAGAATTGCAGACGAAGCTGAATGCGGCGTTATCGGGGTTGATGAGTGATTTGGCCGATCTGAAGGTCCCGCTGTTGCACCGAAAATATGTGGAGAACGTCATCGGCGAGAATCTGTGGAGGGAAAAGGGATTCATTCAGAAAGAGCAGGATCTCGTCACATTTGAAGGTGCCAAATATCTGGTCGCTTCCAAGTTCGATGAAGCCGATGGCGCCATGCTGCTTTCGTTGATCATCGTGGATGCGTCAACCGGCAAACGTCTTTCCCAGAATACTTTCTCTCTTCGCAAAACGGCAACCAACTACTCTATTGATAAGGCCGCGGCCAAGTGGATTCAGGATTCGACGGCCTCGGCCACCACAATGCCTGTACAAACAAGGGTGGTGAAACCATCCGCGGAAAGATTGCAACCGGAAACGCTGAAGTCGTTTTATCAAGGGATTCTTCTTCAGAATCAGGGGTGTTGCTTCGAGGCGGTTGATTCGTTTGCGGCGGCCTATCGTAGCGACATTCATTTCCTGGAAGCGTTGCGCTGGACGCAAAGCTGTTATGAAGTTGGGGGGTTTGCAGAAATTAGTGCGTCGCTCGATCGTTTCATCGCTAAATCCGAACACTGGCGAGGCATGGCCAATCCCAAGCACATTCACGCTGACCCGGGGGTGAATTTTCTCGGTTTGTCGGTCGCAGAAAAATCGCTCGAAACGATTCGCATCCCGCTGTCCCTGCTCCTAGTCGATTGCATTCATGAGACGACGCAAGCAACGGTATTTTTGACGGAAGACCTGGCACCTTTGGCGAAAGAATACGACCTGCTCGTTGGACTGGAGCAGCATCGCGGTACAACCTGGCAGACAGCTCCTCCGTTGTTGTTCGAGGACACTTTGACCGGGAATTTAACCCGTGATCGGGATGGACTTTCGCTTGAGCTGCGTGTCATTCATCGGCTCGATCCGAAAAAGCAGAACGCCGCGACCTTACTGCTGCCCGTGGATCGAGGCAAATGGAAGGAGGCGATCCAGCATGGCACAAAGAAACTTTACGCTGAGCCAGAACCTCCACAGAGCCTTCACCCTCTGATTCGTGAAAGCGAGGCGGAACTGATCAAACTATCCAGAAAATCTTTGAGGGATGAGCAGATTCTCAAACTCTTTTTTCTAACGCCCAGGCATCCTGAACTTCTGTTCCATTTTCCCGCCCGCGGTAAATGGGACAATGCTTTGGCGCGGCAGCTTCACATTGGTCTGCACAAGTGGCTTGCCCGGGCAATGCCGTCCGATGACCCTCGGCAGCCGTGGGTTGAATTGACGGCGGTGTTTGAGGCCACGACGCCAAATTGGTGCGGGACGGGCTATTATGGCCCACAGCCTTCAGAATGTTTTGAGGAGCAACGAAAATTGAGCGTCAAACATGAAAACCATCCTGCCGGTTGGATTGCGCGTTACAACACGCTCCTGTACGACCTCACCGAAAATAATTATGACGCCACACGTCGAGAGATCGAAAAGATCATCGTCGCCTTGGAGAAGCGTCCGTCCAGCGAAATTCCACCCAGTGTTCTCTCTGCCATGAAAGGGATGGGCGCGGCGTTGTCTCTGGCGTTGGGCCTGCCATTGTCCGATCCAAGAGATGCCAGGGTCATGGGTTATGTATTGGCGAGGCAACCCTTAGAAGCATCATGCGAGTTTTTCATACAATCGTTGCTTCCTGGCTTCATGGTGAATGCGAATTCGAACGTCACGAGGAAATTCGACCAACAGGATGTGATGATCGATCTCACACTTTATCCCCACATCTTTCGCAATCATCTTCCAATACCCGTTGTTCAAGGCTTGCTGAAGAAATATTCGACGAATGATCGAGTCCTGGAGTATGCAATCACATGCTTTGGGCAAATAAGCGCAAAGATACCATCCGTAAAGGATCAGGAACTGATCGAGTTTACTTCATTTTGCGAACAATACACGGAAGTAGTGTGTGACATTTTGAAACAGGAACATGTTTCCTATGACAGTGAGCATTTGAGCGTGCTCATTTCCTGTGTGACGCAGTGGAATTTACTGTGCACGAGAAATGAAGCGGCAAAGCAACGGATCGTCAAGTGCCGTGACAATATCCAAAAATGCGTTCTTGCGGCGATCCAGAACAAAGCGATTAACCTTCCCGATGATCTGGCATGGCGCAGACTTATTTGGAGTTTGGGGGTCGCGCAATCCGATTTCGATCCAACGATTGAGAAGGCGTTGCTCGAACGCGCGAAAAACGCATGGCAGGTTGAGCCGCTTGCGGACAAATCATGGTTTTTGTACGCGGAGTGGAAATCGCGCTTCATTTCCAAGGAAGATCGGGCACTCATTTACCTGCCCCACGTGGCGAGGTTGCGTGAGATCTACGATGCTGCGCCCAAGACCGAGGAAATTGCGTGGCTATACAGTCAGTTTGCCTTAACGCTTTTTCAAGCTGGTCATTACGATGTAGCTGAGGAGTTATATGAACAGATTACATCGTGGAGGGGAGACGGAAAAAATTCGCGGTGGCGCGAATGCAAGGCGAATGCTTTTTATTTGCTAGCCCTTCTTCGCCAGCGGAATGGGGATATGCGGAGCGCACTGAATCTTGCCCAACGAGCACTCGATGAAATTCAGGATGAGCGGTTTCACCTTCTCAATTTCGTGGTAATTGGAGGCGGAGGTTATCGAGGGGAAGCCCTGCTGAAATCGATTGTGACGGATTATATTGCCGCGTTGCGTTTGGACCCGAAGGCGCCATTCAAAGATCCGTTTAAGTGATCGGTGACATGTCGGGCGGGCTGACAATCTGCTCTTTTTCGCTTTTCGGTGGCTCGACCGTGCGTAGGTGTCTCTCACAAACCATTGGCGTTCCGAGGCTTGAGAAGAAAAGTGTCCATCCACTTTCGTATCCTGCTGATAATCGCGGCCGTGCGTCCGCCGTTGTCGCTGCCATAGAACATCCAATTTTTGCGTCCGACGGCGATGC
>JACQHZ010000424.1 GCA_016198745.1 Verrucomicrobiota bacterium
CTATAGCGGCGGTCTATGACCGTCGCCTCCCCAACCCTGCGGCGGTCATAGACCGCCGCTACAAAAATCTTGTGAAATATGCGGGTTAGGACCGCGGTTCTTGCAGAACTCATTTTTTCCGGTGTTTTTTTCATAGATTGCCTTGGGTTGTGTTGAAAAGGCACATCGCCCCTTCATCGGAAGATACGCTCCTTATTCTAAAACGATTTCCGCAAGACGGCCCGGCTCGTGAAAGGAACTGCTGAAATTCGGGCTCCAGGCCAAAGGATCGTTGCCCCCGCCGCGCGGGGCGCCCCGAAAGATGTTCAGATAAAACTTGTCCCCCACTTTCACCCCCTGGGGCGTCAGCTTCTCAAGCGGAATGCTCAGGCAGGCCACCCAGGCCTGGGCGGTCGGCGCGGAAGACAATTTCACCCCGCTATCCCACGGCTCCGAACCGTGCCCGGTGATGACGAGCGACTGGGATTTGCCGCTCGGATTGACGCCGATCTGGCGGAACGGCCACGCGCGCTGGGGCGCCACAAACACTTCCCAGTCGTCGCCGCTCCAGATGTCGTCCCGATCCGCAAGTTGCTTGGCGTCGGTCGGATCCTCGAACCGCAGGTAGATGTATTTGCCGTCGTGCAGGAGTCGGGCTTCCGCCTTGCGCTCCGTCGGGTACCCCTGCACCGAACGATGGAGTTTCACCGTCTCCGCCTTGGACCAATCAACCTGTTGCAGGTTGCCGTCCGCTATGGGCGCAATCCGCGCCACGCGCGCGGTCGGCGGACTCAGTTTTCGCAGGGCCTTGACTTCTTCGACGTAGGGTAGCTTCTTCGCAAAACGTTTCTGACCTTCGGCCATGTAGCTCCAAACCGACTGCTCGAAAAGCGCGACTCGCTTTTTCGTCAGCGCCGTATCGGCGGCCTTGACGGCCTGTTCCATGCACTTCCGCAGTTGGGCCATGCGTTCTTCGGTTCCCAGGTAGCCCCAGGCGATGGATTCCGTGCTTTCCCCGTCTTTGCTGTCCTCGGGGTAGTTGGCCGGGTTGACGTAGGTCTGTTCGACCAACTGATAGAACTTCTTCAACGATTTGCCGGCCGGTCCGTACTGCTTGGAAAAGAACTCATCCAGCAGCGCATCCACGTCGAGCGACGGATCGTCCATCAACTTATAGGTCACGTAGGATTCAACGGCTTGCCCGTAGCCGCAGTGGAACATGCCGCGCACCCCCAGCGTCTGAAAAAGCCGCATTTGCTCGCCAATCGTGTGGGCGAAGAAACCCGGGAAACAGTGAAATTTCTCGAGGTCGGCCGTCTCCTTGGGAAAGGTGTAGTAAAGCCAGAGGTACAAGGGGCGGTCGCCCAGGGATTCCCGCCACCGCTTGAGCAACTCGATCTGATCCCGATACAGCGGAGAGACGGGCGTCCGATTGTGAAAGACGCAAAATTCCACCAGCACATTCGGTTCCAGGGGCTGGCTGGGCGGCGGGGTGTAGGAGCGGTACGCCAGGACGATGAGACGCTGTTGCGGGTGGGTTTTGGCGACTTCCTTCGCGACGGCATTGACGAACGGATAGAAATAATCGCTGGATTGGTGGTGGTTCGGATCGCCGGGCATGGGCGACATCTTGTTAAGCACTTCCTGGCAGCGCGGACATTTGCAAAAATGGTCGTTGTCCATCGGCACGATCGGGAAGGGGTTGGGGAACCGCATCCCATAGGCCAACGCCAACTGCTCGCTCGTCTTTTTGCCGTCGAAATAATCGCGGGCATCTTGCGCGAGTTGGGCGATCAGTTCGGGCGAGGTGTAACACAATTGCGGCGGCGGGTCCGCCTCGTAGCCTTGGGCAAACAACGCGGGCCGTTTCTCGACAAACTCGGGAAGCCATGGAAAGGGACTCTTCTTCCAGAACCGGGCGTAGTAGCCGTCGAGCGAATGATTGCATTTGGCCAACTCGCCCCCTTCCCGCATCCGCAGTTGAAACAGCCGGACCCAGGCGCGCTTGGCGGCCGCATACTGCGCCGGCTCGGCGAACTGCTCATGCAAGCGCGGATAGGCCGCGGCTTCCCAGGCTCGGAATTCGGCCGAGTCTTCCGCCCAGAGCGAAACCAACGCATCGTATCGCTCGCTCCGGTTGTCGATGGCGGCGGTGGCATCGCGGTAACGGAACGCCGGTGTCCGCCGCACCTCGTACCCCCTGACCTGGAGCGTCGGTTTCGTCGGGATGTCCGTGCCGAACTCGGTCGGATCGAACCAGCGAACGCCGCAAAAGCGTTCGAGAAAATCGTAACAGGCGGTCAACGTGCCGCGTTCATCCCAGAGTCCGGGCCAGCTTTGCATGGCGGCAGGATCGGAAAAATCGTACACCACCGGACCGGTATCCGCCTTGTCGCGCCCGATCAGGACCAGGGTGTTGGGCTGAAAACGGATCAGGTATTCCTGCGGCTTGAAATCGTCGCTCTTGAGCCCCAACGCCCGGGTCGCGTCGCTTTCCCCGATGAGGATGCGGACGCCCTCCGTTTTCGCGTCGTCCGTCACGATGGGCAGCGTGGCACCGGTGATTTTGCGGACATGCTCCTGGATCTCCATGGCGCCCAATGCCGCGGCCCGAGTGGGCGCTTTAGCCAGGACGATCGCGGCGACCGGCTGGCCATCCTGGACCAGTCCGATTTTGAGGGACGGCTCCGCCCTGCCAGGTTGGACGCCCAAGGTTAAGAGCAAGAAAATCACCAAAAGCGCCCGCAGCCTGGATATTTCATACCAACCAAAAATCGCCGACCGACTGTAGCGGCGGTCCCGCCATGGCGGGACCGTCGCCTCCCCAACCCTACGGCGGTCATAGACCGCCGCTACAAAAATCTTGTGAAATATCCAGGCTAGCGTATCGCCGGTTATCCCTCGCGTCGTCCCTACGCTTGGGGATGGCATGGAGAGTGAAACCGGCGGAGGGAATTTGCCCGCTTTGGTCAGAAAGATAGTCTTCTTGCGATCAGTATTCGGTAAATTCGCCGGTGTAATGACTGAGATCAAGACGGTCTTCGTGGGGCATCGGGAAGATGCACCACTGCTGCATGGCCAGAGCGCCAAAAAGCATTTCCACTGTGCGCCCATGATCATCGTTCCCCAACTGATCGATCACATAAGCCATCAGATTGACGAATTTTCCTTCAATATAGGCGTTTGGAATACAGACCTCATCAAATTCTCGATCCTGGCCGCCAATGGCCACCCGCATCGGTTGCGCCAGACGATGGGTGGTCAATGAGCCGAGGGCTGACCGGAGAATATAGGAATTCTTCGCTCCCGTGTCGAAAAGGGTCCAGAGGCCGTGGCCATTTTCCCGGATTTCAGTATAAACTCGTCCCATGCTTTAATTTTCGTGAACTCATACTGTTTTGTCAAGCAACCCGTCTGTTGTTCCTGATGCTTCACGCTTTTGTCAAGGAGACGTTTGGTGAAGGAAAATGACGGCTACTTGCGCACTTCTTTCCGCGCATGATCTTCCGTGAGATCGCGCAGCATGTTCCTGATGTCGAAGGCGCCTTTCCAGGCGACATAAACGGTGATGGTCGAATACCAGATCACCACGGCGGCGGTCATCAAAAACCAAAACCAGTGTTCACTCATGCGGAAATCCTCCTTTCACCCGGCCGGCGCAATGGTCGCCTTCGGCTTCAACAACGAACCAACGACCATTGCCGCAGCCACAAGCGCGTAGGTCGCGATACCCGAATAATACGGGCCGATGCTCGCGGCGAGGTCCTTTGTCGCGGGCAGTTGTTCCATGACCAGATAGCCTACGGGGATGGCCGCGCCGAAAATGATCGCGGCGCCGGCGCCCCAACTGTTGGCGCGGTTCCAGTAACAACACGCCACCAGCAGCACCGACAGACTCGCCAGATAGATGGTGCCGGTGACGCCGAGATACGTCCAGATATCGCCCTTGAGCGGATACCATAACCCGTACAACAACAGGAACACGCCGATGCAGGCGATGATCATGCGGTTCCAGAGCAATCCCTTCTGGTCCGACCATCGGGTTTTGCGGAAAGGCGCCAGGATGTCGTTGTAGATCACGCTGCCCCAGGTGAGCATGTACGACGAATCGGTGCTCATGTCGGCCGCCAGCATTGCCGCAATCAGAATGCCCATCAGGCCGGCCGGCACAAATGCGCACAGAAACTTCGGCATTGCCGTCGCAGTGTTCGCCCCAACCTGATCGGGGGCGAGCGTCGCCAGCGCGGCGATGCCCCAGATGCCGGGGATGAGAAAGCGGCACACAAAAAAAAATGCCGTGCCCGAATAAACGCGCATGGCGGTCTTCGAGTCGCGCGCCGCCAGCACGCGGGCGATCATTGTTTGCCAGGTGAGCACGGCGGCGGTGTTGAGGAACAGATTGAATATGATGTACGGCCAGCCCATGGACGGGTTGAGGAAAGGATTGAAGCCGCCTGCGCCATGATGGGTCTGCACCGCCGCAACCAGTTTGTCCCAGCCGACATTCACAAGGATCAGGACGGTGATGATGATCAATCCGACGCTCATGACGATGAACTGCAGGAAATCCGTCACCAGCACCGAGAGCATCCCGCCGAGAATCGTATAAACGGCGACGCCAAGCAGCAGCACGGTCATCACCAGCGCCAGGAGGTCCAGTTCATACCCCAAGAGCATGACCGTCTCCTTCAGGCCGCACACCAGCACAAGAAACTCGCCGCCCGTTCGCAGAAACACACCCATGTTGAGCAACCCGCCCAGCACAATCACCACGCCTGCCAGCCAACGCACGCGCGGGCCAAAACGATGTTCAAACAATTCAGGGATCGTCAGCGCGCTCGAATCGCGCAGCGGTTTGATGCAAAAACCCGTGACGCCGACCACGAACATCGCCAGCGCGGCGACGAAGCCCGGCGTTGCGCCCGCGAACCCTTTGTCGTAACCGTTTTGCGCGGTGTACATGCAGGTGACGATCCCAAACTCAGTCGCCGCCAACGACGCGATGCCGAGATAGACGTTCATCTCGCGTCCCGCGACAAGAAAGTCTTCAACCTTGCCGACGTACTTGCGCATCCAAAGCCCCGCTGCCATCGTCACCAGCAAATACAGCCCCACGATGCTGCCGTCGAGCCACCATGAAAAATGCGCCATTGGCGTAACTACTCAGGTCATTCCCGCGAAAGCGGGAATCCA
>JACQHZ010000425.1 GCA_016198745.1 Verrucomicrobiota bacterium
CGATTATCTTTATCAACGACCACCCGAGTTGGTCGTCGCGGAAATCAAAACGCGACAAAAACGGCAGCGGTGGAAGACTCAAAACACTGAACAGCTCGTATGAGGCGCAGTATGAAACAGACTCCTTGAACTCATCCGTAAACTCCATCTGATCCTCAAGGTAGTCCTCAAGCCACTCCCGCAAGGTTTTCACCTCCGTTGCTGGAAGCGTCTGAATGGCGGATTCAATCTCCTCAACGGTGCTCATGTCGGCCAATATCGCTCAACGCGGGGCATTTGACAAGTTTGGATCGGCGTGGGCGAACAAGGGTGAACGCGGGCGGATTTGTTATGCCTTTTCGTTATGCTTTTGCCGGCTTTTCGCCGACCCGCCCGATTCTCCGTCTGAAAAATGAAATGGTGCGCTGTAGAGGACTTGAACCTCTGACCCCCACCGTGTCAAGGTGATGCTCTACCACTGAGCTAACAGCGCATAAGCAGACTTTTGCAAGTGTCCCAAAACATCCTGCCTTTTGCAATCCCGGATTGAATGATGTTGCCAAATCGCGCGTCCTTGATAAACTACGCTCTTTATTTCCAGAACTTCATCCGATCTTCTTTATGGCCAAGCAAGTTTCTCTCAAAGCCACCCTTCGCCCCGGCATCGGGCGTCAACATGCGCGACGGACCCGCGCCGCCGCAATGGTCCCCGCGGTGGTCTATGGTTCACACTTGAAACCGATCCCGATCCAGGTGGAAGCGCGCGCGGTGGAGCGCGTTTTCAAGCATGCCACCAGCGAAAACATGCTGGTCGAGCTTTCGCTGGATGAAGGAGGACAAACCACCAACCGTCTCGCCTTCATTCAGGAAATCCAGCACCATCCGCTCAGCGACCAGGTGTTGCACCTGGATTTTCACGAGGTTCGCGCCGACGAAAAACTTCATGCGCATGTGGTGATTGTCGCGGTAGGCTAGGCCGAGGGCGTTCGCACCGGCGGCGGCGTTCTGGAACATGTGTTGCACGAACTCGATGTCGAATGCCTGCCGAAAGACCTGCCGGACCGCATCGAAGTGGACGTCTCAGCGCTGCAAATCGGCAGCAACATTCATGTCAGCCATATCAAAGCGCCGCCAGGCGTCACCATCCTGAGCCATGCGGATGTGCCCGTTTTCACGGTGTTGGCGCCCACCAAGGAGGAGGTTGTGGTCGCTTCCACCGAGTTGACGGAACCCGAGGTGATCAAGCAAAAGAAAGCCGAGGAGGGCGAAGAAGCGGGTGCGAAGACGGAAGGCAAGGCGGGCGCAAAGCCGGAAGGCAGGGCGGGCGCGAAACCGGCCGATGGAAAAGCGGCGGAAACCAAGGGCGCCGAAGGCAAAGCCGGCGCCAAAGCATCCGATGCAAAAGCCGCTGCCAAGCCCGCCGGCAAACCGGCGGCCAAGTCCGAGAAGAAGTAATCGCCGGCTTTGCCGGTGTGATAACTGGCGTCCCCGATGGCGCAGGTCTGCCCGCTTTCAAGCGGGGCTGTGATGCGCGATCTGTCGTTGCACGCGGTCATCGTCCAGACCTACCACTGGCGATTGCTGTCGTGTGCGGCAACCGCCTTGTTGTCGCTGCCCTTTTTTGCGATTGTCAATAACCGTCATCGTGGGTTAATTTCGCTTTATGAAACGTATCATTAGCGCATTGTTTTTCGGCCTAACCATATTGACGGCACAAGCCGGCGATGAGGATTCTCCGACGGTTTTTGTCGCACCGCTGGACGGCGATTTGAGCCAGATTCAGGGTTGGCAACCCGCGCTGGGGGAGGGCCTTGCGGAGATGCTCATCACCGAACTCACCAAGCTGAATAAATTTCAAGTGCTCGAATCAACCGCCCTCAAACATCTCAAGGACGAAATCCAATTGGGCGAAGAAGGGTATGCGGACAAGGACGAAAAAGTGGACAAGGGCGGCTTTGCAGGCGCCGACTTCATGTTCCGCGGCAAGGTCACGCGTTTCGGCGCCAAATCCCAGAGCATCGGCCTCGGCGGTTTCATCCCCGGCAGCGGCGGCAATCTCGGCATCAAGACCACCAAATCCGAAGTGCGGGTTGACTGGCGTTTTGTGGATGCCGCCACGCGGAAGATTGTCACTTCGGGGCAGGCTGTCGGGGCGGAAGACGGTGTTGGGTTCGATATTGGCGTCGGGATCGGCGGCCACGGCGGCACAATCGGTTTCAACAACGAGGAATTCATGAACAGCGCGCTGGGCAAGGCCACGGTGAAGGCGCTGGATGCGATCATTCAAAAAGTTTCTTCCCTGGAATTGCCGACCTCCGGCCGCCGCAAGGCCAAAGCCGCCGCGACGACCAAGGCGCAAAGCGCGACAAAAGCCAGGGCCGAGGCGCTCAAGCAGACGCCGGGCAAGGTCCTTGCCGTGCCCTCCAAAGGCGTTCTGATCGTTTCGCTTGGCAGCAAGCAGGGTTTCAAGTCCGGCGATCACGTCAAACTCTTTGAACCCGTTGAGACCAGGGACGGGGATGGCAAGGTGGTGTTCACCGAGGAAAAACTGGCGGGAGAAGCAACTCTCGACGCCGTGCAGGAGGAAAAAAGCAAGGCTTCTTACTCAGGCTCTGCGGACGTCAAACAAGGATGGATTGTCAAAGCTGAATAATTCGACCCATCGGCTTCGATACAACCCATGACCCAAAGGCAATCCGGCCGTTTTGCCAAATCCTTGTCTGAACATGGTCAGCGCCGCCCTTGCGCTTTTCAGTGAAAGACAATCTCTCCCATCGTTTCGAGCGAGTGCCAGGCGCCGCCTTTGGGCCAGCCGCCGAGCACCCCGGGCGTGCCGCTGTTTTGCTCCCGGTTGCATGCAAGTTTCCAATGATCCCCGACTGCCGGCTTGTGCGCCTCCAGCTTTTCGAATGACAACCCCAGCAACAGTTCCCAGCGCTGGTCCAGATGGCGAATCCGTATGTCGGGTTTGAGATCGTAACCGGCGTTGAATTCCCTGCCCCGGCAACGGGCCGAATAGTATCGCCCGTGGATGTTGGACGCGAGTTGGTAATAATATCCGGTTTCGGGTTTTGGACTGAAAAAACAGTCCACATTCGAACCATGGAACCCGGCGCCCTCCTGTTGGCCGGCGCTCTTGAGCGCCATCGGGATGTCCGGTTCACCCAGACGAAAGCAGACCCAAATGGCCGCATCGGTCCACGCTGCTGAAAAATGGTTGGGCCGGGGATACGGCAGAATGTTGGAGGTTTGGCGTTGTTGCTTCCAGGCAAGCTTATCAAAATCTTTGAAGTCCGGTTTGTGATCCAGGTGCATCGCCTGGATGGGTAGCGCCTCCTCCTGCGCCTTCAGGATTTCCCGCCGAGTCAGCGCGATTTCATCCGCTTGTTTTTGCAAGAGCGCCAGCCTTTCTCGAAATGCATTTTTGCCATTCGGCAGGGATTGCCCGGCTTCGGCCATCGCTTGCTGCAAGGCGGCGACATCCGTGTCGGTGTACAATTGGGGAATCGTCTGCGCATAGACGGCGGAGAGATCTCCCGGGAAGCGTTGCATGGCCTCCTGATTGATCCGGTAGTACCTGGCGCAAGCCGGGCCGGCGGGGCCGTGGAACTTGTCGCAAAATTCAGCGCGCAACGTTTCCGGATCCAACTCGGCGTCGTATGTCGCGCGAGCCAACAGGTACATGAAAAAAATGGAGCTTTGCCACGGGGCGAATTGTCCCGGAGTCACCTCCGATTGGTAACCAACCACCCCTTTCTTGACCAGGAAACGGATGGTCGCGACCATTTGGCGTTCATACGGCCGCGGAAACGAACCGCCGTAGCTCAGGAAATACTCGTACCAGAAAACCTGACCCGCCTTGGCCAGCCACCGGTCGAGACGCCCGCGGTAAAGTTTGGCCGACGGGCTGCGCGGATTCGTCAGCGCATGGTTCACGGCGCCCGATGTGCACACCAACACGGCCAGGTTTTCCTCGCGCGGGACATCGTTGCTCGGTTCCAGATAGGTGCTATAGGCAATCGTGCTGATCACGGCCCGGGGCCGCTGGGCGCAAACGGCCCGGGTGATTTGTTGGGTGAAAAGATGGTTGCGCCGGACGAGTTCGTTCCGCTGGCGGTCGGTTTCCGAATCCATGGCCGCGCAGGCCGGGCACTGGCACCAGGCATACCCGTCGTTGGGCGCCAGGCTGATGATCGGCAGTTGCGGATGTTGATCCACGTAAGCCACCATGCGTTCGACCAACGTCCGCCGCAGGTCGGGATTGGAAAGGCAGCGCTGCCCCTCTTTCAGCCGCTGGCCGGCCACCAGCGGAAAAAAATCGGGATGCCGGGCATAATCGGAAGGGGGCACCCACTCGGAATAACTATGCCCGAAGGCCAGGGGCATCAGCAGCAGTTCCGTCAACAGGGGCGTCACGTGGTCGTATTCGGCGACATGAACGAACTTGAAGTTCATCCGGTTGCGTGTCATCCAAAGCAGGGTTTCATGATCATAATGGGCCAGCGGCGTGCCATCTTTTTTCTTGCCGCTGTAACAGATGTGCAACCCCCGCCATGGAAGAGAAGGTTTGCCCGCCGCGCTCCAATCTGCAGGAACCCGCACCTCCTTGAGGCGGGGGATCACCGCTCCCAGGTTGCCCGGCGCATACCACCGGCAACCCAACGATTCGAAAAAAGCCATGACGCCATAGTAGAGGCCTCTTTCATCTCCGCCTCGGACATGCACCAGGCCAGCGCCGCACCCGGCGGAGAATGCTTCCCGCCCCAACGCGGGGTCCAGTTCGAGCAGAATGGCGGGCGCTTGGGCTTGGCGGCGATCGGTGATGAGCACGGGCGTCGCATGCTTTTTGCCGGTGATTTCGCGCAAGTGCAACGCCGCCTCCTCGGCGATGAACCCCTTGGCCGCCACGGCGCACAACGAATAGACGCGGATTTTTCCATCTTCTCCGTTCAATGCCAGCTTGGTTTCGGCGGCTTCAAGGTTCATGACGTTCATGATGAGAATTCCGGTGAGAACGAAATTTAACTGCCAGATCATGGTTTTGAACATATTGTAAGGGAAATTGTAACTGCTCAGGTTGTTTAGACTGTAGGCTGTAGGCTGTTAGCATTGCGCATGGAACGAACTCTGAGTTTTGTTTGGTCACGCATGATTTCATCCTACGGCCTACAGCCTACAGTCTATCCACCTGAGTAGTAACGGAAAATTAAGGGTACCAATAGGGTGCCGCGACCAGCGGCGTATTGGAGTAAAGGGGATGATTTGCCGAAACCCATTCCACGTGGTTGTCGCAGAAGGCGACATTGCCTCCATTGCGGTGTCCGGTAAAACCCAGCCCCCCTGGCGGCGCAAAGCCGAAACTTGAATAGGTGATCAGCGTGCAGACGGTGTAGGTCAGCCGGAGTTCAACGAGCATGACCCGCTGGGGCGGATTGGCGACTTGACTGATCCGTTCGGCAACCAAGCCCGCGTTACCCGTGTAGGTCAAGGTGGTGCTGGTCAGATAACCATAGCTTTTCAGCACATCCATCTGGTCTCTGCTTGAGTTCGAGGGGCAGATCCAGACGGTCGAATAGACCCGGCCGAGGACACTGGGCTTCTGGCGCAGGTAGCCGTCAAGAACTTCGGCCCAAAACGGCGACACAACGTAGGGGTAAACCATGTCGTCGCCGTTGTCGCCCCGATACATATCGAGGCCAAGGGCGAGTTGCCGAAGGTTGTTCAGGCACGAGGCCGACTTGGCCGTTTCCCGGGCGTTCTTGAGTGCCGGCGCCAGCAGCGCGGCCAGCAGGGAAATGATGGCGATCACCACCAACAACTCGATCAAGGTAAAACCGCAGGACGGAGCGCGCAGGTTGCGATCAGATTTCGTTTTCATGGCAACGATTCGGGTTGTCAAACATTCATCAATCCATCACCTTCACGAAGAAATCGCACGCCTTGCGCGTGCCGGCGGCGTCATGACCGCCGACGGCCAGGATGCGGCCGCCGCCGGTTTCCTCCGGGGTCAATTCACGGATCACATGCCAGCCCGGAACCGGCCAGCGCTCAAGATAAACCGGGTCTTTCAGTTGCGCGTTGAGGGTTTTCATCCACTCGGATTCCGCCGGACCGCCAAACAGCGCCACGTTGCCGCGCTTGCGCGCGTTGTCCGGCGCCGCGGTCTCATTCTTCACCTGCACCGCGCGGCCCAGTTTCCGCGAGAGTTCCTGCTGCAGGTTGCGCACAACTTCCGGCGCCACCCCCGCGCCAGCCACAAATTCCCAATCCTTGGAAAGATCCAGGAAACCGTAGTGACAAGAAACCGGGGCCGGCACGATCTTCTCCAACTCCCCAATCAACTGGAGCAACGTCCGCTTGGCCGTCCGCTGCAAGTCAACATCCCCGGCGTTCGGCATGCCGATCACTTCACCAACATCGGCCTTCCGATACCTCACTCGGAGGAGGCAGTCGGCGTCTTCTCCGATCACTTGGGCGAGCCGTTTGGCGAAGGGCGGCGCCTTGGACGGATCCAACCGCGCGATCAGCCATTTGGCGTAGGCATAATAGCGGGCGTCATCCAGACCATCCCGCACCCCTTCCCAGGCCGGACTGCCGATGGGACCTTTCGCGGAGGGATAGATGATGCAGGCATCTTGACTCCAGCGGTAATATTCATGAATGTGCATGCCGCTCATCCCCGCATAGGGGGCGATCAACCCGCATTCCGCGCGCATGCCCGCGTAGGTTCGCGAGATGGTGCCACTCCCCGTGTAGGTCCAGAGTTCATCCGCCGTATCGATATCGCCGGCGGTGAGGCGGGCGGCCAGACTCCGCGGATTCAATGTGCCAATCGTCCACAGGTCAAGGTGCGGGTTGATCAGCCGGGTGGCGTCAGCGCTCTGGATCGTTTCTTCGGATGTCGGCACCGTTGTTCGCCAGCCCAAGCGCCGCAGTTCCGCCCCCGCTCGATTCCAGAGCGGGTACTTGTCTTTCGGCGTTTCATCGTCAATTTTCGCAACCCGGACCGGGTAACCGATTTCACCCAGGTACCGCCCCACTTCCTGCCACATCCATTGCCGGATCCGGGCATGTTCCTCCGTCTCCGGCTTGATCGCGGGGCCATGGATCATTTGCGAAAGCGCCAGGTAGTCCGAGAAATAGCCGGGAACATAGGACGCCATTTTAAGCAGGCGCGTCATGCCCTCTTCAATCGGCAACGTGAGGATGGGATTCCAGAAAGTGAAATCCAGCCGCGGCAAGGGGCCGCTGCGAAAACGGGCCGGGTCTTTCTGGATGGCCGCCAGCAGCGGTTCGCCCGTGGCCCGGATCAGGACCTCGGAAAAGGTCGGATGCAGGCCGCCTCCAAAGCGCCAGGCGGCGCTGATTTGGGCAACCGTCACGTTGTGTTCCACAAGGTCCCGCAGGTACACGCGGGTCGGGTCCAGCTTCCAGATTTTGTCACCGGCTTGTTGCATTCCCGCCATGGAATTGATCAGGTGTTCCGCCTCGCCGGTAAAGAAGCGGGCGCCCGGCAGCCGCACCGGCGCGACCCTGACTTTCAACAGGAATGTCGCCTGGCCCCCTTTTTCCGCCACGAACTGAACGGATTCCTGGTAGTCGCCGGGACTGAGGTTGCGGGCATCCAGGGTCAGCCAGACGGAACGCGGCTGGTCCTTGGCGGAGGAGAAGGAACTGGTCTCCAGCAGTTTGCGCCGCGTGATGCGTGACTTCCAGGTTTTCTCCTCCGCGGTTTCCGTTTCCTCCACCCGGATTCGCAGCGGGATTCGTCCCGGCGTGGAACGATCCACCGTGATGACGCCGACATCTTCCAGCGGATAGACCATGACCGGGAAGGACTCGAACTCATTGACGCCCACGTCGAGTTCAAGCGTGGCGCACCGCACCGCAGCCCCGTCCTTGACTTTGTCGTAAAGCAGAAATTTTCGAATTTTTTCCTCCGCAGTCGGATTCGGGGTGGGCAGTTCGCTGACCCATTTCCAGCCTGGGATGGGTTGACAATCCCTTGGTTCTTCATGCGCACACTCCGCCTTGAACGGCGACGGCTGCGGTTCCTGGGTGATCGGCAGCGCAACTGCCTGCTTGAACCCGCCGGGCAGCGCAAGAGCCAGCCGCAAAATCAGGTTCTTGGCGGTTTTCACCGGAAGGATCAGGGTCCCCTCCTTGGCCTGATTCAAGGCCAAATCGGTGAGCGGCGCCTGCCCTGCTGCAAGCTCGGCGTGGCTGGCCGCCTCCTCGACAACATAACGCAACTGGGCGATGACGGCCTCCTTCGCCAAGGGCATGAACTTCCACGGAACGGTCAACTGGCCATCGCGACAGGACGGCTGCGCGTCGAGCAGGTAGCGCCGGTTCGCATCCACCAGCCCGCGAAACCCATCCACCGCGATCAGGTCCACCGTGTACCGATGAACCTGGCCGGGTTCCAACGGCTTGGAAAACCATTCGAAGGTGGGATAGGTTTCCGAATCCAGCCAGAAGTACCACCCGCGCATGAAATCCGTCCGCATGGCCCAGGCGAAGCCGGTCGCGCGCTTCTGGTCGAGAAACGCGCTCCAGGACCCGCCGAGCGCGCTAAGCAGCCCGCCGTCATAGGCGCCTGCCGGAACCTGAACTTTATATTCCGAACGCGTGACCCCCAGGAACGAGATCGGTATGAAGTACGCATCGTCCTTGGTCACCGAGCCTCCGCCGGGCACAAACATGTTGCGATTCATCTGGCTCACCGCGTCCTGGCCGTGATTGGCGATCGTGTACATCACAGTGAGCGCCGGACTGCCCGCCTGAAGGACATAAGTTTTTTGAAACGCCATCGGGCGTTCATCCAGTTTCAGCGTAAGTTTCACCGCTTGATCCGACCTTTCAATGGTGTGCTGATAAGCGCCTTCGGTGCAGTTCCCGTGGTCATCCAGCAATCCGCCGAGGCCGGTTTTCTTATGACCTTCCCAATAGACCGGCTGGATGCCGGAACGCTTGTCCGTGAGCCTCGCGATGCGGCCGCCGCGTTCCGGCATCACGGCGATCTTCAGGAATTCATTTTCGAGGGTGACCACAAGTTGCCCATTGGCATCTTTGTTTTCCGAAACAAGGACCCCCGCCGTCTTGTCGGCGGCGGTCGCCTGGCGGGTGGCCGCCAGCATCACGAACAGAAAAAGGACCCGCATGAGCCTCTTGCAAAATGGTGTAGCGGCGCTTCTATGAAGCGCCGTCAATCGGAAGTCCCCGACACAAAGTGTCGGGGCTACACCTCGCGGCAGAGTTTTGCAAGAGGCTCGCATGATTCTGGTTTTCATAATGAAAATTCCTCAGTTTGACCTTGAGTGTGCGGCCGGGATGTTCTCCGGCCGCGCGGCCATGGCATGGCTTTCACGCAGCACAAGTTCAGCCTCGAAGACATGGCACATTTGATGGGGTCTGGTTGTCAGGATTTGTTCCACACGCTCGACCATGGACGTGGTTGGCACGCGCATGGTGGTCAACGGCACACAGAGCGTTTCCCCGATCTCCAAACCATCGAAACCCGTGACGGTCAAGTCTTCCGGAATCCGCACCCCGAGTTTTTTCAGCCGCAGCATGGCAAAGGCCGCTACCGCGTCGTCGCGGAAACAAGCCGCCGTTACCGCGCGGGTTTTCATCGCGGAAAGCACGGCGGCGGCCAGGACTTCGCCATTCACCCGCGCGCATTCGGTCGCGTAATCGGGGTGTCCGGCCGGCATGGGTTCGAGTCCCGCCTCCTCGAAAACCGCCAGCGACTGACGCAAATAAGTCCGGGCGGGCGGCTCGTCCAAGGCCGGCGAAACACCGGCCAACACCACCCGGCAGTGGCCCAGTTTTTTTAAGAATCGCGCGAGCTTTTCAAATCCTTTACGACGGCTGAAACCAACCATGCTGATGCCCAACGACTCAAAGACGCGATCCAGGTCGCTTTCGTCAAAGTAATAGTTGTAAAGCACGGTCGGCACGTTGGAGACAAGCCCCATCAGCGCTTCCCGATTCGTGAGCATAAACTCCGGGTGCCCCGATTGAATCCAGATCAGGTGGCGAATCTTGCGTCCAACAATTTCCGTCATGCCTTTGACCAGGTCTTCGCGGCGCACCGCCACCAGTTCGATCCCATCCGGTTGCGTGGAGAATCGCTCCACCATCCAGTTCAGGGCTTCCACCAAATGACTGTAAAGACTGCAGTAAAGGATGCCAACCGGACTGGGGCGGCCGGTGCGCAGCGCCAACGCGGCACGCGAAGGCACATAACCGCGTTGCGCCAGGAACCGTTGGACACGATCAATGGTCCGCTGGGCAATGCCGAGTTTGCGCGCCTTGCCATTGACCACCCAGGAAACCGTGCAGCGGCTCAGCTTCAACTCATCGGCAACTTGCTGCATCGTCGGTGGAGCATGATGATTCATACACGTGTATAGTAAAGGGCGGGCGGAACGTTGTCAAGCATGAGAACGCATTTTTTTGCGTGCGTATTTTCAAGGGCACCTCCGGAAACTCAATCTTGGAGGGCCACGCTTTGTCGTGGCCGTGGGTTGAGCCCCGAAAGCATTCGGGGTTGATCCCACGGACGCGACGGAGCGCGTCCCTCCCAAAATTTCTCCAATCAGGGTTTCCGGAGGCGCCCTCAAGTTGTCGGTGGTCGGTCATTCCCGCGAAAGCGGGAATCCAGGACCCGCGCAGCCTCGAAAGCTTTCGGGGTTCGCGGAAATGACCTGAGTAATACGCTGAAAACTTAAATCCGCTTGACGCCGCATGGCGTGAATGTTACTATACACGTGTATGAATTCGATTGCCAATCCGTAATTGAAAGGAAAGTGCTTGATGAAAAAATTCTGTTTTTGCTTGTTTTTATTCTTGTCCGCCAGTTTGGCCCGAAGCGCCGAGGTGGCGGTTTGGGGATGGCATCCGGATGCGTGGCAGGCCTTTTTTAAAAAGGAATTCGATCTGCCAGTCACGATTCTGAAGCCCGGTGAAAACGGCCGCATTCCCGTCGAGAAGTTCGCGCCGCACTCGCTGGTGATCCTGGATGAGGGCGCGCCCGGCGTGGCCGCGACCGACGCTGAAATCAAGACCCTCGCCGCGTATGTCTCCGGCGGCGGCCACGTCATGCTTTTCTCCGGGACCGTCTCGGGCTGGCTGCAGGGCAAAACGGTTTTCGATCTCTCGCGGGCGGCGGCCATCCTCGGCGCGTCGGTTTATTTCCACGAGTCGTTTGAAATCCAGGTGCTGGTTCCAGACAATCCCATCGTGGCGCATCTGGCAAAGAAGCCTGCCGCGTGGTTCAAGGCGGCGCCGGGCCTGTCCAACCTTTGCGGCGGGACGGCCGTCGTCGGCGCGTTGAGCGGCGAGGATGCCGCGGCGCGAGTCCTGGTGAATCCGTTCGGCAAAGGTTGTGTGTTCTACATCGCGCCGGTTGCCATCAATTCCTACCGGGCTGGGTGGGAGCTGGACGAGGAAGCGGCCGGTCTCGTGCGACTGTTGAAAACCGTGAGCGGCGCCTGCCTGCGGAACGATCCGCCGATGGCGCGCGTCGCGCCCGCTGGTCTGGCGCGGAAGACCGTGTGCATCTCGGTTGGCGGTCAACGTCGCCCTGTGGTGCTGCGGGCGGAGCCGCCGTGCCAGCCCATCGCGAAAATCTTCGCGCAGCACCTCAACCAGATGACCGGGTCTAAAGTCCGGGTGAACGACTCCGTGGTTCCAGACGGTGCGCTCATGGTCTATGTCGGTCCGCATGCGGACCTCGGTCCGTTCAACCTCGATTTTACCAATCTGCATCCCTATGGCTACCATCTCCGGCTGCTCAATCCCAATACACTCGTGCTCGCCGGTAAAATGCCGGACACGACCGCCTATGCCGTCTATGATTTTCTGAAGCGGTACGCGGGGTACCGCTACTTCATGCCGGGACCGCTTGGCGAGATTCTGCCGACACAGGAAGCGGTCGCGATACCGGCGGAACTTTCCTTCAAGGAGGAACCGTCCTTCATCAGCTTCAACAACGCCGCTCTCTACGGCGGCAGCGGCGGGTTTTCCCGTTCCGGACGGCTGACCCTTCTCGCGACCCATTTTCTCGCCACAATCTATCCCTCGAAGAAGTATGGCGCGCAACATCCCGAGTATTACCCGATGATCGGAGGCCAACGGTTCGTGCCGCCGTCCGATCTGGGGCATACCTGGCAGCCGTGCGTGAGCAACCCGGACCTGCCGGCCATTGCGGTGGCGTATGCGAAAAACGAATGGTTCCCGCACCAACCCAACGCCCTGGGCTTTTCGATCGGGGTCAACGATGGACGTGGGGACTGCCATTGTCCGCAATGCACCGCCTGGCAGGAACAGTATGCCAATCCGTATATCCCCTTCTGCAACGCAGTCGCCCGGCTCGCGCAGAAAGAGTTGCCGGGCAAGAAGGTCGGTTTTGATGCGTACGGCGGGGCGGCCCCGCCGCCGCGCAACCTCCGGCTGGAACCCAACCTTTTCGTCGAGGTGACCAGCGGCTTGGCGCGCGACTTCGAACCGTTGCGGGCATGGCGGCAAGCGGGCGCCCATAACATCGGCCTGTACGATTACGTCTATGGTTTCGGGTACGTGGCGCCCCGCCACTATCCCCGTCGAATCGGCAACGCCTGGAAGAAAGCCTACCGCGAATACAATCTCCGGTCCGCCTGGGTCGAGTCGTTCGTCAACGTCTGGCTCTTTGACGGACCGCGGCAGTACGTGCTCAACGAGCTGGCCTGGAACATTGATGCCGACATTGAAGGGCTGTTACGGGATTATTTCGAGAAATTCTACGGCGAGGCCGCGGCCCCGATGCGTCGGTTCTTTGACCGGATCGAAGCCGTCTATGGCCGCAAGCTGGACCCGCTTAATCCGATGGGTGACTGGAACAGCACTCTCCAGTTCGACGAGTATCGGCGGGACGACCTGTCGTATCTCGCGGCGCAGCTCGGGGAGGCGCGCCGCCTGGCCCGGACTCCCGCCGTGACCGGACGGCTGGCGTTGTTTGACAAAATCTTCGGGTTAAGCCGCCTCTATCTTGAAGGCTACCTCACGGCCAAGGAATTGGAAAACCTGAGCCGCCAGAGCAAGGTGAACCCTACCCGCGCTGCCGCACTCGCCGCGGCGGGCATGGCCGCGGTCACCGGCGTCGAGACCTACACCATGACGCCGGCCGAGCAGCAGGCGATTTTCAGCGAAACCACGCTGGATGCCTACCGCAACATCGCCACCTTGAAAGTCGGTCCGTTGGTCGAGCGCGGGGCCGATGCGGTCTTCGCCCAGATCACAACCGAGCGCAAGGCCGCGCAGGGTTGGCCGGCCACCCGGTCCCTGTGGATGGAACTGGCAGCGGCGCCGGGGAATGAACTCATCCGGCCGCTCCTTCTCACTCAGGTTTTTGCGGCGGACAGTCCCGAGGCGGAGATCAATCTGCTGAAAAACGGCGGGTTTGAGACCCCTGCGGCGGCCAACGCGGAAGCCGGCCCGGCTCCGGAACGGAAGTGTGTCGAGTGGCATGAAGTAGCCGGGAAATTTCCGGGCTGGAGCACCTGGGTCTTTCAACAGTCCGTGACACGCTTTTTTTGGGACCCGGCCGAGGGGCATACAGGGCAGTCTTCCTTCTCCATTCGGGAGAATCAGGTGGACGGTTGCCTGATGACGGCCCTGGCCGTCAAGCCGGGTTGCCGTTTTCGGCTCGTCTTCTGGGTCAAACAATCGCCTGCGGACAAGGGCGGTAACCTGTTCATCCGGTGGCAAAATGCGAAAGGTTGGGCTGACGAAGGATCGCCGGCCGCCCCGCGAATTCTGGTGTACTATCCGCGGGAAAACCAATCGGCCTGGCGTCGGGTCGAGACAACCTTCACCGTTCCGGCAAATGCTACGGCCTGCTTGCCGTTGTTCAGCGCGCCGCGCCAATCTGCCGCGGACCGAATCTGGTTCGACGACATTTCCCTCGTCAAAGTGTACGACCCCGACTATTTTAAGCCTTAGCAATTCCTATGACCCAACATGTTGTCGCAAAAGTAGGACCCCCCGAAAGCGGGGGTCATCTGCGGACAAGGAGACAGGCAAGATGCCTGTCCTACTGGACTGCGCGAACCGCCACTTTTCCCAAGCGCAGTCGTGTGGAAAGCATCGTCATTTACCGGGCCAATGATGCGTGTTGTCCATGACCTCTGCGCCTGGCATTTCGCCGGCCGGGAGGCGACCCCGATTTGCGGGCGGCCCAAAGCTCCGCGGACAACCGTTGTCAGCCGGGTTAACGCGTTGCCCTTGGTGTTTCGTCGGCCGCGCTGGGTGCGCTTGGGCGACCGCTTCTTTCACCTCAATCGGGAGGGGCTGTATCGTTTTTGGGATTGGGGCCAAATCCGCTATGCTTTGCCGCTGGATCGCCCCGTGGCGACGTCCAACCGCCGGGCGTATGCCTGCGCGATCTTGTATCGAAAGGACATCCTGAAACTCCTGGCCGCTCTGGCGCTCATTCATGTCCATGGCGAACAACATGAACCGCTCGCTTTCCCGGAGCGAATCCAATGCGCGCGGCGCGGGAATCTCTCCCTGACCTGCGGCTACGTCGCGGATTTTGTTTGCAGGCTGCTGCGCGGCGTGGGTGTTGCCGCCCGACGAGTGCTCGGATTGCGGCGCCACGGCCGTTATAATACCTACAGCAACGGACATACCCTGTTCGAGTTCTATTGGCCAAAGCGCGGGAAGTGGGTTCTGATGGACGTGGATTTGCATCAGATGTTCAAGCGTCATGGCCGCTACTTGAACCTCCGCGAAATCAGCGACCTGATTTGGGCCGGCCAGGATTTCGACCTCGAACCATTGACCGTTCCCGGCATGGGGCTGATGGACACCACGGCGGGGGTGGCCGGAAAATTCAGCGCCTCCCTGTATCTCGAACCTCTCCTCAGCCATCCGCGGCTGCTCAAGGAATGGTATCGCGCGGCGCTGGCTACGCCTTTGATCGAAGCGGACAACCGTTGGTGGTTTCCCGCGCGTGAGGCCGACGCCGACCGCCGGGTGGCGCGATATTCCGCCGGTTATCGTTGCCTGAACCGGGCGGAATGGCTGCGCCGTTTTTATGCCAAAGGCGAATCCCGATGAACACACCCGATCCCGAACGCTGGTGGGAAAATGAGCCGCTGTTGATTTACGAGACGTGTCTTTACACCTTGGCTGGTTTCAGTTGCGGCAGCGGCTGGCAGGACACGGCGGATCCCGCCTGTGAAGTGGATGTCATCCAACGGTCGCACGCCATGCAGACCCATGGGGTAAGCTTCATTGAAGGCCACCTAAGCAATCAACGTTGTTATTTCAAGTCAGACCAGTTTCATGAAAACGGGCGGGATTACCTGGCGGATTACCTGAAACTGTCCCGGCCAGCGGGCTATCGCACGATTGTCTATTTCAACACCCATGCGATCAAGCCCGCCTTCGGCAATGAATATCCCGCGTGGAAACAAGTTCGCCGTGACGGCAGCACGATCGAAGACCTCTATGGCGTCGAGACCGCTTTCTGCGTCAACTCACCGTGGCGGGATTGGGTTCGCGCGGTATGCCTGGATTTGTGCAAGTACCCGGTGAACGGCATTTTTTTCGACGGCCCCTGTCTCTATCGCGACGCCTGTTATTGCCGGCATTGTCGGGAGCTTTACCGTCAGCAACATGGGACGGAGATGCCGCCCAAACAACCCGGCCACGCGGAGTTGCGCCAGCTGGCGTTTTTCCAGGCGGAAAGCCTGCGCGGATTCTTCGAATACTGCAATCAGGCCATCAAGGCAACCCGGCCGGACGTGGCGTTGTACGGCAACCTGGCGCCAAAAGATGAGCCTTACTACGCAGTGGGGCGCAACAACCGGATCTTGATCCAAAGCGTGGACATCTTGGGAGCGGAGGGCGGCTTTGTCAGCCATCAACTCTCGCGCATGCCCATCTGGCGGGTTGGAGCGAATGCGAAGTACTACCAAACGCAGTCCGGCGGCAAACCCACCGTGATCTTCAACTCGCCGGCGCACGCGCCCTGGCGCAGCTTCTACCAGCCGGAAGTGGAACTCCGGCTCGCCCTGGCGCAAGCCCCGCTGCATGGTTCCGGGGTCTGGTTTTCCGGATTCAACTGGTTCAAGGATCAAGCGGCCTTCGCCAAACTGGCCGGTGATTTCAAATTCTTCCGTGAGCAACGGGACGCCTATTTCCAAACCGTTTCCAAAGCGCGGGTGGCCATCGTTTGGCCGGCGGATGCCCTCAATTTCTACGGCCAACCCCAGGTCTTGCACGGCGATTTCACCCAGGGCGGACAAGCGGGCGAAACGGTCGGCGATCTTGGAGAGGAATTCAATGGTTTCTACGATGCTTTGATCGGGAGTCAGGTTCCATGCGACATCATTGACGAGGAATCCATTCGCGCGGGGGACATTTCCAGATACGACCTCTTGATCCTCCCGAACGTCGCCTGCACCGGGCAGGCGGTTGACGATCGTCTGCGCGAATACGTCCGGAACGGCGGCCATCTCGTTGCCAGCTTCGAGACCGCCCTATGCGACGAGCACGGACGGCGCGGCGCGCGCCTGAGCTTGGAGGATCTTTTCGGCGTGCGCTTGTTGCGCACACCGCTGAAACCATATCCGCACTTCTACTTCTTTCGCTCGACGGAGTCGCCTGATTTCTTCAAGGACATCCACCCCGAACTGCTGCCGGCGCCCCTGATCAGCACGGAAGTGACCTTGGCGGGCGCGCGGATGGTCAGCGCCTATTCGCGCAAATTCAAGGGATGGGACGGGAGTGAAATCAAGCCTTCCGAACATCCCGCCGTGGCGCTGCATCATTTCGGCCGGGGCCAGGCGGTTTATCTCGCGGGAACGTATGGCGCGCATTATTGGAATTACAAACAGACCGAAATCCGGCTGCTTTTTCGAAACATCATCTCGCGCTTGAGTCAACGGGACATCCTCGTGGAAAACTTGCGCGCCGCAGCGGAAGTGGTGCATCGCCAAACGCGGGACGGCGCCCAGGAGATGGTCAGCCTGATCAACTATGCTGGCGGACTTTCACGACCCTTCGAACGGATCGAGCCTCAGCACAACATCCGGCTCAAGATTCGCACGCCCCGCCAAGGCGCCCGCGCGCTCGTGTCGAACGATCCCGTCTCCACCCGGCGCGAGGGGGAATGGTTGGTTGTCAACATCCCCAAGGTGCACCTGTTTGAAACCGTGGTGCTGACCTGATTCCTCGATGAGCGTTTCATGCCGCGAGTTCCTTCAGGAGTCTTTGCAATCGGCAGAGACCATGATTCTCCGAACCCGGGATGGATGGTCCTAGATCCGGAAATAAGCGCCCAAGAAACGCAAACCTGGTGTAGGGGCGGGGTAGGTGGTAGGGAAGAAGGGAGCCGGGACGTTTATCCCCGCCCGAATTCCAGAGCGGGAGGGCGTAAAGCCCTCCCCTACATCTGCCTGTGTGTGGCTGCACGCAGACAGGTTTTTGGAAAAATCTGCGAAGCGGATTATCAACGCATCATCGATCATGATCGCCTCTTGGATTCCATCTTACGTCCGGATTTGGGATGGTGTTCCTATCTTGACGTTTGAATCAAACGCCGCCAGGAACCGGGCGCAGAACCGAGTTTGTCATTTTCTTTGCGCGAGGGTGATGTATGATTACGCCCGTTGCGCGGTTGCGCGCCAACAAACGCAACCGACCTCTGTAGATTGCACAATCCAAACTTATGAGCGCCATCCATTCGATATGGGGAATTGCCGGACGAACCGCCATTGTGACGGGAACCGGCGGCAAGATCGGCGCGCGCATCGCAGGCCGTCTGCTTGAAGCAGGCTGCAAGGTCGCGCTCCTCGAACGATCGCCCGAACGCGCGCAAAAGTTCCATCCGCAACTGGCGGAACAAGGCCCCGTCCACGCCGAAATCATGGATGTCAGCGATCCCACCGCGTGGCGCGCCGTCATGCCGCGCATCCAGCAGGCGCTGGGAGAGCCGACCCTGCTCGCGAACAACGCTGCCGGGAAAATGTATCGCGAGGTGACAGCCATTGATGCCGCGGAAGCCATCCAATCGCTTCAAACCAACCTGCTGGCGAGCTTTTATGCCGTGCGTGAAATGACGCCCTTTTGGAAACGCGCGGGGTCCGGCGCGGTCGTCACCACTTCTTCAATCCATGCTATTCGCGGCTACGGCAAGTACTCGCTCTACGCCGCCGCCAAGGGCGGACTGGAAGCCGCCACGCGGGATTGGGCGCTGGAATTCGGCTCGATGGGGATCCGGTTCAACGTGGTTTCGCCCGGCAACATGGACACCTACGTGGACGTGGATGCCTGGTTGGCAAAGAAAGTGGCGCCCGAACATCACGATGAATTCCGGCGACGATTCGGCACCCCGTCGCGTCCCGGTTACCAGAACTGGCAGCCGTTGCGCGTGGTTGGAAACGAAGAACACATCGCCGATGCCGCCTTGTTTCTCCTGAGCGAACGCGCGCGGTTCATCACGGGACACACCTTGGTGGTGGATGGCGGCGCCATCCTCGTCATGGGCTACGACAAACCGCGCGAAGCGCAGGCGAAACAGGAGGAAACCGAGATGAAAGAATGGGTCCAGGCGCACGCCCCGCACAACTAATCCAAACATTCCGCGCGCGCACGGCACGGCGCAGTTTCCGACCGCTCAGGTCCTGATCCTGATCGCCAGCAGGTTCAGATGTCCAATGACCCGCCGGATCACGATGCGCAACACAACCTGAAATCAGCCATCCTTGTTTCCGCGGTAGATGGCGATTGCCATGGCGAAGAAGATCATATCCCGGCCTACCGCCAGCCACGTTTTCAATGTGGAAAGTTTCCCGCCTGTCTGCCAGACAGGCAGGCCCCCGAAACAACCGCAATCTACTGAAATGCCACGTGTCAGGGCGGAAAAGAGCGCGATCAAGAAGGCGGACGTCATCACCATTACGCTCAGGGCCGCCACCCGACGGATGAGACAGCGGACGGCGGCGGTCTCGCCGCAGGCCGCGCCAACCAACAGCAAGCCCGCCAAGACCTCCAGCGGCGGAAGCGTGAGAACCAACGGATTGATCGGCATCAAAGGCAGGATTTTGAAGGAAACCATGCTGTCGGCAAAGCTCCAAGGGGCCTTCCATTTCGCCGCACCGGCATACATGAAGACGCCGCCCAAGACCAACCCACAGAACATCTCAAACCGCTTCATCTTACTGCCGTTCCACCGGCAACCCGGCGGCCTCCCATTCCGCCCAGCCGTCCTTGAGAACAAACATCGGCCCAAAACCAAGCTCGGAAAGCGCGGCGGCAACGATGCGGCTGTCCTCGCAGGTTGCGTTGGCGCAATAGACCACGATTTGTTTCACGGATGGATCGGAAAGAACCGGATACAAGCGATTGAAATCCTCTTCCAACCTCTCGCGCGAAAGATTCCGCGCGCCGGCGATGTGTTTCAATTCATAAAAATCCCTGGGCCGAGCGTCCAGCACGACAAGGCCCGGTTTTCCCATGGCCATGCGCAGGTCCTGAGGCGATATTTCGCGCGAACTGCTTTGCGCGTTTCCTGCGGTATGTGGCCGTGGCACAGCCGCCCCGGTTCCCTTCTTCCCTACCATCTCCGCCCCGGCTCCCTTCTTCCCCCCAGTCCAGCTGGGGGCAGGCTCTGCCATCTCCGCCCCCGGCTGGGAACGAGCAGCAAGGGATTTGCGAATCCGCTCCAGCGGGGGCTGATACACCAGCGGCAACGGTTTTTCCCGCAGCGCGTTGATGAGCAGCCCCGCCAACAGCGAAATCCCGCACAAAACCAAAAAGCCAAGGAAATCCCGTCCGATGACGGAGAGCAGAGGACGAGTGGGGAAAGGGTCTTTCATGACAAAATGGATTTCAATGATTGGCCGCAGGGCCGGCGCCCTGAGCGCGCGTGCTAACGTTGGTCGAGACGAAGGCGAAGATCGGCGCTTCAACCACGGCGTTCTTGTCCTTCGGAGAAGCGATCCGCGCGGTGGCGTTCACCCGGCCCGGCGGCGCATTCGAGAGGATCAAGACTTCGAACGTTGCTCGGTCCGTCATCCGACCCGCGATGAAGCGCGACGCAGATGCGGGGAGGATGCTGATCCCATACTTGCCGTCGGGACGGACCGCAAATATTTTCCCGCGCAAGGTTTGTTCGCGTCCTTGAGGAATCGTTCCAAAATAGAGTGTTTCCGGTTCGGCGCGCAGGTCGCCGATCACTTTGCCGCCAACTGCAATCTGAAAGATATGATTGGTAACACTTGACGCTTTTAGAAATATATTTCCTTGTATGGGCCCAATTGGAGCTTGGCTCGATAGTTTAAGGCGCAATTCATATCGTTCAGGCAATTCCTGTTTGCCAAGATGCCCGCTAAGGTAATCACTATCCGTACTGAGTTCGATTGCAGGATCCAAAGGACGGGCCAAACTTGGTTTGATAGTTACTAACCGCTCTACGGGCAGCGAGTTCGCCTCCAACACTCCAAAATCCACACGCGCCGGACTTATC